>NZ_VICD02000088.1 GCF_006546735.2 Marilutibacter maris | reverse complement strand
CGAATCGCCCCCTGACTCAGGGGGGAACGATATCCGGCCGCGCCCGGATATCTCCCAAAATTTGCTTCGCAAATCTTGGGCCCCGCCGTTGCGCTTCCACACCCCCATTCGCATCTGCGATGCGAATCGCCCCCTGACTCAGGGGGCTGGGGCGCCATGAGACCTGACGTAGGAGCGGCGTCAGCCGCGATGGGGCTTTCATGGGGCGACCGGATCGCGGCGCGCAGGGGCGTGCGAAACGGCGCGAACGCGTTATAGTCGCGGCCATGGAGA
Source organism: Marilutibacter maris (assembly GCF_006546735.2). Classification (GTDB taxonomy): domain Bacteria; phylum Pseudomonadota; class Gammaproteobacteria; order Xanthomonadales; family Xanthomonadaceae; genus Marilutibacter; species Marilutibacter maris. Next base: position 10,779 of record NZ_VICD02000088.1, on the reverse strand, counting down.
CTGGGGACGCATCGGTGCAGAGCGCCGACATCACGCAGCTGCTGGGGGCCGCGCGCGCCGGCGATCGCGGTGCGTTGGACTCGGTGCTGGCGACGCTCTATCAGGAACTCCACACGATGGCGCGGCGCCAGCTCGCCGGCCAGCACGGCCATACCCTGGACGCGACCGCGCTGGTCCACGAGGCCTATCTGAAGCTGGTCGGCCGCCGCGAGGCACAGTTCGACGACCGCGCCCACTTCTTCGCCTATGCCGCCTCGGCGATGCGCAGCGTGGTCGTCGACTACGCGCGTCAGCGTCTGGCGCAGAAGCGCGGCGGCGACCTGCACCGGGTCACCGATCTGCCGGAGGACCTGGAAGGCGGGCTGCGCCTGGACGAGGACACGCTTGGCCTGGACACCGCGCTGACCCGTCTGGCCGATGTCGACAAGCGCCTGGCCCAGGTGGTCGAACTGCGTTATTTCGGCGGCCTGTCGGAACTGGAGATCGCCGGTCTGCTCGAGCGTTCCGAGCGCAGCATCCGCCGCGACTGGCAGAAGGCGCGGCTGTTCCTGCTGGCGTCCCTGAAAGAGGACTGAGCGCGATCGGTGCCCGTACCGGGCATGTCCTCCAGGAGCGGCGCGGGCCGTGATCGGACATCGGTCGCACCCCTTGGCGGCTCACGCTGTGGCTATGGTTGACTGAATCCATGGACGCCGAACGCTGGCAACGCCTGTCCCCGCTGCTCGACGCCCTGCTCGAGCTGGAGCCTCCCGCGCGCGTCCGCCGACTGGAGGAGTTGCGCCGGGAGGACGAAGCGCTGGCGGCCGAGCTGGAGTCGTTGATCGCGCTGGAGGAGGCCAACGGCGACTTCCTGTCCGAACCGCTGGTGATGCCGCCCAGCGGCGTCGACGTCGGCAGCGAGGTCGGTCCGTACCGGCTGGAGAGCCTGCTCGGCGAGGGTGGCATGGGCCAGGTCTGGCTGGCCTCGCGCGCCGATGGGCTGTACCAGCGGCGGGTCGCGCTGAAGCTGTTGCGCCCGGGCCTGACCAGCCACGACCTGCGCCTGCGCTTCACCCGGGAACGCGAGATCCTGGCCCGCCTCGCCCATCCCAACATCGCCCGCCTGCTCGATGCCGGCATCAGCGCCGACGGCCTGCCCTACCTGGCGCTGGAGTACGTCGACGGCACCCCGATCACCGACTACTGCCGCGACAACCGGATGCCGCTGGACCGGCGGCTGCGGATGTTCCGCCAGGTCTGCGACGCGGTCAGCCACGCGCATGCGAACCTGATTGTCCACCGCGACCTGAAGCCCTCGAACATCCTGGTGACCCCGGCCGGCGAGGTGCGCCTGCTCGACTTCGGTATCGCCAAGCTGCTCGACAGCCAGGCCCAGGCGCCGGAGCAGACCGGCACCGGCATGCGCGCGTTCACCCTGCACTACGCGGCGCCGGAGCAGATCCGCGGCGAGCCGGTGACCACGATGACCGACGTCTACTCGCTGGGCGTGGTCCTGTACGAGCTGCTGACCGACCACAAGCCATACCGGCTCAAGCGTCATTCCGATGCCGAATGGGAGGAGGCGATCCTCACCGCCGACCCGGTGCGGCCGTCGGCCAGCGTGCTGCGCGATACCGCCGGTCAGGCCGATCGCCGCCAGCAGCGGCGACGCAGCCGGCTGCTGGCCGGCGACCTCGACAACATCGTGCTCAGGACGATGGCCAAGCGGCCCGCGCAGCGCTATCCGTCGGTCGAGGCATTGTCCCAGGACGTCGCCCGCTTCCAGGCCGGGCGGCCGGTGCAGGCGCGGCCGCAGGGCATCGGCTACCGGCTGCGCAAGTTCGTCGCCCGCCATCGCTGGGCGCTGGGTTCGGCGATCCTGGTCGCGGCGGTGCTGACCACGGCATTGGCGATGATCGCCTGGCAGGCGCGCCAGTCGGTCGCCGAGGCGGCGCGCGCGCAGGCGCTGCAGGACTTCATGGTCGGCCTGTTCGAGAACGTCGGCGGCCGCCGGCTCGGCGAGCCGATGGACCTGGACCAGTTGCTCGACGACGCCGTCGCGCGCGGCAACCTGCAACTGGCGCGCGAGCCGCGCGCGCGCGCCGAGTTGCTGGGCGTGGTCGCGCGCCTGCGGGCCGGGCTCGGCGACTTCGAGCAGGCGCGGACGCTGCTCGACCAGCAGGCCGCGATCATCGCGCTGACCCCGGACATTCCCAACAGCCTGCAGTTGGAGTCGCTGAACCAGCGCGGCCGGGTGCTGCGCCTGCTGGGCGACCCGCAGGGCTGCATCGCGCTGATGCAGCCGGCGCTGGCGCTGGCGCGTCGCGAGCAGTCGCGGTTGCCGCCGCAGGCCGCCGATTTCCATACCCAGCTGGGGCGTTGCCGGCGCGCGGTCGGCGAGCGCCAGAGCGCGCGCCAGCTGTTCGAGCGCGCGCTGGCGTTGCGGCGCGGGATCGAGGGCGACCGGATCGGGGCGATCGAGAACCAGATGGACCTGGCCGGGCTGCTGGCCGAGGACGGCGACGTGCGCGGCGCCCTGGCCGCCTACGAGGATGCCGGTCGGCAACTGCGGGAGCGGGTCGGCGCACGCCATGCCCTGAGCATCGAGATCGGCCGCGAGCGCGCCGCGCTGGAAGCCTCGCTGGGCCGCTTCGATCCGGCGCGGCGGATACTGCAGCAGTCGCTGCAGACCGCGCTCGACGTGCACGGCCCCGGCCACGAGACGACCCTGGCGGTGCGCGGGCAACTGGCCGGCCTGGACTTCGACACCAGCCGTTTCGCCGCTGCCGACGAGCAGCTGCGCGAGGTCCATCGGCTGCGCCTGGCGCGGCTCGGTCCCGATCACCCGGAGCTGGTGGCCGACGATATCCGGTTGGGCCGGATCGCCTGGGAGCGCAACGATCTGGCCGCCGCCCTGGGCGAGCTGCACGAGGCATTGCGGATCGCGCGCGGCGCGCGCGCGCCCGGTCCGGTCATCGACGCACTGTTCGCCCTGGCCGAGGTCCTGCACCAGGCCGGGCGGGACCGCGAGGCGCGGCCGCTGCTGGTCGAGGCCCTGCAGCTGCGCGAATCGCTGCCCGAGGCCGCCGGCGCCGGCAACGAACTGATCGAGCCGACCCTGGGCGAGGTCGAGATCGCGCTGGGCGATCCGGTGACCGGACAGGCCCGCCTGCAACAGGCGCTCGCGCTGGCACGCCGCAGTCTCGGCGACGGCCATGCGCAGACCCTGCGGATCGAGCTGGCGGCACTGCGGTTGCGGGCGCAGGCCGGCGACGTCCAGGCCCTGGCCCGGCTCGACGAACTCGCCGGCGATGGCGATCCCCGTCGCCACCATCGCCTGCGTGCGATTGCCTGGCAGGCGGCCGCCGAGGCCGCCGCCGCGCGTTGCAGCATCGGCCAGGAGGCCGCGGGCCGGGACGCATTGCGGCGCCTGGCGACGACGCTGGAGGCCGAGCAGCCCGACGGCAGCGCGCTGCGGCGCGAGGTCGCCGCGATCGAACTGCAGTGTCTGAGCGAATGAAGGCCAGCGGCCGCGCAGCAGGGCATGCCTGCAGCCCCGGCGCGGGCTACCGCCGTGGACCTTGAACAGGCTCTCAGGGTTCGGCGTCGCGCGCCGGGGTGACCGGATCCGGCATTGCGGTCCGGCGGCTCAACCCAGCGGCAGTGGCGGTTGCACCGGTTCGATCCGGCCCTCGCCGCGCATCACCCGCTTGTACTCGGCGCGCGAGACCGACACGTAGCGGTCGTTGCCGCCGATCTCGACCTGCGGGCCCTCGTGCACGGCGCGGCCCTGGGCGTCGACCCGCACCACCATCGTCGCCTTGCTGCCGGTATGGCAGATGGTCTTGATCTCGCTCAGCTCGTCGGCCCAGGCCAGCAGGTGCTGGCTGCCCTCGAACAGCTCGCCGCGGAAATCGGTGCGCAGGCCGTAGCACAGCACCGGGATGCCGAGCGCGTCGACCACCTCGCTCAGCTGCCAGACCTGCGATTTGCTCAGGAACTGCGCCTCGTCGACCAGCACGCAGTTGAGCTTGCCGTGTTCGGCGATGTCGCGCTCGACCAGCCGCTGCAGGTCGTCGTCCTGGGCGAACGCGGTCGCGGTCGCCTGCAGGCCGATCCGCGACGCGACCTGGCCGCTGCCGGCGCGGTCGTCCAGGCGCGGGGTCAGGATCGCCACCCGCATGCCGCGCTCGCGGTAGTTGTGCGCCGACTGCAGCAGGGTGGTGGTCTTGCCGGCGTTCATCGCCGAATAGTAGAAGTACAGCTTCGCCATCGCGAAAGTGTAGGCGCGGGGGCGGAGGTTGTCAGTCGCCGCGCGCCGCCTGCCGCTTCGCCACCGCCGCCATCCAGCGCGTGGCCATCGCCGGCGAAGTCGCGCAGACCGCGTCGTCGGTGACCGTGGTGACCGCGCGCTCCAGCAACTGGATGTCGGCCTCGTGCTGGCGGGCGACGTGCGGGTCCTCGAAGAACACTACCCGCTGGCAGCGCCGCTCCAGCACCCGGTCGGCGATCTGCGCGTCGCCGCCGAGCGGGCCGCTCTGGTAGCGCTGCACCCACGGCGTGCCGGCCGGCCAGCCGCGGCTCCAGGCCAGTTCGTTCAGGCGTTCGCCGGTGGTGCCGGTGCCGATCCGCTGGGCGAAGCCGGACAACAGGTCGAAATGGGTCGCGGCGAACGCCAGCATCGCCGGCTTCATCGCATCGTGGGCGATCAGGGCCAGGGTCTGGTCGCGGTGCTCGAACAGGCGGTCGGCGCCGGGGTCGGCGGCGAAGCCGGCCAGTATCCGTTCCTGTTCGATCCAGGCGCGCGCCGACGCCACCGTCGACACGAACGGCTTGCCGTGGATCACGCACTGGCGCTTGAGCGCGACCGCCTCGGGGAAGGTCGAGGACGGGTCGACCGGGTCGATCAGGTAGATCGCGCCGTCCAGTTCGCGCACCTGGCCGTCGTCTTCCAGGCCGACGACCTCGGCGACCAGCTTCATCAGCCCGCCGTCGCGGCCGTAGGGATAGCGATGCAGACCGCGGTAGCCGGCGAGCATGCCCGCCGCGGCGATCGCGTCGTGGGTGCGACCGACCGCGTGCAGGCCCAGCTGCAGTTCGCGGATGCCGGGTTCGCAGGCGCGCAGCCAGCGGAACAGCGCCGCGTCCTCGCTGGCGTGGTGCAGGCGGTTGGCGGCCAGGCCGATGCGCATCGGCGTTTCCTCCCGGCAACGGGATGTTGCGCTGCAATAGGAGGCGCCAGTCTATGCCGGCCGGCAGGACGATGCGACAACGCCGGGATGGCGGTCAGTCGGACTTGGAAACCGGTCCGACCCGGACGTCGCCCTCAAGCAGGCGGTCCTGCTCCCGCCAGTAGCGGGCGAGCCGCGTCAGGCCGCCTTCCTGGCCGTAGAGTTCGTCGGGCGAGCCGGCGACCGAGGTCGCGTAGGCGGCCGCGTTGTTGCCGGTGTCGGCGTCGAAAAGGAGGTTTGCCGGGCCGCCACCGGTTTCCAGCCTCTGATTGCGGTAGCCGACCCGGCTGCCGGTCATGCCGCGGGCGAACCGGCGCATCTCGGCCTCCGCGCGCGGCATCGCGACGGTGTCGCCGTAGCGCGTGTAGGCGTCCGGCCCCTGCGCAAGCACCTGTGTCTGCTCGGCCGCCGACAGGGCCGCCCACATCTTTTCCCGGATCGCCAGCAACCGCGGATTGCCGCGCTCGGCGGCGAGATCGCTCCAGATGTAGGCGCGGACGCGATCGACGGGTGTGCCGACGCCGTGCCAATGCATCAGGCTGAGGTAGTGCTGGGAGAACTTGTCGGCGTAGCCGGCGGCACGCTCGAACTGATACAGCGCTTGTTCCGGGCGGTCGTCGACGTAGTGCTTGAGGCCGCGCAGCCGCGCCTCCTCGTTGGGCCGGCCGCGCGCGGAGACCAGCATCGCATCGATTTCCATGAAGCCGGCGTCGGTCAGCGGCAGCCGCTGCGTGGACGGGTCGTCGGCCAGGGCCGGAAGCGCGGCGAGCAGGCCGGCGAGCAACGCCGGCACGAGCAGGGGCGCGAGTCTGTGGGGACGGTTCATGAGTCTGCTCCTCCGTCGGTGTGGTGGAACGTTTTTCACGATACGCCTGGCCAAACGCGCGCTGCGGACCGATTGTCCGCGGCCGGTCGGGGCCAATCCGCCGCGTCGGTGATCGGGCCTGCCCGCGATGGCTCCGCTACACTGTCGCCCGCACCAGGAACCCCCGCATGCACGGCCTCAACCCCCCCCAACGCGCCGCCGTCGAGCACACCGACGGTCCCCTGCTCGTGCTCGCCGGCGCGGGCAGCGGCAAGACCCGGGTGATCGTCGAGAAGATCGCCCACCTGATCGCGTCCGGACGGATGCCGGCGCGGCGCATCGCCGCGATCACCTTCACCAACAAGTCGGCGAAGGAGATGAAGGAGCGCGTCGGCAAGCGCATCCGCGGCGACGCCGCCGAGGGCCTGACCGTCTGCACCTTCCACGCGCTGGGCCTGAAGATGCTGCAGATCGACCACGCCAAGCTGGGCCTGCGGCGCGGCTTCAGCGTGTTCGACTCCGACGACAGCGCCGCCCAGATCAAGGACCTGCTGCCGATGGACGGCAAGTCCACGGCCGTCAAGAACGAAGCGCTCGACAACGCCCGCAACCTGATCTCCCGCGCCAAGAACGCCGGCCTGTCGCCGGAACAGGCGCTGGCGGTCGCGCGCTCGCAGCGCGAGGTCGAGGCGGCGCAGCTGTACGCGCGCTACCAGGCGCGGCTGAGCACCTTCAACGCGGTCGACTTCGACGACCTGATCCGGCTGCCGGTCGAGTTGCTGGAGAACGACGAGGACGCGCGGCTGGGCTGGCGCGAGCGGATCGGCTACCTGCTGGTCGACGAGTGCCAGGACACCAACGACGCCCAGTACCGGCTGTTGAAGGCGATCGCCGGCCCGCGCGGCCTGTTCACCTGCGTGGGCGACGACGACCAGTCGATCTACGCCTGGCGCGGCGCCAATCCGGACAACCTGCTCTCGCTGGGCGTCGACTATCCGGCGTTGCGGGTGATCAAGCTCGAACAGAACTACCGCTGCTCGAACCGGGTCCTGCGCGCGGCCAACGCGCTGATCGCGCACAACCCGCACGAGCACCTGAAGACGCTGTGGAGCGAGAACGCCGACGGCGAGCGCATCCGCATCTGGGAGTGCAAGGACGGCGCCCACGAGGCCGAGAAGGTTGCCGCCGAGATCCATTTCGTCGCCACCGCCAAGCGGGTGGAGTGGGGCGAGTTCTGCATCCTGTTCCGCAGCAACCACCAGAGCCGCGCGCTGGAGAAGGCGCTGCAACTGTTGAAGGTGCCCTATCACCTGACCGGCGGCACCGCCTTCCTGGAGCGCGGCGAGGTCAAGGACGCGCTGGCGTGGCTGCGCCTGGTCGCCAATCCCGACGACGACGCGGCGTTCCTGCGCGCGGTGCAGGCGCCGCGCCGCGAGGTCGGCGCGACCACCCTGGCCAAGCTGGCCGAGATGGCGCGGAAGGCGCACATGCCGATGTCGCGCGCGGCCGAGTCGGTCGGCGTGCTCAAGCAACTGGCGCCGCGCGCCGGCAACGCACTGGACGGTTTCGTCGGCATCGTCCGCTCGCTGCGTGGCGACGCCCAGCGGCTGGCCCCGGCCGAGCTGGTGCGGGTGCTGGTCGAGAAGAGCGGCCTGCTGGCCTCGATCCGCGCACAGTGCAAGGACGAGGCCTCGTTCCAGCGCCGCAAGGCCAATCTGGAGGAGCTGGCCGACTGGTTCGAGGGCGGCAAGGGCAGCGGCCCCGGCGAGCTGGCCGCGCAGCTGGCGCTGCTGTCGCACGCGGACAAGGGCGAGCCCGGCAACCAGGTCCGGCTGATGAGCCTGCACGCGGCCAAGGGTTTGGAGTTCCGCTACGTGTTCATCGTCGGCATGGACGACGGCACCCTGCCGCACGAGGTCGCGGTCGAGGAGGGCAGCCTGGAGGAGGAGCGCCGGCTGCTGTACGTCGGCATCACCCGCGCCAAGCAGCAGCTGTGGCTGTCGCACTGCCGCGAGACCCAGCGCTGGGGCGACCGCATCCGCCTGCAGCCCAGCCGCTTCTTCGATGAGCTGCCGGCGGCGGAGATCCAGCGCGACGGCGCCGATCCCGAGGCCGACGCGGCGCGCAAGCAGGAGCGCGCCCAGGCCGGCCTGGCGGCGATCCGCGCGCTGCTGGAGGAAGGCTGAGCCGCAGCCGCGGCGCCCCTCGTGTTTCCTACGGCGCGGGCTCGGGCGGCAGCAGCGATTGCAGCCGGGTCCTGAGCTCGGCCACTTCGGCTTCCAGCGCCGCCACCCGCGCCTCCAGCGCGGTTTCGTCGGCCCGATCGCGCACCGGAGCGTCGTCGTCGCGGGTGGCGGCCGTGGCCTCGACGCTCACCGGCCCGCACAGCAGGTGCGCATAGCGGTCCTCGCGCTGACCGCCGCCGCGCGGCAGCTGTGTCACCAGGGGCGGGCTGCGCTGGGCGAGGCGTTCGAGGTGATGGCGCACGTCGTCGATGTCCTCGAACCGGCTCATGCGCTCGCTGCGCGCCAGCAGCTCGTGGGCGGTCTGCTGGCCGCGCAGCAGGAGCAGGCCGAGCAGGACCACCTGTGGACGGACCAGGCCCAGCGCCGCGTCGGCCAGATGCGCGTAGCGTTCCGCGCGCGAGGAGAAATGCTGCTTGGCCAGGCCGGCCTGTTCGAGCTGGCGCAGCGCATGCTGCACCTCGCCCGGATCCAGGTGCATCACCGGCTCGCGCGCGGTCTTCTGGTTGGCGGCGGCCTGGGCCGCGTTGACCGTGAGCGGATACACGTCGGGCGTGGTCGCCTCCTTTTCGATCAGGCAGCCGAGCACGCGGGCCTGATGCGCGGAAAGCCGTGGCAGCGGGGTATCCATCCGGGGTCCTGTCATGGGGAGGAACCCTAGCCTCCGATATACTCGCCGCCCCGTTCAAGCCGGATCGCCAGATGCGCCGTATTCCCGTCCTGTCCCTGCTTGCCGTGTCGGTTCTCGCGCTCGGCGCCTGCAAGCCGGTGTCCTTCACCGCGCCCGAGCACGAGGCCGAGCCGCAGCGCTCCGCGGCGACGCCGGCCGCCGAGGTGCCCGCCGACGACAACCTCAATGCGGTGCTGTGGGTGCAGACCTCCTCCGAGTACGGCGCGCTGACCGAGCAGACCTACAAGGCCGCCGCCGACCATCTGGACAAGGCCTTGTCCGAGGCCCACTGGGACGCGCTGGTGCCGTCCGAGCGCGCCGGCACCGCCGGCCTCGACGGCTCGCTCAAGCCGGCGGTGATCATGGACGTCGACGAGACCGTGCTCGACAACTCGCCCTACCAGGCGCGCCTGATCCGCGACGGTCAGGCCTACGACGAGGTCAGCTGGGCGGCCTGGGTCGCCGAGAAGAAGGCCAAGCCGGTCCCGGGCGTGCTCGACTTCGCCACGGCGGCGGCGGCCAAGGGCGTGACCATCCTGTATCTGTCCAATCGCGCCGAACACCTGCAGGAAGCGACCCTGGCCAACCTGCGCACGGTCGGCATGCCGGTCGCCAACGACGAGGTATTCCTCGGCCTGGGCACCTTCGTCGAGGGCTGCGAACAGAACGGCAGCGAGAAGGCCTGCCGTCGTCAGCTGGCCGGCCGCCAGTACCGGGTGCTGATGCAGTTCGGCGACCAGCTCGGCGACTTCGTCGAAGTGGTCGACAACACCGATGCCGGCCGCGACGCGCTGATGGAGGAATACGGCGACTGGTTCGGCGAGCGCTGGTGGATGCTGCCGAACCCGACCTACGGTTCGTGGGAGCCGGCCGCGTTCAACAACGACTGGAGCCAGCCGATCGAGGTGCGCCGCGCCGGCAAGCGCGCCGCGCTCGACATGGCGCCTTGATTGAATTTCAGATAATTCAATAAATTCAATTATTTGAATTGTGCAATTTAAAGTGTTGCATCAGCATTGCCGGGCGGGTAGGCTTATCCCCGTCCGGCGCTGCCGGAGCCATGCCACAACTCGCTAGTCCTCCGGACTCGTGCCGGATTTGAAGGAGGCCACGGCCTCCTTTTTCTTTGCCCGCGCGTTGCAGATCGGCCGGCGGTGCGGCGGCCTTGTCCGATCGGGTCATTCCAGGGGCAGGGTGGCGGGTTGTGACGACAGTCGCAGGAACCCGCCTTGTACCTGCGTGGCCCGGACGCCAAGATGCGGCCAGCGATCGGGGAGCGCTGCGTCATGCCAGGAATTCCAACCGCCGTGCCGGGGCCGGCATATCGAAGCCGGTGGCTGGCCGCCGTCGCTGCGCTCGCGCTGGTGCTGGCCGCCTGCCGGGCGGGTCCGGGCGACGATGAGGCCGAGGCGGTGCCGACGCGGCCGACCGAGGCGGTCGCGCAACTGGTCGACGACCTGCGCCGCGACGATCTGGTCGCCTACGCTCGCCACGCGGTGCCGCCGGCGCTGCATGCGCGCCTGCAACTGGCCTGGAGCGAGGGGCGCACGATCTGGCCGCTCACCGAACTGCCGCTGGACGAGCAGTTCCCGGCGATGATCACCGCGCTGGCGGCGCCGGACGCGGAGAAGCAGTTGATGGCCAGCTACGACCGCCAGTTCGCCGGCGCCGACCGCGAGCTGCGCGCCACCGCCTCGGCGTTGGGCCTGTTCGCGACCCAGTTCATCGGCAGCGAGCCCGGCTACAGCGAGGCCGAGCGCGAGCACTACGTGCAGGTGGCGGCGGCGATCAGCGGTTGGGGCCAGCGCGCGCCGCTGGCCGATCGCAAGCGCGCGCAGCCGGCACTGGCCC
>NZ_VICD02000087.1 GCF_006546735.2 Marilutibacter maris | reverse complement strand
CCTGGGCCGACTTCCAGGGCGCGCGCGTGCACGACCGCCGCGCCGGGGTCGGCGTCCGCTACGCCCACGATCGACTGCGCGCGGCGGCCGGCGCCGACCGCATCCTCGACGACTGGACCGATGCCGACAGCGGCTACCACGTCAGCGCCGACTGGCGCCTGGACGACGCCTGGCGCATCGGCGGCGGCTGGTACCACAACAGTCCCAACGCTTCGCTGCAGGCCCGCCGCAGCGGTATCGGCGCCGATGAACTGAGCCTGGGCGTGAGCTGGATACCGTCCGACCACGGCCGCATCGACGCGCGCCTGCAGCAGCTGCGCTACGACGACGGCAACCGCCGCGAAGCGCTCACGATTGACACCCAGCGTCACTTGTTGTCGCGACCTCACCTGTGGATCGACGGCCTGCTCGGCGGCTACACCAGCCGCGGCAGCCGCGACGACGCGCCCTACTTCAACCCTTCGCGCGACGCTTCGCTGCAAGTGGGCGCGCGCCTGGATCACATCACCTGGCGCGATTACGACCGCCACTTCCGCCAGCGCCTCACCGCCGGCATCGGGCCGTACTGGCAGGAAGGCTATGGCAGCCACTGGGTACCGCAACTGCGCTACGCCCACGAGTGGCGTTTCGGCACCGGCCGCTTGCTGGAGTACGGGGTGAACTGGTCGCGACCGGTCTACGACGGCACCCGCGAAGAGCACCTGGGCTTCGACCTCGAATTCAGGTGGGGAGAATGAACATGGATCGTCCGCACACCCTCGCCCGCGGTATCGCCCCGGTCTTCATCCTGATTGTCTCCGCCGCACTGCTCCTGCTGCTGGGCCTGCGCCCGGCGGCGGCCAACGAACTGCTGGTCATCAGCTACCACGACATCCGCGACGACGTCGCCCGCAAGGGCGATCCGGACCTGTACGCGGTCGGCACCCAGAACTTCGCCGCGCACCTGGACTGGCTCGCCGGCCACGGCTATCGTCCGGTCAGCCTCGGCGACGTCATCGCCGCCGCCGACGGCATCCGGCCGCTGCCGGAAAAGGCGGTCCTGCTGACCTTCGACGACGGTCTGCGCAGCGTCTACACGCATGCCTTCCCGTTGCTGCGCGCCTACGGCTACCCGGCCCTGGTCGCGGTGGTCACCGGCTGGATCGACATGCCGCCGGAGCGCCGGATCGACTACGGCCCGCGGATGTTCTCCCGCGACGACTTCCTGACCTGGGAGCAGTTGCGCGAGATGCAGGCCAGCGGCCTGGTCGAAATCGCCTCGCACAGCCACGACCTGCATCACGGCGTCAATTCCAACCCGCAGGGCAACTCGACCCCGGCCGCGGTCACCCGCATCCACGACCCGGCCAGCGGGCGCTACGAAAGCGAGCGCGAGTACCTGGCGCGGGTGCGCGGCGATCTCGCCACCAGCGTGTCGCTGATCGAGCGCGAGCTCGGCCGCGCGCCGCGGGCGATGGTGTGGCCCTACGCCGCCTACAACAGCCAGGTCAACCGCATCGCCGACACGCTCGGGATGACGGTCACCTTCGACCTGGAAGGCCGCAACCAGCCGATCGTCGCCGGCATGAACGGCGACGGCCTGCACGGCCTCGCGCGGTTGCTGCTGTTCGACAATCCCGGCGTCGACGACCTCGCCTACGAACTGCGCCACGACCAGACGCTGGAGGGCATGCGCGCCCTGCAGATCGACCTGGACTACGTCTACGACACCGACCCCGCGCAGTCGGCGCGCAACCTCGACCGTCTGATCGAGCGGGTCAAGCGGATCGGCCCCAGCCACGTGTACCTGCAGGCCTTCGCCGACCCCGACGGCAACGGTTCCGCCGATGCGCTGTACTTCCCGAACCGGCACCTGCCGATGCGCGCCGACCTGTTCAACCGGGTCGCCTGGCAGCTGCGCACCCGCGCCGGAGTGGAGGTGTTCGCGTGGCTGCCGGTGCTGGGCTACGAGCTGCCGGACCCGGCCCTGCGCGAATCGCTGGCGATCGCCAGCAGCAACCCGGCCGAGACCTTCCGCCTCGACCCGTTCAGGCCGCAGACCCGCAAGATCGTCTCGGAGATCTACGAGGACCTGGCCGCCAGCGCGATCTTCAGCGGTCTGCTGTTCCACGACGATGCCCTGCTGCGCGACAACGAACTGACCGGCCGCGCACCGGCGGACCCGGCCGCGCGCACCCGGGCGCTGATCGACTTCACCCACGCACTGCGCGATGCCGCCGGCAAATGGCGGCCCAAGCTGCTGACCGCGCGCAACCTGTTCGCGGCCACCGTGCTGCAGCCCGAAAGCGAGGCCTGGTTCGCGCAGCGGCTGGACGCGTTCCACGCCGCCTACGACTACACCGCGGTGATGGCGATGCCGTGGATGGAGGGCAGCACCCGGCCGGAGGCCTGGCTGGACCGCCTCACCGACGAGGTCATGCGGCATCCGCTGGGCGCCGAGCGCACCGTGTTCGAACTGCAGACGGTCGACTGGCGCAACGGCCAGGCGATCCCCGCCGACCGCCTCAAGTCGCAGATCCGCCACCTGCAGGCCCGCGGCGTCCGCCACCTGGCCTGGTATCCGGACAATTTCATCGACGATGTCCCGGCGTTGGACGACGCCCGTGAAGCGATGTCGGCGCGCTCGTTCCCGTACATGGAGCCGTGAGGGACGGATATGACTTCTATTTCCGCAATATTGTTCGGTTTCGCCTTCTACTACCCGATCGTGATGTCGTTCTTCTGGGTCTCCGGCGGCCTCTATTACTACTTCCGCCGCGAGCGCCACGCGCCGCCGCGCACCGCGCCGCCGGCGCTGGCCGACGCGCCGATGGCCTCGATCCTGATCCCCTGCTTCAACGAGGGCGAGCAGGTCGACGAGACGATCGCCGCCGCGCTCGCCCAGTGCTACCCCGACTTCGAGGTGATCGCGATCAACGACGGCAGCAGCGACGACACCGCCGAAAAGCTCCAGGCACTGGCCGAGCGCCACGAGCGCCTGCGGGTGATCCATCTCGATCGCAACATGGGCAAGGCCAATGCGCTGCGCATGGGCGCGCTGGCGGCCCGCTCCGAGTACCTGATCTGCATCGACGGCGACGCCCTGCTCGACAGCTACGCCACCCACTGGATGGTCTGGCACCTGACCTCGGGGCCACGGGTCGGCGCGGTGACCGGCAACCCGCGCATCCGCAACCGCTCCTCGCTGCTGGGCCGGATCCAGGTCGGCGAGTTCTCCTCGATCATCGGCATGATCAAGCGCGCCCAGCGCGTCTACGGCCGCCTGTTCACCGTCTCCGGCGTGATCACCGGTTTCCGCCGCACCGCCCTGCACCGGATCGGCTACTGGTCCGACAACATGGTGACCGAGGACATCGACATCAGCTGGCGGCTGCAGATGGACCACTGGGACATCCGCTACGAGCCCAACGCACTGTGCTTCATCCTGATGCCGGAAACGCTGAGGGGACTGTGGCGGCAGCGGCTGCGCTGGGCCCAGGGCGGCGTCGAGGTGATGCTGCGCCACACCCAGGACCTGTTGTCCTGGCGCAAGCGGCGGATGTGGGTGGTGCTGTGCGAGTACCTGTTCAGCGTGGCCTGGGCCTACACGATGGTGCTGATCATCGCGTTGTGGGCGATCGGCCTGGTCGTCGCGCTGCCGCCGGCGCTGCACATCGACACCATCCTGCCGCGCTGGCACGGCGTGGTGCTGGCGATGGTCTGCCTGCTGCAGTTCGCCGCCAGCATCATCATCGATCGCCGCTACGAGACCCGGGTCGGACGCAACTACTACTGGATGATCTGGTACCCGGTCGCCTACTGGCTGATCGGCATGGCCAGCACCGTCGTCGCCCTGCCCAAGGCCCTGCTCAAGCGGCACAACACCCGGGCGGTATGGGTCAGCCCGGATCGGGGGATACGATGAAATACGACTCGCTGCTGATCGAGAAGCCGCGCTCGCGGCCGCTGGCGGTGCGCACCGCCTGGGGCGTGGTCACCGCCGCCTGCTGGCTCGTGTACGCCTACCTGTGGCTGCCGGTGGTGACCCTGCTGCTGTGGACACTGGGGCTGCGCGTCGCCGCGTTCGAACTCTACCTGCGCAACGACTCGGTCGACCCGTTGCTGCTGATACTGCTGCCGCTGCTGGCCGTCGCCGCAGCGGTCGCGCTGATCGGCTGGGCCGAGATCAACCGCAGGCGGTTCGCGAACAAGGAGCGGCGCGCGCCGACGCCGAACGTCGGCGCGCAGGATGTCGGACGCGCCCTCGGCGCCGCCGCGCACCTGCCGGAACGGCTGCAGTCGGCCAAGGTGGTCACCTTGCGGATGGACGATGACGCACGCCCCTACGACCTGGCGCCGGTACCTCGGCCCACCCCGGCGGCGCCGATTCCGCCGAAGCAGACCGAGCGCTCAGGAAGCTGAAGGCCCCAGGTCCGGCGTCCGCGACTGCGGGTGCCGGACCTGTCCTTCGCCGCGGACGACGAAACGCTCGATCGTCAACGACTCCGCCCCCATCGGCCCGTAGGCGTGCAGGCGGGTGGTCGAGATGCCGATCTCGGCGCCGAGCCCGAGCTCGCCGCCGTCGTTGAAACGCGAGGAGGCGTTGACCATCACCGCGGCGCTGCGGGTACCGCGCACGAACGCCTCGGCCGCGGCCGGATCGGCGGTGGCGATCACCTCGGTGTGGTCGGAGCCGTAGCGGCCGATGTGCGCCAGCGCCGCGCCGATGTCGTCGACCACCCGCACCGCCAGGATCAGGTCGAGGAACTCGGCGGCGTAATCGCCCTCGCCGGCGGCGGCGACCTGCGGACACAGCGCACGGGTGCGCTCGCAACCGCGCACCTCGACGCCGCGTTCGATCAGCGCGTCGAGCGCCGGCGGCAGGAATGCCGGGGCCGCGTCGGCGTGCACCAACAGCGTCTCCAGGGCGTTGCAGACGCCCGGTCGCGAGGCCTTGCCGTCGACCACCAGGTCGCGCGCCAGCGCCAGGTCGGCAGCGGCATCGACGTAGAGATGGCAGACGCCCTTGTAGTGCTTGATGACCGGCACGCGGGCATGCTCGGCGACGAAGCGGATCAGCCCCTCGCCGCCGCGGGGAATCGCCAGGTCGATCAGGTCGCTGAGCTGCAGCAGCTCCAGCACGTGTTCGCGCGCGGGGTCCTCGAGCAACGACACCGCCGCTTCCGGCACCCCTTCCTCGCGCAGCGCCGCGTGCAGGCAGGCGGCGATCGCGGCGTTGCTGGCGCGGGCCTCGGAGCCGCCGCGCAACAGCACCGCATTGCCGGCCTTCAGGCACAGCGCGGCCGCGTCGGCGGTGACGTTCGGCCGCGACTCGTAGATCATCGCGATCAAGCCCAGCGGCACCCGCTGGCGCTCGATCACCAGACCGTTGGGGCGCACTTCGCGACGGGTCACGCGGCCAACCGGGTCCGGCTGCGCCGCAAGCTCGCGCAACGCGTCGGCGATCGCGGCCAGTCGCGACGCGTCCAGTCGCAGCCGGTCCAGCATCGCCGGCGACAGCCCGGCCGCCTCGCCGCGGGCCACATCCTCGGCATTGGCGGCCAGCACCCGCGCCTGTCCGGCCTCGATCGACCGCGCCATGCCTTCGATCAGGCGCCGGCGCCGCTCCGCGGTCAGTGCCGCCACCGCCGGCTGCGCCGCCCGCGCCGACTCGGCCAGACTGCGTACATGGCCACTCATGCCTTGCTCTCCTTTTCGTGCGCGCCGGTCAGCACCAGGTCGTCGCGGTGGATCACCGATTCGCCGTAGCGGAACCCGAGTACCGACTCGATGTCCTGGCTGCGGCGGCGCGCGATGCGCCTGATCTCGTCGGCGGCGTACTGGACCAGACCGCGGCCGAGCACGAGCTCGTCGGACTCCAGCACGATGTCGACCGGGTCGCCGCGACGGAAGTCGCCGACCACCCGCACCACCCCGCCCGGCAGCAGCGATGCGCCGCGCGTGCGCAAGGCGTCGGCGGCGCCGCGATCGACGAACACCACGCCGCTACCGGGTGCGTGTCGCAGCCACTGCTTGCGCGCGCGCAGGCGGTCGTCCGCCGCTTCGACCAGGGTGCCGTGCAGGCGATCCCGGGACAGCGCGGCGACGACCGCGGGATCGCGGCCGCAGAACAGCGCGGTGGCGATGCCGGCGGTGGCCGCCTTCGCCGCCGCCTCGAGCTTGGTGCGCATGCCGCCGGTGCCAAGCGTCCCGGCGCCGCCACCGGCGGCGTCGATCAGCGCGTCGGTGACCCGCTCGACCCGCTGGATCGGTCGCGCCGACGGGTCGAGCCGCGGATGGGCGCTGTAGAGGCCGCCGATATCGGTCGCGATCAGCAACAGGTCGGCATCGACCAGCGAGGCCACCGCCGCGGCCAGGTTGTCGTTGTCGCCGAGTTTGAGCTCATCCACGGCGACGGTGTCGTTCTCGTTGATCACCGGCAGCGCGCGCAGCCGCAGCAGCTCGCGCAGGGTCGCGCGGGCGTTGAGATAGCGACGCCGGTTGCGCAGGTCGTCGTGGCTGAGCAGCACCTGCGCGACCGGACGCCGGAGCTGCTGCTGCCAGAAACCGATCAACGAGGCCTGCCCCAGCGCCGCCATCGCCTGCTTCGGCACCAGGCCGCTGCCGCCGTCGTCGATCCGCGCGCGCCCGGCCGCGACCGCGCCGGAGGACACCAGCACGACTTCGCGCCCCTGCTCGAACGCGGCGTCGATGAAGCCGGCCAGCGCCCGTGCATGGATGGGGTCGAGACCGGCATCGCCGGCCAGCAGGCTGCTGCCGACCTTGAGCACCGCGCGGCGCCAGTCAGGCAGGGATTGCGATGTGAAGTCCGAAGCGTTCATCGATTCAGGGCATAAACGGGGGCGGGCCTGCCGCCGGTCAGGCTCGGCGGCGAGCCATTCCAGTCTCGCGGCTGCCGGCGGCGGCCGCGATGACGAAAACGCATGCCGTCATGCCGCGGCGAGCGCTTGCAGCCGCTTGTGCAGCACCTCCAGACGCAGGTCGGCGGCCGCGCCCGGCGAGACCCGGGCCTGCAGACTGTCGTGCGGATCGCCCTGCGCCCAGCGCTGCGGATCGGCCGCCTGCCGGTAGGCCTCGCGGAACGGCAGTCCCTGCCGCGCCATGTCGACGGCCAGGTCGGTGGCGTACATCGACGGCTCCAGCGCCGCCTGCATCCGGTCCTGGCGCCACTCCAGATTGCGCAACAGGTCCGGCAGCAGTTCCAGCGCGGCCAATCCGCGGCCGAAGGCGTGGAAGATCGCGCCCTTGGAGAACTGCAGGTCGCGGTGGTAGCCCGACGGCAGCGACAGCAGTTGCTCGATCTCGGTACGCGCGGCCGCGGCCGCCGAGTAGCTGGCGCGCATCAACTCGATCACGTCGGGGTTGCGCTTGTTCGGCATGATCGAACTGCCGGTGGTGTACTGCGACGGCAGCTCGACGAAGCCGTACTCGGCGCTGGTGAACAGACTCAGGTCCCAGGCCAGCCGGCGCAGGTCCAGCAGGGCCGAGCTCAGGGCCTCGATCGCCGCCATCTCGAACTTGCCGCGCGACAGCTGCGCATAGGTCGCCGACAGCTGCATGCGGCCGAAGCCCAGCGCGGCGGTGGTGTGATCGCGATCCAACGGCAGGTTCACGCCGTAGCCGGCGGCGCTGCCGAGCGGATTGGCGTCGAGCCAGTCGCGGGTCTGCGCGGCGCGCCAGGCATTGTCGATGGAGCCCTCGGCCCAGGCCGCCCACCACATGCCCAGCGACGACACCACCGCGCGTTGCAGGTGGGTGTAGCCGGGCAGCGGCACCGAGCGCTCGGCCTCGGCGCGGGCCAGTGCGACCTCGGCGACCTCGCGCGAGACCTCGGCGACGCACTCCAGCCGATCGCGCAGCCACAACCGGGTCGCGACCAGCACCTGGTCGTTGCGGCTGCGGCCGGTGTGGATCTTCTTGCCGGTGTCGCCCAGGCGCTCGACCAGGCGCGCCTCGATCGCCGAGTGGCCATCCTCGTACTGTTCGTCGAGCACGAAGCGTCCGTCGCGGAAGTCCTCGGCCAGCGCGGTCAGTTCGCGCCGGAGCGCGTCCAGCTCGTCGTCGTCGAGGATGCCGATCGCGGCCAGCCCCTCGGCATGCGCGCGGCTGGCCTCGATATCGAACACGAAGAACTCGCGATCGAGGATCACGTCCTCGCCGGCGAGGAATTGCTGGATGCGTGCGTCGACCTTGACGCCGGGTTTCTGCCAAAGCAACTGGCTCATGCGTCTTGCTCCATCGCTTGCTCGGTCACGGGAATGCCCGCCCACTCGTCGTAGCCGAAGGCGAGATTGAGATTCTGCAGGGCCTGGGTCGCCGCGCCCTTGAGCAGGTTGTCCTCGGTGGCCACCGCGACCAGCCGGCGCCGGTCCGGCGACAGCGTGAAACCGCCGATCTCGACGTGGTGACGCCCGGCGATGCGACTGACCCAGGGCGCCTGTTCGACGATGCGCACCAGCGGCTCGTCCGCGTAGCGCCGGCGATAGCGGGCCACCGCCTCGTCCGGCTCCAGCGGCCGCGCCAGCGGCATGTTGGCGGTGATCGTCAGGCCGCGGAAATGCGGTGCGACGTGCGGCAGGAACTGCACGTCATGGCCGAGTTGCGCACTCACCTCGCGCTCGTGCACATGGTCGGTCAGCGCGTATGGCATCAGGTTGTCGCGCAGCTTGAGGGGATCGTTCTTGTCCGACGGCGTGGTGCCGGCGCCGGAATAGCCGGATACGCCGAAGCACTGCGCCGGTCCCGCCAGCAGATCGAGCATCGGCGCGAGCGCCAGCTGCATCGCGGTCGCGTAGCAGCCGGGGTTGCTGATCCTGCGCTGGCCGGCATAGCGCCCGCGGGTCAGCTCCGGCAGCCCGTAGTACCAATCGGGGTCGAAGCGATAGTCGGCCGACAGGTCGATGATGACCGGGTCGGTCGCATCGCCACCGGCGACCGCCGCGTCGAAGGCATCCACGCACAGCCCGGCCTTGCCGTTGGGCAGGGCCAGCACCACCGCGTCGGCGGCCAGCGCCGGCAGGGCCTCGTGCGAGGGCGCGCTGTAGCGCAGGTCGCCCCGGTACGCCTCGATGTGGTCGGACACGCGCTGGCCATCGAGCTCGCGCGAGGATACATAGCCCAGTTCGAAGCCGGGATGGCCGGCGATCAGCCGGATCAGTTCGGCGCCGACATGGCCGCGCGCGCCGACGATGCCCACGGTGGCGGTCATCTCAGGAGTCTCCAGAGCCGGGCTCGCGGCCCAGCCGATGCATCAGGTTGCGCTTCACCGCCGGCCATTCCGATTCGATGATCGAGAACACCACGGTGTCGCGGAAGCTGCCGTCCGGCAGCCGTTGATGGTTGCGCAGCACGCCGTCCTGCTTCGCGCCCAAGCGTGCGATCGCCGCGCGCGAGCGCTGGTTGAACCAGTGGGTGCGGAACTCGACCGCGATGCAGCCACGGGTCTCGAAGGCGTGCGAGAGCATCAGCAGCTTGGCTTCGCTGTTGACCGCGCTGCGCTGCGCCGAGGCCGCGTACCAGGTGTAGCCGATCTCGGCGCGCGGCGTCTCCGGGTCGATGTTGCAGAAGCTGGTCTGGCCCAGCACCTGGCCGTCGTCGCGACGGACCACGACCATGGGCACGGCCTCCCCGCGCGCCTGCTTGAGCAGGAACGCGTCGATGTGCGCGGCCATCGCCTCCGGCCGCGGCACGCCGGTGAACCACAGCTCCCACAGCCGGCCATCGGCGCAGGCACGGGCCAGGCCGTCGGCATGACCGGGGCGCATCGGCTCCAGGCGCACGCCCTCGCCCTCCAGCACCACCGGCGTCCAGTGGCGGGTGCCGATGTCGTTCATGCCGCACCGCCTTTCGCCGCCGGCGCATCCAGCAGGGTCGCCGGACGGTCGGCGCAATGGTCGACGCAGCGCGCGATCGCCTCGAAGCCGTCCATCCCGTACCAGAACACCCGCCACTTCTCCTGCCGCAGGCAACCGTCGGACTCGGAGAAATAGAACGGATTGACCGCGTTGCCGTTGCGCGAACGCCAGAACAGGCTTGGGTTCTGCTCGCGCATCACCTGCCAGACTGCGCGCCCCAGGCCCTCGCCCTGGGCATCGTCGAGCACCGCGAACTTGTCCAGGTAGGTGCCGGCGTCCTCGCGGGTCAGGATCACCGCCGCGCGGTAGTTCTCGCTGACGTAGGCGCGATGCAGGCGGGTGTCGTCGAAGTAGTCCGCCACCAGCTCGCGTCCGAACGCCGACTCGATCAGCGTGCGCAGCCGTGGCAGGTCGAGCTGGTCCCAGCGCGAGACCTCGAGCACCCGCTCGCCGCGCCGCACCAGGGTGCCCGACCCCTTGTGGGTGAACAGTTCCTTGGCCAGCTCCGACGGTTTGGTGATCGACACCGATGAGGTCAGTGGCAGGGTGTCGAGCAGCGCCTTGATCTGCTCGATCTTGACCTTCATGCCGCCATTGACCCAGGGCTGCCGGACCAGATGCTCGTACTCGCTGGTCAGGTTGATCGAATCGATCACCTTGCCGCGCTCGTCGAGCAGCCCGCCGGTACCGGTCAGGAACACGATCTTGTACGGCTGCAACACCTGCACCAGCTCGTTGGCGGCGAAGTCGGCGTTGACGTTGAGGATCTGGCCGCTGGCGGTCTCGCCGAGGCTGGCGATCACCGGGATCGAGCCGGCCTTCAGACTGGCCTCGATCGGCGCCAGCTCGACCCGCTCGACCTGGCCGACCAGACCGTAGGTGTCGCGGTCGATGTAGCCGGCCTCGAACACCCCCGACACGATCGAGGTCGCGCGCGCATCGAAGGCCTGCAACGCCTCGACCAGCTTCAGGTTCTGCGCGTGGAACACCCGCCGCACGATCGCCAGCGCCTCCGGCGTGGTCACCCGCAGGCCGTTGACGGTCTGCTTGTCGATACCGGCGGCGGCCAGTTCCCGGTCCAGCTGCGGGCCGGCGCCGTGGATCACGATCGGGGTCAGGCCGACGTCCTGCAGGAAGGCCAGCGACGAGGTCAGCGCGTCGAGATCGTCGCGCAGCACCGCGCCGCCGACCTTGACCACCGCGAAGCGCTTGGCGTCCAGTTGCGAGAAGCGCTTCAGGTACTGGCTGATTTCCTTGGCGCTGGCCATGCTCGACAGCAACCGCACGATGGTCTGGCGGGTCTGGATCTCGTGCGCCTTGTCGCGGTTGTGCTCGCGGATATCGTTCATGCCGATGTTCACGCCGACGCCCCCGCGTCGAGGATGCGGACGATGGACTCGGTGTAGCGCTGCAGCTGCGCCAGTTCGACCCACTCGTCGGCGGTATGCGCCTGGGCGATGTCGCCGGGACCGTAGACGAAGGCGGTCAGTCCGGCCGCCGAGAACAGCGAGGCCTCGGTCCAGAAATCCACCGCGTTGCCGATCGGCAGGCCCAGCTCGTCGGCGAGGTCGCGCGCCTCC
This sequence comes from Marilutibacter maris, assembly GCF_006546735.2. Taxonomy (GTDB): domain Bacteria; phylum Pseudomonadota; class Gammaproteobacteria; order Xanthomonadales; family Xanthomonadaceae; genus Marilutibacter; species Marilutibacter maris. Next base: position 1,469 of record NZ_VICD02000087.1, on the reverse strand, counting down.
AGCCGTTTGCGTTCGGCATCGGCGACGTCGCCGCCCGGAAGCGACGGACCGCGGAAGGTCTCCTCGTAGCTGTCCAGCGCCTCGGCATCGGCGAAACCGCGGAAGGTCTCGTGCAATCCGTCGATCGACATCGACGGCAGCGGCCGGAAGCCGAAGCGCAGCTCGGCGCTGGGCGCGATCATGTTGGCCTTGATCCCGCCCTCCACCCGGCCGATGTTGTAGCGCAGGCCGGTCAGCCCGCCGAAGCGCTGGTGCGCCTGTGCCTCGACATGGTCGAGCGCGCGCCCGCCCCAGCGGATCGCCTGGTGCAGCGCGCTGGCCTGCATCGCGTTGGCGCCGGAGGCGTGCCCGGCGACGCCGCGGAACTTCATCAGCACCGAACTGATGCCCCGGTGCGCCAACACCGCCTCGCACTGCGTCGGCTCGGCGATGATCGCCTCGCCGAAGCCATGACGCCCGGCCTGCGCATTGCGCTTCAGGAATGCCGCGATGCAGCGGGCGTCGTTGGCCTCCTCGTCGGTGCTGAACAGGAACGCCGCATCGCCGCTGGTCATCGATGCCGCGGTCAACAACCCGGCGGCGGCGCCCTTGATGTCGCAGGCGCCCAGGCCGATCGCGCGCTCGTCCTCGACCCGCAGCGTCAGCGGATCGGCCGACCATGCCTGCGACGACGGCACCGTGTCGAGATGCACATTGAACACGCGGCGCGGATTGCCGCGCACGGCCAGCATCGACACCGCGCCGGCGCCGTGGTCGGTCACCTGGACATCGAAGCCGTCCAGGTGTTCGCGCAGGTAATCGAAGATGCCGCCGGTGCCGATCCGCCGCGGCGGGTTGCGGGTGTCGAACGCCACCAACGCTTCGAGGTGCTTGAGAGTCTTGGACAACACGTCGAGGTTTCCTCAGCCCTTGTCGCCGCGGTTGATCTCGGCCCACAGCGTGCTGCTCATGCCGAACAGCTTGATGAAGCCCTCGGCCTCGGCCACGCCCCAGTCGGCCGCCTGCGCATAGGTCGCGCCGCGGGCATTGAGGATCCGGTCGGACTCGATCGAGACCGCGTCGACCGTGCCGCCGCTGGTCTCCAGGGTGACCTCGCCGTCGACGGTCGCCTGGCTCGACGCCAGGAAGGCCTCCAGGTCGGTCTTCAGCGGATCGTGGAAGAAACCCTCATAGACCAGCTCGACCCACTTGCGCGCGACCTCCGGCTTGAAGCGGTTCTGCTGCTTGCTCAGCACCGCCTCCTCCAGCGCGCGGTGCGCGGTCAGCAGCGCGATCAGACCCGGCGCTTCGTAGACGATGCGTCCCTTCAGGCCGATCGTGGTGTCGCCGGTGTACAGGCCGCGACCGACGCCGTACTGCGCGAACAGACCGTTGAGCCTGGCCAGCATGGCGTGGCCGGCGATGCGCTCGCCGTCCAGCGCGACCGCCTCGCCGTTCTCGAAGCGGATCTTCACCCGCAGCGGCGCGGC
>NZ_VICD02000086.1 GCF_006546735.2 Marilutibacter maris | reverse complement strand
TGCGCGCCGCGCCGCGCGATCGCGGTCGGCCCCAGTTGCGCGGCCATCGCCCGGCGCAGGAACGGCTGCGCCTGGCGCGCCATGTCGAAGTCCGGATCGAGGCTGCGCCCCAGTCCCTCCAGGGTCAGGCAGACCTTGATCAGCAGGGCCAGATCGGCCGGCAGCGCGAGGCGGTGGGCACGCAGCAGCACGGTGACTTCCAGCAACATCCCGGCCAGGTCGAGCTGGCCCAGCGGCACGCCGTGATAGGTATCGACGAACGCGTCGACGTCGATGACCAGTTGCGCCTCATCGACGTCCGACTGCCGCGTCCACTCCAGCAACACGTCGGTGACCCGCTGGGAATCGCGCTCGACCAGTCCGAACAACAGGCTCACCACCTCGGCCCGGCGCGTCGGCGACAACCGCCCGACCATGCCGAAGTCGATCACCGCGATGCGCGCGTCCTCCAGCACGAACACATTGCCCGGATGCGGGTCGGCATGGAAGAAGCCGTCCTCCAGCATCATCTTCAACACCACCTGGGCGCCGGTCCGAGCGATCGCGCACCGGTCCACCCCGGCCGCATCCAGCGCCGCAAGGTCGGAGACCGGCATGCCGTCGACGAAGTCCTGCACGTTCATGCGTTCGCTGGTGAAGTCCCAGTACACCGTGGGCACCACGACGCGGACATCGTCGGCAAAACTGCCGGCGACGCGCTCGGCATGCCGGCACTCGGCGGCCAGGTCCATCTCCCGCATCAGCGAGGCGCGGAACTGCCGCACCACGCCGACGGGGTGGAACCGGCGCAGCTCCGGAAACTTGCGTTCGATCCGGGTCGCGGCATGCTGCAGGAGCCCGAGGTCGGCTTCGATCAGCGCGCGGATTCCGGGACGCCGCACCTTCGCCACCACCTCGCGTCCGTCGCGCAGGCGCGCCCGGTGCACCTGCGCGATCGACGCGGCGGCGAGCGGCTGCGGATCCAGCCAGGCGAAGGCCGATTCCGGCGCCATCCCCAGCGCCTCGCTCATCTCGGCGTGGATGGCCTCGAACGGCACCGCCGGGGCCGCACTCTGCAGACGGCTGAACTCGGCGATCCATTCCGGCGGAAACAGGTCGACGCGGGTGGCCAGCACCTGCCCCAGTTTGACGAAGCACGGGCCCATTTCCTCCAGCGCCAGTCGCACCCGGACCTGCGGCGCCAGCTCAACCGGCGCCTCGGCGTGGTTTCCGGGCAATGCCCGACCCAGCCGCGCCAGCGCCCGCGCCAGTCCCAGCCGTCGCACCATGTCGCCGAAGCCATGGCGGATCAGGATCGATGCCAGCGTCTGCAGCCGGCCCAGCTCATGGGGGGTGATCAAGGTGTCCCACATCCGCGAAAGCTCCTGTGTCGGCGATCCCGGCCGCCGCTTGCGTACGTTCTACCGCGCCGCGGCGAACGACCGGGTCAAGGCCGGCCCGGCCATGCCAACGGTGTACCCCGGATCCCGGCGTCCGGATTTGATCCAGCGCAAACCGGTTTCGTCGCGACCGCCTACAGTCGTGCCCCGAACATGCCACGGACAGGGGAACATCATGGCGACGATTCTGTTCGAGCAGGACAACCATCGCTGCATCGCCTTCAACGATCTCGTCCGTGGCGACGACGGCATCCAGGCCAACCAGTTCCTGATCCAGCATGGCAGCTACTCGGCCCTGCTCGATCCGGGCGGACAGCTGCTCTACAACCCGCTGATCCTCGCCCTGGGCAGCTACATCAAACCGTCGGAGCTGACCTGGCTGCTGTGTTCGCACCAGGACCCGGACATCATCGGCTCGGTCGACAAGTGGCTGCTGTACTCGCGCACCACCGTGGTCTGTTCCAAGCTCTGGGGCCGCTTCGTTCCCCACCTGGTGCCCGGCTACATGCCCAACAAGGGCAGCGAACGCTACATGCTGCTGCCCGACGAGGGCGGCCGCATCGCGATGGGCGACACCTGGGTGCAGGCGCTGCCGGCGCATTTCCTGCATTCGGTCGGCAACTTCAGTTTCTACGATCCGACCAGCCGCATCCTGTTCTCCGGCGACATCGGTTCGTCGATGATCGCCAGCGAGACGCCCTACGCCTTCGTCGCCGACTTCCAGGCGCACAAGGCACGGATGGAAGGCTTCCACCGCCGCTACATGGCCTCCAATCGGGCCGCCCGCCTGTGGGTGCAGATGGTGCGCTCGGTGGCGCCGGCGATGATCGTTCCCCAGCACGGCCTGCCGATGCGCGGCGAGGCGATGGAGCGGTTCCTGGACTGGCTGGCGCAGCTGGAGTGCGGCGTCGACCTGCTGACGCCGGTCGGCTACGCCGCCTGAAGCCGACCCCGGGCCCGTCGCCGCGGTTGGATATCGTGACGACAGCGTGTCCGGCAACGTGTTCGACAACGTGTTTGACCAGGGGAGGACGGCGGGGGCCGGGCGCGGGGAGGCGCCCGGCCCCTCGCCGACCGGCAGGCGGACGGCTGCCGTTATCATCGGCCGCGCCCACCGGCTGCATGCGCAGCCCTTCCCAGGACAGGAGAACGCGATGCCCGCCACCCCCACCCTCACCGCCGTGCCCGCCCCCCTCGCCCGCACGCGTCGCCGAACGCTCGTCTGCGCATCGTTCGCCCTGATCGCGATCAACGCCCTGCTGGCGCCGATGCGCGCCCATGCGCAGCCGCCGTCCGCCGCCGACGGAGCGACCGCGCCAGCGGTGGTGATCGACGACGTGGAACGCTTCTACCGCCTCTACGATGCCGCCGGCGGCACGCTCGACGCCGAACGGCTGCAGCGCGACTACCTCGACCCCGGCTCCGAAGGCCTGCATCACTTCGCCCGCCTGCGCCGCGTCACCGGCGAGGCGATCGCCGCGACCCTGAGCAAGCGGCCCGAGTTGTACGAGCAGGCGCGCACCTGCATGCGGGTGCTGCCGCAGGCCAAGCAGCGGCTGGATCGCGCCCTGGACACGCTGGCCACGCTCTATCCCGAGGCCAATCTGCCACCGGTCACGATCGTGGTCGGACGCGGCAAGCCGGTCGGCATCGGTTACCCCGACACGGGCCTGCAGATCGGCCTGGAAGCATTGTGCGCGGTGGAATGGATGAACCCCGACCCCGAGGACCGCTTCGTCCACGTGATCGCGCATGAATACGCCCATGTGCAGCTGAGCCCGTCGATGGCGAACCTGGAGCGGCCCACCGTGCTCGAGCGTTCGCTGATGGAGGGGGGCGCCGAGTTCGTTGCCGAGCTGACCTCCGGCCACACCGCCTACGCGCACTTCGACGCGCTGACCCGCGGCCGCGAACACGAGATCGAGACCGCGTTCCTGGCCGACATCGACAGTACCGACCTCAGCGCCTGGCTCGACAACAGCAGCACCGACAGTCCGGGCGACCTCGGTTACTGGGTCGGCTACCGCATCGTGAAGGCCTACTACCGACAGGCCGACGACAAGCGCCGGGCCCTGCGCGAGATCCTGCGCATGGAGGACCCGAAGGCGATCTTCGCGGCCAGCGGCTGGCGACCCGGCATCGGATTCGACACGCCGCCAGCGGCCGATGAGTCCCCCGCCCCGGCCGGCATCGGCGGCGGCACCGAAGCGACGCAATGAGCGTCTGGCATGCCCTGGTCCTGCTGGTCCTGCTCGGCGGCGCCGCGCTCGTCGTCGCCCTGATCGTCACCGCCATCGTCGTCGCCCGCCGCAAGCGCCAATAGGCCGCCCTCAGCCCATCGGCGCGCGCAGGGATGCGCGCGGCTCGCCGAACCAGCGCCGCAGCTGCGTCCGCAGACCCTGCGTGTCCTCGCCGACCCAGGCGACGTGACCGTCGGGCCGCAACAGCAGTGCCGGCGCATCCAGTGGGGCGTCGCGATCGACGAGCCGGTCGACCCGGTCCGACCAGCCCGCCACCGACAACCGGCCGGTCCGGTCCAACAGCAGTCCGCGCCCGCGGTGCATGCGCGCATACAGCCGCCCTTGCGACAGCGCGATATCGTGCAGCCGCCGGCCCAGCAGCGGGTGCCCGTCGCCGAAGTCGTAGCGGATCGCGGTGGCGATGATCTTCTCGATCAGCAGGCGGTTGGCCGGCTCGATGTCCATCAGCTCCGCCAGCAGTCTGCGCACCGATTGCGGTCCGGGCTCGTCCGAGATCAACAGCATCTGCGCGCGGGTGTTGTCCAGCACTTCGGCGGCGACCGGGTGCCGCTCCTGGTGATAGCTGTCCAGCAAGCCTGCCGGCGCCCAGCCGGCGATCGCGGCAGCCAGTTTCCAGCCGAGGTTGAAGGCGTCCTGGACGCCGAGGTTCAAGCCCTGCCCGCCCACCGGCGGATGCACGTGCGCGGCATCGCCGGCCAACAATACGCGCCCGACCCGGTAGCGCTCGGCCTGCCGCGTCGCATCGCCGAAGCGCGACAGCCAACGCGGCGAATGCGCGCCGAAATCGTGGCCGGCCACCGCCCGCAGCTGTTGCCGGAAGGTCTCCAGGTCCGGCGGCGTGGCGCGGTCGCTGGCGACCTGCGCGGCCGGCACGATGACCCGGTACAGATCGCCGGCCAGCGGCATGATCCCGAACCGCTTGTGCGACTTGCGGACCTCCGACATGGCCGCAAGCAGGGCATCGCGCGAGCCCTCCAGCCGTATCTCGCCCAATAGCGTATCGACCCGGCTCGGCTCGCCGGGAAAGCCCACCCCCGACAGTTTGCGCACCGTGCTGCGACCGCCATCGCAACCGGCGAGATAGCGCGCGCGCAGCCGGCCGCCATCGGCCAGTTCGACGCTCACCCCGTCCTCGTCCTGCTCCAGGCCCACCAGCTCGCAGCCGCGGCGAATCGACGCGCCCAGTTCGACCGCGCGCTCGGCCAACAGGCGCTCGATGATCGGCTGGTGGATCCCCAGGACATAGGGGTGCGAGGTGTCCAGCGAGGGCGGCGCGGGTTTGGCGATGCCGGCGAAGAACCCCGCCAGCGGATGCCGGGTGCCGTGGGCGAGGAACCGCTCCAGCAGGCCGCGCTGGTCCATCACCTCGATGCTGCGCGCATGTATGCCCAGTGCGCGGACGACAGAACTGGGTACCGGTTCGCGCTCCAGCACCAGCACCTGCACCCCATGCAGGCGCAACTCACAGGCCAACATCAAACCGGTCGGTCCGGCGCCGACCACGATCGCGTCGATCATCTGCATCCGCCCACCCTCATCAACGGCCATCGGCCAGGGGCGGCGACTGTGCATCACCGATCGGGCCTTGCCGCAAGCCCCGGGTGCCTTAATATGTTGTCAGGGGCGAGGATCCGAACCCGGCCACGGCGAAGATGGCGCCCGCTCCCGCACCCGCCGATCGGGCGCTGCTTCTGCCGCCCACACGCCCTTCCTGCCGTTACCGGTCGCGCACCCGAGTGCTTGACCCGGTGGCGGCGCGCGCCCGCGGCTCGTCCTGATCGCCAAGAGCACCGCCACTGCCGCCCTCAGCGGAAGCGCGCGGCAACGTCCGGACCATACGCAAGCGGATTGCCGCCGATTGAGAGCGCAAGCACTTCCGCGTTTCAGAACCGTGAAAAAAGTCGCGCTTTCCAGGTAGGGGGAAGCGCCCCGGCGGCGTTCCAGCCAATGCGGTTCACCTGGCACCCCACCGTTCCCCAAGCGGAACGGCCATGACTCGACCCGCTGTCACCGATGTCCATGTCTCTTCCTATTTCCAGGAGTGTTCGAATGCGCAAGTTCAGTATGTCGGTTCTGGCAGTCACCGTTGCCATGGCCGTGTCGGGAGCGGCCGTTGCCGCCGACGACCTTTCCCCCGCGTTGAAGGCGGCCATGCAGCGCGACCTGGGGCTGTCCGGCCCGCAGCTGGCGCAGTACATCCGGGCCGAGCGCCTGGCCTCGCAGCAGGAGAAGGTCGTTGCCAGGCAGTTGGGCCGCAACTTTGCCGGCACCTGGCTGGAGCGCAAGGCCGACGGCTCGTTCGGCGTCGTGGTCGGCACCACCTCGATGGCGAACGCCAGGAGCGTGGCCGGCGTCGAGACCCGCCAGGCCCGCCACAGCCTGGCCTCGCTGAACACCGCCAAGGCCCAGCTCGACGGCCAGCACGGCCGCGCCGGCGCGCCGCGCGGCGTGTACAGCTGGGCGGTCGACCTGCCGAGCAACAGCGTGGTCGTCGGCATCGCACCGGGCGCCGAGGACGCGGCGATCGACTTCATCGCCCGCAGCGGCCTCGACGCCAACACCGTGCGCTTCGAGACGATGCGCGAGGCGCCGCAGCGCCGCATCGACATCGAGGGCGGTCGCGGCATCCTGCGCAACCCCGGCGACGGCTACCTGTACGCCTGCTCGATCGGCTTCCCGGTGACCAAGGGTTCGACCAAGGGCTTCGCCACCGCCGGCCACTGCGGCGACACCGGCGAGATCGTCTACCAGGAGCTGTCGCAGTGGAGCCTCGGCGTCAGCCTGGGGTCGTTCGCGGCCTCGACGATGCCCGACGGCAACCAGACCGGTCCGGACCGCGGCTGGGTCCAGGTCGACAACACCCATACCCTGCAGCCCAACGTGTACGGCTACGGCAAGGGCGATGTCACCGTCCACGGCAGCACCGAAGCGCCCGTCGGCGCGGCGCTGTGCCGCTCCGGCCGCACCACCGGCTGGCGTTGTGGCGCCATCCTCAGCAAGAACCAAACCGTGTCCTATGTCGACAATGCGGGCAATCCGGACGGCACCGTCACCGGCCTGACCCGGACCTCGGCCTGCGCCGAGGGCGGCGATTCCGGCGGTTCGTACATCACCGGCGCCGGCCAGGCCCAGGGTGTGCTGTCCGGCGGCAGCGGCAGCTGCAAGGGCCGCCAGGGCCGCAACGGCGGCGGCAACAGCTACTTCACGCCGATCAACTCGATCCTCAGCAGCTACGGCCTGACCCTGCGCACCAGCCCATAACCGCGCGACAGGTTCACAAGCCACCTGCAGATCAGCGAGCGCCCCGGTATCCCCGGGGCGCTTTCTTGTGCATTGGCGCGTCCGGTTCCGCTCCGCCTCTACTGCCCGCCATCGGACCGCACCGCGCGGCGCATGAGGGCCGGATCGATCGCCAGCGCTTGAGAAGCGCAGCGGGCAGCGACCCGCAAGCCGGCTCCGGACCAAAGCGATGAACATCATCGCCGATCGCAACGATGTCGGCGTTTCCAGTACTGGCAATGATCACTTTCTTCTCCGTAACAGGGCATGGCGTCCCATCAACCTCTATAGCGTATTACGCACATGCGCTGCGTGCGTATGCAGTAGCGGTTGGATTCCGTCCACATCACATTGGAAGAGAATCACGCATTTTTTACTGCATTTTATTACCAACCCATTCAATCAAGCGCCCTGAATGATTTCACTCGGGAATTTTCATTCAAACAATATTTGGCACCTACGGTATCTATGACACCTTTCCAATAAACAAAGATGAATTCAAAAATGTGGATAAAGTCTCGCTCGGAGACTGGCTATCCAATCCGAAATCCTTACGCTGGCCCTGCGGTTCGCCGCGCATCCCCCGACAGCCAGCATGAGACTGGAGACCCGGCACGGCCCACCGCCATTGCTTCAACTTCCATTCTTTGACACAAGGAGTTTCGGAATGCGCAAGTTCATTGTTTCTGCCATTTCCGCCAGTCTGGCGATGGCCTTGTCCGTGTCGGCATTCGCCGCCGACGACTATTCCCCCGCCATGAAGATGGCCATACAGCGCGACCTCGGGTTGTCCGGCGCGCAACTGGCGCAGTACGTGAAGGCCGAGCGGCTTGCGGCGCATCAGCAACGCACTGCGTCCCGGCAGCTGGGTCGCGACTTCGCCGGTGTCTGGCTGGAGCGCAAGGCCGACGGCTCGTTCGGCGTGGTGACAGCATCCACCTCGATGGGCAAGGCCGGAACCGCGGCCGGCGTCGAAACCCGTCAAGCCCGCTACAGCCTGGCCTCGCTGAACGCGGTCAAGGACCAGCTCGACGCCCAACTCGCCCGCAGTGGCGCGCCGCGAGGCGTGTACAGCTGGGCGGTCGACCTGCCGAGCAACAGCGTCGTGGTCGGCATCGCTCCGGACGCGCAGGACGCGGCCATCGACTTCATCGCCCGCAGCGGCCTGGAGGCCGACAGCGTGCGCTTCGAAACGATCAAGGACCCGCCGCAGCGCCACGCCACCATCCAGGGCGGTCGCGGCTATCGGGCCGGCCCGTACGCATGCACGGTCGGCTTCGCGGTGACCCGGGGCGGCACCCCCGGTTTTGCCACCGCCGGGCATTGCGGCAATGTGGGTGTTGTCGTCTATGACGAGGCTTCGGGAGTCAGGCTGGGATCGTTCGCCGGCTCCGCCATGCCCGGCCCCTACCAGACCGGCCCCGACCGCGCCTGGGTCCGGGTCGACGCCGGCCACGCCCTGTCGCCCTCGGTCTACGGCTACAGCAACCAGGACCTTCCCGTCCACGGCAGCAACGAAGCCGCCGTCGGCGCGATGGTCTGCCGATCCGGCCGCACCACCGGCGGCCTGCATTGCGGCTACATCATCAGCAAGAACATCACCGTTTCCTACACCGACCCCAATACCGGCACACATGACGGCACCGTGACCGGCCTGACCCGGACCTCCGCCTGCTCCGATCGAGGCGACTCCGGCGGGCCGTTCATGGCCGCCGCGGGCCAGGCCCAGGGCGTGCTGTCGGGCGGCTCCGGAACCTGTCAGAACGGAGGCAACACCAGCTACTTCACGCCGATCAACTCGATCCTCAGCGTCTACGGTCTGACCCTGCGCACCAGCCCGTAAACGGCGCGAAAGGGTTACAGGCAACACCGTGGAGTCGGGCGCCCCGGAAGACCGGGGCGCCCTTTTTCGCGCCATCGGCGGGTCGCGGGCCGGCCTTGCGGGGCGAACGCATCCGCTCATGCGATCATGCGCCAACGCGAGACAGTCATTCGACACCCATCGGCCGACGCATGCACCCAGTACAGGACGATCTGGACACCCTCCACGATGCCGCCTACGACGCGATGGCGCGCGGCGAGCTGGCCGAGGCCTCGCGCCTATTCGCCCGACTGCTGCTGCACAAGCCCGAGAACCAGTACTACCACTACATGCTGGGCCTGGCGCACAAGTACCTGCGCGACTGGCCGGCGTCGCTCCAGCACAACCTGCGCGCGATCGCATTGGCCAGCAAGCCCGGCGACGCGGAACTGTGGAACGCGGCCATCGCCGCCACCGCGCTCGCCGACTGGCCACGGGCACGACGGCTGTGGCAGGACTGCGGCATCCAGGTCCCCGAGGGCGAAGGTCCCATCGACGCCGACTATGGTGTCGCGGTCGTCAGGCTGAATCCCTGGAGCGGCGGCGAGACGGTGTTCATGCGTCGAATCGACCCGGTGCGCGCGCGTCTGCTCAACGTACCGCTTCCTGAAAGCGGTCATCGCTTCGGAGACGTCGTCCTGCACGACGGCGCCGTGACCGGGCACCGGCACGACGGCCAGCGCGAAGTGCCGGTCTTCAACGAACTGCAACGCATCGAACGATCGGAATTCCAGACCTTCGTCGGCTTCGTCGACTGCGGCAGTCGCGACGACCTGCTCGCCCTGCAACAGGCCAGCGCGCCGGGCGTCGCCTACCTCGAAGACTGGACGCACAGCGTCCGCCACTACTGCATCCGCTGCAGCTATGGCACGCCGCACCGCCACGAGAACGACGGCCACGCCGGCGACTGGCGAACACAGCGCAACCTGGGCATCGCCGCGCACGACCGCGAATCGGTCGAGAAGCTGCTGCAAGCGTGGGTCGATGGCGGGCGCGGGCGCCGCATCGACGCCATCGAAACGCGCGAATGCGACATCCCGGCGGCCGAAGACGGCCAGGCCTGGTGGAACGCCGAGCCGCCGGAACGCTAGCGGCACCGCCTGACGGGCACCTGCTTCTCCATAAACGATCGCGACGGCCTCCACGCAACCGCATGAGGGCGCGCGCCCGACCGCGCCAGGTTCCGGCACGTCCCGAGCGCGACGCCGGGCTTCACAACCGCGTCGCCGTCGCGTTTGTACCGGCATGCATGACTCCCGCGCGCACCTGCGACACCCACGCGACCGCACCGCTTCGTCCGACCGGCTGTGGACGGGCGCCCGCGAACGTCCGCGCATCTGGCCACACGGCGTGTCCGCCGCGGGACCGCCATGAGCGCGCCCAGCCTGCTCGAGCTGCTGCTGGGAGCAGCGCGATCGCCCGCCCCGGACCCGGCACGGACCACACCAAGGGAAAACCTCATGATCTGGAAGAACGCGCAATGCGAGCTGTTGCTGACCGATGCCCTTGGCCTGAGGGTCAGCCCCCAGGGCCTCGCAATGAACCTGTTGCAGCCACGCCTGCCGCCGGAAGCCACCGAAGCCCGCACCCTGTTCGGCGCCGCCGAGCGGGTACTGGTGCTCTACGCCGACTACAAGCACTACAAGGCCCATATCGCCTCGATCTGCGACTACATGCTCACCGGCGGAGTCACCTGCCGCTTCGAGAGCCTGGTACCGACAGAGGACATCGACCCCGGCGCACCGACGCTCCTGCACGCGCTGCTCCAGCTGAACAATGCCGATGACGACAGCCGCAACATGTACCTGTCCGGCTACCCGTTGAAGCGGAGCTTTCCCATCGCCCTGATGCTGGACAGCGACGAGATCGACCTGACCCGCACCTTCAAGGTGCTCGCGTTCTGCGTAGGCACGCCGGTCACCAGCATCCGCGGCCCCGCGCCCGGCGACCCCGGAAGCGCGCTGGAAATCGCCTGAGCGAACCCGGGGCTACCGATACCCCGGCGCCACGACCAAACCTTCGAGGAGATACACGATGATCGTAGCCAGACCAGGGGTTTCCCGCCTGTCGATACGCGGTGGCGGATTCTGGCCGGCGCAAGGCCGCTGGAACCTGACCCGGACCCAGAAGCGATGGATCACGGTGTCGGTGATGCCCAACACCAGGGTTTCGCGGTACTTCCGCTTCAAGGAACAATTGCTCGAATCCTACGACGAGAGCGATCTGCGCTTCGCGTGGCCGGACCTGCCCGGATCGACGATCAGCGGCACCGACAGCATGATCGAAGCGGCAATGAACGGCGAACAGCTCTTCAGCAAGAAGATGGAGCTGAGCGTCATCGTCAGCGCGGCCAACCCCGAAGGCCTGCTGATGTCCGACAAAGAGTACCGGTACTTTCTCAAACAGAAGATCGACCTGTGGCGCGCGACCGGAGCCGGCTCGCTCTCCAGCCTGGTGGTGAAGGGCAGCCAGCCCGACGCCTATGCCGAACTGGACCTGCAGAAGAAGGTCGACGAACGCTACATGCAGGCCTGCCAGATCCTCAGGGACGAGGGCATCGAGTTGTGGCTGGTCGCCGACCTGTATGGCGAATCGAAGTACGTGCTGAACAGCCTGGACTTCAAGCTCGCGCAGCAGCCATCGTGCATCGTCGTGCAGCCGATCAAGCACTGGGCCGGGGTCACCCGCGAAACCCGCGACGGCCTGGCCCGTCGATTCCAGAAGCTCGGCGGCATCCTGCAACTGGTGCAGCTGGAAGAGCTGCAGGTGCTGATCGACAACCACAGGCGCAAGCAGGAATCGAAGCAGGTCGGGGATGCCGGCCGCGATCTCTATGTCTACGACCCCGACGTGCCCGGACTGGTCGAGAATCTGGGCAAGGAGCGCGTCGAGGAGCTCAACGTCGGCATCGCCCGCCAGGTCCTGGGGCCGTTCCTGAGGTCCGGAAAGCCGAACGACTACTGGTGGACGCGCGTCGGCATGGGCATGGACATCGCCTTCGCCAAGCGATTGGCGATCATGGACCGGATGCAGCCGGTGTTCGAGGTCGACGCCTCCGACCCGGAGGTCTACGAACGGGCGCTGGCCTACTTCAACCGGTCCAACCGCGGCTTCAGCGATGCCGAACTGCGCGAATGGCTGATACAGGAACAGCTGCGGACCAATTACGACTTCAAGGCGCTGTCGCTGGATTGAACCGAGATCGCCCCCACCGGGACCAAGGTGGCCGCAGTCCGGACCGGCGACTACATCTCCGGGGTGTCGGCGCCGATGACCTCCATGGCCTCGTCGGCCCGGCGCCGGGATTCGCGATCCTGCACATCCGTCGGCGGCGAAGCCTGACGTAGGCCGGCCGGGCCGTGCGCGACAGGCGCGGCTTCCGCCGCACGTGCCGGTTGGACGAGCACCGCGGCGTCCTGCGGGACCGCACCGGGCGCCGTCTCGCCGGCCGCGATGCCGGAAGCGGCGCCGCCAGTTCCTGCCCGTTGGTACAGCCATCCACCAGCAAGCAGCACGGAAACCATGCCGCCCACCACCGCGATCCAAAGCCAGGCACGGTTCCCGTTCCGACCGCCCACGGCCGAGTCGCGACGGCCTCTGGCGGCCGACCTCCCGGACCTCGGCACCATCGGCGACCTGCCGACCTCCGGGTCGTCCTCGATCGGTCCGAGCATTTCGCGCAGGGCGTCGCCATCGACAAGCTGCACGTGTCCCTGCCGGGACGCCGCCTCGATGGCCCGTGGCGTGAACTCGCCGCTGGTGACCAGGATGGCGCCGGTGGCGCTCTCGGTGACCATCACGCCCAACAGCTCATGCACCGGATTGTGTGTGACCTGAAAGGCGTTCCAGTGCTTGGCCTGGACCAGGATATAGGCGTCGTCGCGACGCAACTTCAGGTCGATGCCGCCGTCGAAGCGCCGCCCACTGCCGCCGGTGCCGACATGCTCGACGTCGTAGCCCTGGCGCCGATAGTGCTCGGCCAGCAGGGTTTCCAGCCGCTCCCAGCCCACCCGACTCAATGCATCATGACGACGGCAGCGAACCGCCTTCAGTCCCCGGGCCATACCCCCTCCTTGACCTTGCCCGGTCCGAAGCTAGCACGGGCCGCGGGCGATCGGGTCCCAGGCCGGACGGGGACCGTCGCTGCGCCCGGCTACCCCTACTCCAGCACCTCGACCCGGTTCCTGCCGCCGCTCTTGGCGGCGTACAGCACCTGGTCGACCGCGGCCACGAACGCGCGCGCGGCGGCGTCGGGGCCGGGACGGGCGGTGCCCACCCCAAGGCTGGCGGTCACGAACCCGCCGATGCCGGCGCCGGCATGCGGAATGCGCAGATCGGCGATCGCGTCGACGCAGGCCGCGGCCATCCGGCCCGCCGCGTCCTCGTCGGCATCCGGCAGCAGCAGGATGAACTCCTCGCCGCCGAACCGCGCCACCACGTCGCGCGGACGCCGCGCGAGCCCGCGCAGCACGCCGGCAATGCGCTTGAGGCACTCGTCGCCGGCGACATGGCCATGGGCATCGTTGTACTGTTTGAAACGGTCGATATCGAGGATCACCAGCGACAGCGGATTGCCGCTGCGGCGGGCCTCGCCCCACTCGTTCTCCAGGCGCAGGTCGAACATGCGGCGATTCGCGATACCGGTCAGGCCATCGGTCATCGACAGCTGCTCCAGTTCCCGGTGCAGCCGCAGCAGCTCCTCCTCGGCCTTCTTGCGCTCGCTGATGTCGAACATGAAGCCGACCAGGCTGTCGACCTCGCCGTCGGGCCGGCGCACCACGTGGACCACGTCGCGGATCCATACGTAGTGCCCGTCGCGGGTCATCGCACGGTAGTCGGCCTCGTGGTCGACCCCCGCCTGCGACTGCGACACGCAGTAGCCGACCACGCGGTCGCGGTCCTCGGGATGCATGCGCGCGGCCCAGTCCTCCACCGTCTGCCAACTGCCCTGCGGCCAGCCCAGCAGCGCCTCGATCTGCGGGCCGATGTAGGCGAAGCGCTTGCTGGCCCAGTCGATCTTCCACGGAATCGCCTTGGTCGACTCCAGCAGGGCCTTGTAGACGCCCGCATCCCCGAGGGCGTCGCGGACGTGCTCGACGCCCGGATCCGGCAGCGTTAGATCGTTCATGGTGGGGATAGTACGAAATGCGGGCGCGGCATGCGCCTCCACACCGCCATCCGGGTCCGGCCGCTATCGCCCCCGACCGCCGGGCCGCGCGCGCTCGTCCGACTTCAACCACGGTGCCGCCGGGCTCCAGAAGATGATGTCGACCCCCAGGTAGTCGCGGGCGAAGCCGACGAAATCCTCCCTGGAGAACCGCTCCCCGTCCTCCGGGTCGACATAGGTCAGGGTCGGCTCCTGCACCGCCATCGCCACCAGCGCCAGCCGCTCCCGGTAGCGGTTGAAGAACGGATAGGCGTTGCGCATCTGCGCGCGTCGGTACGGCACGATGTCCGGCCCGCCGAGGCCTATACCGAGCGCATGCGCTCGCTCGAACAGCCGCCCCATGTAGTCGTGGTCGTTGTCCCACTCGCAGGGCCAGAAGTTGACGTACTGGACGACGTGCGAGTCCTCGAAGGCCTGCCGGGCCACGCTCATGTTCTCCATCTGCGCCTCGAAATAGCCATCGCAGGTAAAGCCGGTGGCCTTGGCGCCATCGCCCACGTCGATCGCGGTCTCGGGCAGGTTGATGCCATGGATGCGGCCATCGAACCGCTCTCCCAGCGCACGCAGCAGCGCCTGGAAGCGCTCGCGCACGTGCGGATTCCACTGCAGGGTGGCCCAACCCTGGACCTGCGGCGCGCCCTCGCACGGCGTGTCCGTCTGCGCCACCAGGCCGCCCCCGTACAACGGCTCGCGCAGCAGATAGTCCGGCAGCAGGCGCGCCTCAGGCCGGAAGAAACGATCCTGGACCTGCACGAACAGCTGTTTGTCCAGCGATCCGGCCACCGCCAGATCGCGCTCGATCGCGGAAAAGTCGTAGCGCCCCTGCTCCGGCTCCAGCGTCTTCCAGGGATAGACCACCTGCACGCCGGCGACATCGTCGCGTTGCAGCAGATCGCGCACCTCGGCGGCACCGTCGCCGCCGGCGAACACGTAGTTCGCCGGTTCGGCGGCCTCCGCGACGCCCAGGGCCAGCATGGTCGCCACCGCCCAGGCCAGACAGCCCCGACATGCACCTATGCACGCTTCCGCAACGGTCAATGCAAGCACCTCGGTCGTCCTCTTCATCTGCCGTGCTCCGCCTGCGAACCGTCCCAATGCTGCCAGCATGATGCATCCACATGGCGGTCCTGCGAAGCGTGAACCTGCCCCGCGGTCGCCAGTCCCGTACACTGGGCGTTCGTCCACCTACAGAGAGCTCATGGCCAAGAAACCCAACTATTCGTTCGAGAAGCGTCAGCGCGAGCTGGCCAAGCAGAAGAAGAAAGACGAGAAGGACGCCAAGAAGCGCGCCCAACGCGAGGCGGCGAAGGGCGAAACGCCCGCGTCCAGCGACGAATCGGAGTGAACGACGCCGGATCCGCACGGATCTGGGTCGATGCCGATGCATGCCCCGGACCGATCCGGGAGATCCTGTTCCGCGCCGCCGAACGCGCCGGAGTACAGGTCACCCTGATCGCCAACCAGTGGCTGCGCACACCGCCCTCCCGCCATATCCGCGCCCTGCAGGTCCAGGGCGGCTATGACGTGGCCGACGATGCGATCGCCGAGCGCGCGCGGGCGGGCGACCTGGTGGTCACCCAGGACATTCCGCTGGCGGCACGGGTGATCGCCAACGGCGCCCACGCGGTCAATCCGCGCGGCGAGCGCTACACCGCCGACAACATCGCCGAACGCTTGTCGATGCGGAACTTCATGGACGAACTGCGCGGCGCCGGCGTGCAGACCGGTGGCCCGGCCCCGTTCAACGCGCGCGACCGCCAGGCCTTCGCCAACCAGCTGGACCGCTGGCTGGCGGCGCGGGGCTGACGGGCGCGGAGCGCACCGCGTTTCCAGGCACGGAAACCGGTGCGCTTGCTCCTGGCCATGCCCGACTCGCGCCACCGCCCGGATGCAGCGCGTCGATGCGCGGATGCGTCGTGCCCCGGCAGGTGACCGGGACTCGGCTCACATATCCTGCTCGGACTCTGGAGCCGGAGGCGGGTCGTCCGCGGGGTGGTCGACGATGTACAGCCAGCGTCCGCCGATCATCTTCGAGACTTCGACGTAGCGCCCACGCTGGACCGACTCGGCCTGGGTCGCCTTGTCGATCCGGATCACCGTATAGGTACCCCACGACGCCCGTGTGTCGCCCATCACCTCATCGCCCATGATGCTGATCTGGACGTCCTTGATCGTGACGTCCGCAAAAAAGTCGGCGAAAGCGTCGCGGATCTCGGCATGGCCCTTGACCATCGGTCCGCCCGGAATCCACAGCACCGCGTCCTCGGCATAGCAGGCGGTCACCGCGTCGGCATCCCCGGACTTGAACGCCGGGAGGAAGCAATCGGCGGCCGACGGCGCCATCTCCTGGGCCACCGCCGCTCCGCTCGCCCAGCCGACCAGGCCCGACAGCAGCAAGGCGGCACAGATCCGGTTCGATACGTTCATGACGCGACCTCCAGAGGGCTGCGCGCGGAACTTCGCGCCACCACTGAACGCGACGCCGTCCGGATATCGGTCATCCAAGGCGGCCGGGAAGGCATGAGCGAGGCGACAGAAGGCCGCTGCGCCGCCTGCCAGCGGCACCGACAAGCGCATGAACCGGGGCTCACAGCGCCCTCGCCGGAACCAATGGAAGCGGCACTACCGTTCGTCGCCTGCCGGGTGACCGATGCGCCGGTCCGCCCGCGTTGTCAGATGCGCGTCCTCAGACGCTCCCGATGAGGAGATCGACATGCATGCACGTCCCGTATTGCCGCCTCTGGCAGTGCTTGCCGTCCTCGTGGCCGTGGCCGCCGCGCCAGCGATGGCGGGCGAGGTTTCCGGCCCACCCGGCAGCGACAACCCGCGCACCACCGGTACGCCGGCCAACGCCAACTCCAACTGCGCCTACAGCGGACTCAACGACTTCGACCCGGACGAGGGACAGAACGAGTCGATCGTCCAGACCGCGGCCGATGCCTGGAAGTACTACGGTCTGCCGCACGGCTTCCCCGGCCTGAGCGGCGCCTGCCGTGGCGGCAGCAACGAGGCCCGCGAGAAGGGCACCGGCGGCCCGTAGCCACCCTGCCGTCGCAGGTCGCCGCGCCCCCGCCCCACAAGGGGCGGCCGGGCGGCCGCGCCCACCCTCCCGGTCATGACCGAGGCCGTACCGGCGTCGGTGGATATTCCCCGCACACCCGCCGCCAGTCCGTATCATGGCGCATGACCGATCGCCTGCCCGAGTTCTCCGACCTCCCGCTCAATCCGGCCCTGCTGCAGGGCCTGGACGCGTTCGGCCACGTACGGATGACGCCGATCCAGGCCCAGGGCCTGCCGGCCCTGCTCGAAGGCCGCGACCTGATCGCGCAGGCGCCGACCGGCAGTGGCAAGACCGCCGCGTTCGGACTGGCCCTGCTGCACCACCTCGACCCGTCGCAGATCCGCCTGCAGGCGCTGGTGCTGTGCCCGACCCGCGAACTGGCCGACCAGGTGAGCAAGCACATCCGCCGGCTCGCCACCGGCATCGCCAACCTCAAACTGCTGACCCTGACCGGCGGGGTTCCGCTGGCGCCGCAGCTGGCCTCGCTCACGCACATCCCGCATGTCGTGGTCGGCACCCCGGGGCGCGTGCTCGAGCTGCTGGACAAGCGTGCCCTGGCGCTGGGGGACATCCGCGTGCTGGTGCTCGACGAGGCCGACCGCATGCTCGACATGGGCTTCGAGGAACCGATCCGAAAGATCGTCGCCAAGACCCCGAAGCAACGACAGACCCTGCTGTTCTCCGCGACCTGGCCCGACGGCATCCGCGAGGTCGCCGACCGGGTGATGCGCGACCCGCTGACGGTCGCGGTCGAGGCCGGCGAGCCGCATGCCGACATCGAGCAGCGCTTCTTCGAGGTCGAGCCGGCACGCAAGCCGGCGGCGCTGGCCGGCCTGCTGATGGAATACAACCCCGAATCGGCGGTGGTGTTCTGCAACATGCGCCGCGACACCGAGGAAGTGGTGTCCTCGCTGAGCCACCTGGGGTTCTCCGCCGCCGCCCTGCACGGCGACATGGAACAGCGCGACCGCGAAGAGGTGCTGGTGCGCTTCGCCAATCGCAGCTGCCAGGTCCTGGTCGCCAGCGACGTCGCCGCGCGCGGGCTGGACGTGGACAGCATCGGCGCGGTGATCAACTACGAGCTGCCGACCGACCCGGCCGTCTACGTGCACCGCATCGGCCGTACCGGACGGGCCGGCCGCAAGGGCCACGCGCTGAGCCTGTGCACCCCGCGCGAGCTCGCCCGCGCGCAGGCGCTGGAGGCCCTGCAGGGCGCACCGCTCGCCTGGCGGAAACCGCCGATGGCCGCACTGCGCGCCGGCAGCGCCCCGCACGCGGCCATGACCACCCTGCGCATCGACGCCGGCCGCAGCGACAAACTGCGCCCCGGCGACATCGTCGGCGCGCTCACTGGCGATGCCGGCCTGCCCGCCGACGCCCTCGGCAAGATCGACATCTTCCCGACCCGCAGCTACGTCGCCATCGCCCGCGGCAAGGCCGGCCAGGCGCTGTCGCGGCTGCAGGCGGGCAAGATCAAGGGGCGCAAGTTCCGGGTGCGGAAGGTCTGAGGCGCGGCGGCGCCCCCCCCCATCGCCCAGGATAGGCGCCGGCTCCGTCCAGGGCTCCAGGCAGGCCGTCGGAGCGGCAAGCGCGATGTCGGGCCTGCGCGCGAAGAGTTGGCGCGCCTCCTTCGCAGCGGGTCGCCCCGGCCCGGGCCGGGCGCGATGCAGCCGGCTTGCCCCCTGGCCCTTTCCGCGTCGCACTCGTACTAGACTGCGGAACCGGTTTCTGCGCAAGGAGTGCTCGATGTATCGGCCCGGACGACCTCACACGCAGGCGGATGCGACACGGGACACGATCGCAGTTGCCGAAGGCCCTCCCTCCCTCTCCGGAGACGCGGCGCACCGCGTGCTCATCGAGTGGAACCGCACCGCGCAGGCATACGACCGCACCGAAACGGTCTGGGGACTGGTCGAGAAACAGGCGCAGGCGCATCCGCAACGCACGGCGATCATCGATGGGCATGTCGAGGTCGACTACGCCCGCCTGACCGCACGGGCCAACGCCATCGCGGCCACGCTGGCGGCGCGGGGCGTGCGACCGGGGGCCCTGGTCGGCGTCTGCATGGGCCGCCGCTGGGAGCTGGCGGCGACCCTGCTGGGGGTCCTGCGGGCCGGCTGCGCCTACGTGCCGCTGGACCCCGAGTACCCGCGCGAGCGTGTGCGCTACATGCTGGAACACGCCCGCGCGGCGGCCGTCGTCGTGGATGGCGACACGCCCGCCGAACTCTGTGCCGGCACCGCCGGCCTGCTGCGGCTCGATGCGATGGACGAACCGGTACCGGACGCCATGCCCACGCCCTCGGCGCGGGACCTCGCCTATGTCATCTACACCTCGGGATCGACCGGGCATCCCAAGGGCGTCGCCGTCGAGCACCGCAGCGTCGTCGCGATGACCCGCTCGATGCGCAAGCTGCTGGACGACGAGGAACTCGCCGGTGTGCTGGCGGCGGCCTCGATCTGTTTCGATACCTCGGTCATGGAGATCCTGGGGACGTTGTCGCTTGGCGGCACGGTGGTGCTGGCCGAGCACGCATTGGCGCTGCCGGAGCTGCCGGCGGCGGCGCGCGTGCGGACGACGATCATGGTGCCGTCGGCGATGCAGGGACTGCTGACGACCGGCGGGCTGCCGCAAGGGGTGCGCTGCGCCGTGCTCGGCGGCGACGTGCTCAAACGCCCGCTGGTGGAACAACTGCATGCGCTGGCGCAACCGCCGCGCGTGCTCAACGTGTACGGGCCGACCGAGCATACGGTGTATTGCACCGCCACCGAGATTGCCGCGGGCACGAAGACGATCACCATCGGCAAGCCGACACCGAACACCCGCGCCTACATCCTGGACGACGCCATGCAGCCGGTTCCGATAGGCGTGCCGGGAGAACTGCACCTCGCCGGCGACCAGCTCGCACGCGGCTATCTCCACGACGAGGTGCGCACGCGGGAGCGCTTCATCGAAATGGATCCGGATGGACCGATTCCCGACAGGCGGCTGTACCGGACCGGCGATCGCTGCCGCTGGACCGACGACGGTGAGATCGAATTCCTGGGCCGGGTCGACCAGCAGATCAAGCTCCGCGGCTTCCGGATCGAGCTGGAAGAGATCGAATCGGCGCTGGAATCGATGCCGGGCGTGGACGTGGCGGCGGCGGCAGTCGTCGACACCGATGGCGGCAAGGGCATGCTCGTCGGCTACGTTGCCAGCCGGGACGAGACAGTCACAGGCGAGGCCGCCCGCGCCCACCTCGCGCAACGGCTGCCCAGGTACATGGTGCCCCGGACCGTGATGCGCCTCGCCGACCTGCCCCGCCTGCCCAACGGCAAGCTCGACCGCAAGCGACTGCCGCGGCCCGCGCTGGAACTGGACCACGGCGCATCCGACGTGCGGCTCGCGCACGCCGACATCACGGTCTCCGACGTGGCAGGGAGCCCGCCGGAAGGCCTGGCCCAGCTGTCGAGGCAAGAACGGCACGAGGCCCTGCTGGCGACCGTCCGGACCGAGGTCGCCCGCTTCCTCCACCTGCGCGATCCCGGGCAGGTACCGCCGCAACAGGCGTTCGAAACCCTGGGCCTGGATTCGTTGGACGCGGTCGAACTGGGCCACCGGCTGTCCACGACACTAGGCCGGAAGCTGCCCGCGTCGACGCTGATCGCCCACCCCACCCCCAACGCCGTTGCCGACCATCTGCTCGATGCGCTGGAGCACGGCGGCACGGACAGCCACGTTGGCCGGTCGAGCGGCGCCAACTCCGACACGCTGGGCCACTTCCAGAGCCAGCTGCAGTCCGGGCACCCGCCGTTCCTGGCGTCGAGGGCGCCGGCCTGGTCGGCGACCGACAAGGGCACGCTGATCCGCGCACTCAAGCACCTGCTCACGCGCTCGGGACGGGAGCCCTACAGCAAGCTGGTCCGCACCGGCAGCGGCCACAAGGGCACGGTCGCCGACGTCCATACCGGCGAGGAGCACGAGGCCATCATCTGGAGCACCAATCTGTACCTCGGTCTGAACCGCGACCCGGGCGTGATCCAGGAGGCCCGATCGGCGCTGGAACGCTTCGGCACCGGCATGGGCACCTCCCCGACCGCATCCGGCATGACCGACCTGCACCTGCACTTCGAAAGAGAGTTCGCGGCGCTGGTGGGCAAGCCCGCCGGATGCCTGTTCTCGACCGGATTCACCGCGAACCTGGGCGTGATCGCGGGCATCGTGGGCGACAGGGACGTGGTGGTGATGGACCAGCTCTGCCATGCCTCCATCGTCGACGGCGCCCGCCTCAGCGGCGCCAGGATCCGGACGTTCCGGCACAACGACGCGTCCGACCTGCAGTCGGTGCTGGAATCCGAAGCCTCGCCCTATCACACGACCCTGGTGGTGCTCGAAGGCGTCTACAGCATGGGCGAAGGGACCGCACCGGTCGACGAGATCGTGCGTACGGCGAAGCGGCACGGCGCGCTCGTCCTGGTCGACGAGGCCCACTCGTTCGGCTTCTACGGCCCACGCGGCGCCGGCATCTGCGCGGCCCAGGGCGTCACCGACCAGGTCGATTTCATCATGACCACGCTCAGCAAGGCGCTCGGCAGCCTCGGCGGCGTGATCGCCGCGCGCGAGGAGCACGTCGCCCTGCTCAAGACCTCGGCCAGGGCCTATGTCTTCCAGGCCACCACGACGCCTGCCGACATCGCCGCCGCGCTCGCCGCCCTGCGCCGACTGCGCTCGGACGACGCGCTGCGCGAGCGGCTCTGGGACACCACCCGCTACATGCGGAAACGTTTCTCCGAGGCCGGCTACGACCTGGGCACCGGCGACGGCCCCATCGTCACCCCGCACTTCTCCGACAGCGATCTGCTCTACGCGATCGCACGCGGCCTGCACGCACGCGGCATCCACGCCACCGCCGTCACCTACCCGATCGTGGAACGTGGACGCGGCCGCCTGCGCTTGATCTGCTCGGCCTCGCACACCCGCGATGACGTGGACCGGACGCTGCAGACCCTGATCGAGGTCGAACGCGAAGCCAGGACCGCGCAACGCGCCCCGGACGGCCCGGCGAACGGGGGCGACGGATCGTGGGCGGAGCCGGCAGCCCCCAATGACACCCTGAAGGCGGCGAACCAGCGTGGCCGTGAAGCACCGCGCGGCGCGCCCCCGCGACGAGTGGCCGTGGAAGCCTGGGCGGCAGACTTCGGCCACCATCTCCAACAGGCACTGGCGACGCAGCCGGGCCCGACTCCGGACCTGGCGGTGACGATCGGACTTCCGGACGATGAAGCACCGGTGACGATGCGGGTCGACGGGCGTGAGGTGACCTGGACACCGCCAGCCGCCACGCATGTGCCGACCTGTTCGCTGCGTCTGTCCGACGCGCGCGCGGTGTCCGCCCTGTGCGCCTCCGACGCTGCGGGTTTGCTGGACAGCGTCATCCAGGGCCATTGCGTGCTCGGCGGCCAGGTCGAACCCTTCGTCTGGCTCATCGGACGGATCGCCGAACGGCAGGGGCCGGAGGGTTTCTTGCGGTAGGCGCGGTCTATCCCGGATGCGGCACGCCCGGGTGACCAAGCCGGGGGCCGCTGCGTCGCGATCGCCAGTGCCGAGGTAGGACAGGCGCTGTCATAGCCGCATGCGCGCTGGATCAAAGGAGGAAGCCCGGAGCACGCATGACGCCAGATCTATAGGAAGGCTGACTCCACATCATGCTTGGTCCACCTACCTCGGATCACCACACCTCATACGGCTGGACTCGGCCAACCTTGTCGATCGCCCGCTTCACAGCAGGACGCGCCAGCAGCGCCTTCCAGTCGCGACGATAGTCCACGCTACCTGGCAATGGCTCGGGTTCCGGGCTTACCTGGGCAAAGAGCAACGCGTCCCGTCGCAGTCGCGGATCCTGCAAGCGTCGGACCAACACCTCTTCCGCCTCATCCATGCGTCCCGAGCGCAGCAAGGCCCGCGTCAGAAGCCTCGAATCATCATCGCCTGCCTTCTCACGGATGCGCATCAACAACTCGTCCGCTTGATCGCGCTCTCCCTTGATCAACGCCGCAATCAGCAGCTGCTCGTCGCGCAGCAACAGGTCGGGCGCCTCTGCCATTGCGCTCAAACGGTCAATTGCAGCAATGGCCTCGTCAGGCCTCAACATGCCGTTGTACCAGGCCGCCAGAGCAAGCTTCTGGCGGATGTTGGGTTCGCCGAACTCGGTGAGCTCGCTTGCACGCACGAGAGCGCCTTCCGCCTCCTCGATGCGCCCCGCGCGGTCCAGTGCACGGTAGCGGATCTCCATGGTGAAGTTCTCGTCGTCGCTGTCGTGGAATGCCGGCTGCTGTGGCGTTTCCGCGGCGATCCTGGCAAGAATGTCTCCGCTGATGGCGATGACCTCCTCGTGCCGCCCCGCATGCATAAGCGCCTCCATCCAGGCGTTCTGGGTATACAGGTTGCGAGGGTTGTCACCGGCCAGCGCCTCCAGCCGCTCGATCAGCCGATTCAATGACACGACAACGTAGCCAGGCTCCGTGGGCAGCAGACCGTCGAAACGCCTGTCGGCCTGCATGCTCATCAACGGATACGGCCAAGAGACATGTCGGATGACCTCCTTCGCCTGTTCCCGATCGCCATGCTCGATCAGCGCCAGGGCCATGTCGTACCAGAGGCTGCTGGCAGCCTCCTCCTCACGCTTCCAGTTGGCATCGAAGAGTGTCCGCATCAGCCGCATGCGCTTTGCGGGGTCCGTCTGCGTTGTGCCAGACATTGCCAGCACCTGGCCAGCCGACAGCGCATCGACAAGGTGTGGCCATTCCTGCACGAGGTACAGCAATGCATCCAGAGCCGCATCCTGATTGCCCACGACGTTCTCCGCCATCGACAGGCGATGCCAGTCGTCCGGATCGCCAGGGTCCAGTTGCACGGCACGCCGGTAGTAGCGCACGGCGGGCTGGTACTGACCGGAGCGGACTTCCACCCAGGCCGCCGCCGACAACACGTCCCGCTGTTCGCTGACCGAGACCTGCTGGAAGAGCGGCTCAGCCATCACTGCGGCCAGCCGCTCCCGAGCGGTGATGAAGTCGTCCGAGGTACGCGCCAGGGCAATCGCGGCTTCACGACGCTGGGCGTAGGCCCAAGCCTCATTGCCTCCCTGCTCTTCGGCGTCACCCATGGCAACCGTTTCCGGAGGGGTTCCCGATGCTGTCTCGTGCGTCGCCAGGCAACCGGACACGCATAGAAGCGATGCCACCATCACCATTCGAAGTACTGTTTGCATAAGCCCCTCCCAGGCTGCCCTAAGGCAGCCTAGCAAACCCCGATCGGAAGCGGCTCCTGCACGCTGGCGATGGATCGAGGCTCCAGAAAGGCCATGCGCGTCTGTCCCCAAGCATGTAATCAGCCCGGCGGCTCGCCCGCATCCGGCAGCAGCGGACGCATTAGCGCAGCACGCAATCGGACTCGTCGCGGATAACGCCGCCAGCCTGGCAGGATCGATCATCCGGCCAGAGTCGGCCTGCTCCGTCGCCGGACTAGGCCCGCTTCGCGTCCGCCGCCGCGAAATGAGCCATCTGCGCCGCGTGCGCCTTGTGGAAGGCGGGACGGTCGGTGATGCGGGCGACATAGGCCTCGGTCGCGGGGCGTTCGCCGTGGGCGCGGACCCTGGGCACGCGCAGCACGTCGGCCATCAGCAGGTCGGCGACAGTGAAGCGATCAGCGGCGAGCCAATCGCGCTCGCTCAACACCGTTTCCAGTTGCTGCAGTCGCGCGTCCAACCAACCGGTCAGGGCGTTGTCCTCATCGCCGGACACGGCCAGGAACCACCAGGGCACACTGACCATCTCGATCGAGTTGAGCGCGGCCACCACCCACTGCCGGGTCTGCGCCGCGGCGACGGCATCGCGCGGCATCAGCACCTCGCTCTTGTCCGCCAGGTGCAGCAGGCAGGCCCCGCTCTCGAAGATCGAGATGTCGCCGTCGCTCAGGAACGGCACCTGCCCGAACGGTTGGTGTTCGAGATGGTTGGTCTCGCGCCCCTCGAACGGCACCGTCCGCACCTCATGCGCGAGTCCGGCCTCCTCGGCCGCCCAGCGCAGGCGCAGGTCGCGCACGAAACCGCGCGGTCCCGGCGGCACCCAGTCGTAGGTCCATAGGGTCAACGTTCCTGTCATGGTCCGGCGTCCTTCGATGGTGGGGTCGGGCCCTGCATCCTAGGGCGATGGCGGCAGCGGGGACAGGGCCAGCTTGTACGTGTCGGGATGGAGATTGACGCCCACCGCAGCCGCGAAGCGCGAGTCGAACGGACTACTCGCCGATCAGGACATCAAGATCGGAGATGTCTTCGAGGTAGGGTTCGCAGCACCCGTCACCGGCAACGACTGGCAGGGTGAAGGAGACCGTCTGCCCGACATGGATCGTCCTGCCCGCGGCGAGAGGCACTCCCTGATACTGCAGGTGAACACGCTGGCCGCTCGCCTCCATTGGGGAGAACAGCTCGACGACGATCGTGTCGTAGGAGACGAAGGTGGAGTCTACGAACTCTATCCATGCACCTTGCGGCCTGAGCTCGATCACACGGCCCTGGACGAAGGTCGGCGTGACGGACTCGAACAGCGGAATCCGAGCCGGCACACTGCTGCAGCATGCCAGGAGCGTGATCAGTGCAAAGCTATGAAGGATGCGCCACATGAGTGCAGCCGACCCCTGCCGCGTTCTAGCAGCGAGACAAGGAGCTAGGCATCTCCGGCGTTCCCCTCGCCAAGCGAGTTCCGCTCCGACACGACAAGCTCGGCATCCTTCTGCATCGCCGCTGTGCCGACATCCGCAGGATCCGCACGATCCTCCTTGATCTTCGGGGCCCGGGGCTGCCAGGCCTTCAGATGCTGCCCGACCTGCTCATAGAAGTCCGGAATCGCCTGCTCCAGATCGGCCACAAAGTTGCGGCGCTGAGCGAAACGACCGGCGAGATCCCGTGCGTAGACAACCTCGAAGGAAGACACCACCTTCCCGCTCTCCTCCGCGATCTCCGGACGCTCACGCAGCACCGACAACGGATGTTGCGTGCAAGGCCCCCGGCCCGGCCAGTAGAACCGGACATGGACGTTGTCGGGTCTGGATTTCGCCATCTGACGCAGCAACCAGGTCAATCGCGCCTTGGTCGACTTGCGATCGCCGGGCGCGGCAACGCGCATGGAGGCATAGACGGATCGTCGGTTGAAATCGGCAGCGACCTCGATGGCCGCTGCGGTATTCGGGACGGAGAAGATGCTGCGCAATCGGCATTCCTGCGCCAGGCGTTCCGCATCCTCCTTGACCCTGAGCCCGGGATCGAGCACGTGCGCCCTGGGTACCTTCACCGAAACCTCCTCACCCAGTTGCCGACTCAGGATCAGACTCAGGTCTCGAGTTTCCTGATACCAGGCGCCAACCACTTCCTGGACCTCGTTGGCCCTGGGCGAAAGCGTCCCCCCTGCCTGCACCGCATTGGCGACGGTACTCCAGGAGGCAGGCATCTGGTCGAAACCCTTCACTCCCGCACTGGGATGGCTGAGGAAACGAACCATCTCGTTGAGAATCACACGCTGCTCGCGATCCCGGACCTCGCCGCTTTCCAGGTGCAGCGCCGCCTGCGTCAGCACGTACATCCACGACCAATGCCAGAGGCTCGCCTTCTTCAAAGAACCCGCCGCGATCTCCACGGGATGATGGCTCGGCAACGGCGCGAACTGGTTTGAAATGGTCAGCAGCGCGTCAATGCCGTTGAGTCGGGCCAGTTCCAAATAGGACTCAAGCTGCTCCGGCGTCAGATCGGTGTTGCCGACCTTCGCCTCAACGAGGGCAGTCCAGCTCGTGGTTCCGGAGCGCAACACGAGCAGCCCGTCCGGTCTCGCCTTACCAGTCCCGCCATTGCGAAGCACGACTTCGGTATAGGCCTCCAGCCGCATTCGCGCTCCCGCCTTGATACCGAGGTCGGATAGCAGCGCCTTGCCGAAATCCTCCACGGTCTCCATGCATGCGAGGACGATCGAGAGAGTCCGCCCCTCCTTGGAAGTTTCCGCGAGTACCGGAAACAATCGAGCGCGTTCACCCTGGACGAGAAATTCAGGCCGACCATCCATGCCCTACCCCCTTGTCAAGCGACGGATCAAGCTTGGATCATGCCACGATCACCAAGCTGGTACACGATCGGGGGGGGCAGTGGATTGCTTAGTGTTGCCTCCGGCCGCTCCAGCGGCGGTGTCCCATGAACGTGCAACCGAAAGTGTCTCTCACTTGTTCGCGGCGCATCCGGATCACCCGAGAGGCTTCAATCAATGCACGTGTTTTCCATCGTCGCCCACCCGCGCTCCAACAGCTTCTGTCACGCCATCTCGGCGACGGCGCGCGCGTCCCTGCTGGCGGCGGGCCATACGATCGAGCATCACGACCTGTATGCCGAGCGCTTCGACCCCTGCCTGAGCGAGGACGAGGCCTATACCGTCGGCGACACGCTCGAGCAGACGCTGGCGCGGGCGGTCGACCCGGTGCTGCGAGCGCATCGAGAAGGCGTCGCGAAGGCCGGCGGACTCCTGGTCGTGCATCCGAACTGGTGGGGCAAGCCGCCGGCCATCCTCGCCGGCTGGATGGACCGCGTCCTGATCCCGGGCGTCGCCTACCGCCTGGAGACCGCCGATGGCATGCCCGAGGGCCTGCTGGCGATGCGAACGGCGCTGGTCATCAACACCTCCGATACCGAGCCCGAGCGGGAACGCCGCGACCTCGGCGATCCGCTGGAACTGATCTGGGGGCGCTGCGTCCTGCCCTATTGCGGCGTCGAGAGCTTCAAGCGGGTCATCTTCAGACCGGTGGTCGGAAGCTCGCGGGACACGCGGGAATCCTGGCTGCGGGACGTCGACGGCCATTGCGCTTCCTGTTTCGGCAGCGCCGGCGACTGAGCCGCCCGGCGCGGTCGGCCCGTCGACCGGCCGCACGTCACGACGCCGGAGCCGGCGCGGGATTACTCTAGGCGCACCATCCCGTCGCGAGACATCCCCGATGAAATGCCTGGCCGCGCTCCTGCTTGCCCTGCCCCTGTCCGCCTGCGTGATGCTGCCGGGAGACTACGTCGGCGGCCCCGCCGACAAGCGGCTGGTCTGCCACAAGGGCAAGAAGACGCTGGAACTGCCGCCGGAAGCGATCAGCGCCCATCTCGGCCATGGCGACTACAGAGGGCCGTGCCGTTGAGGCGAAAGCCAGTGCGGCGACCGACCTCCGGGACCTGAGCCGCCGCCCCGCCTGGCCCGGACGGTCGCACTGGCCGGGGGGCCGGGCGCCCCCTGGAAACACCCGCCCTGCCCCTGCCGGGCCGTGTTGTGTAAGCTGGCAGCCGTACCACCGTTGCATTCGCGCGTCCCCTCCGACTGCCGTCGCCGGTTTCGCTCCCTCCATGCGTGACCACCCGTTTCGGGTGTCGCTTCCCGGGAGCGCCCATGCCAGGCCATTCCTTCCCCGCTCCGATCCCGCCCGTCCGCGGACGTCCGCGCGCATGAGCGCCGTCGCCGCCGACACCCCTTTGTGCAGCCGCTGCGATGCGGTGTGCTGCCGCCTGACCGTGGTCCTGCAGCCCGAAGACCGGGTCGCCGGGCACCTCACCACCCATACCGCCGCCGGCCTGCAGGTGATGGCGAAGGACAGCGACGGCTGGTGCGTCGCGCTGGACGGTGCGCGCATGTGCTGCTCGATCTACGAGAGCCGCCCCTCGGTGTGCCGTCGCTTCGCCATGGGCGGTCCGTACTGCCAGGCCATCCGCGAGGACTACCGCGATCACCACACGCGCGACATCCCCCTCGTCCTCTACTGACTCCACGGGCGCGAGCATCCGGTGAAGTCCCATAGGGTCGACGACAAGCACGGTCGGCGCGGGCGATGGCAATCCTCGCCCTTACCGCGACCAGGACCCTCCGCCCGCACCTGTGGCGCCCATGTCTTTGCGCTCTCGCCCCTTCCGCCCCGACCAGGCCATGCCAGCGGCTCGCCAAGCTCGGCGGACCGTGCAATCGCCTCACCGCACCGCGATGGCCGGCTGAATCCGATCTCCTGGTCCATCCACCCCCCGCATGACGCGCGCCGGGCCCCGATCAGGGCATAGGCAATACGTCACTGGCGAACAGCGACTCCACCCACTAGGTTGTCGCCTCCCGCCATGCCGCTCGCCGCTTGCGGGGCACCGCCTCCCTGCTGCGCAAGGATCCTGAGATGAACCGTCGCGACCTGCTTCGACTGGCCGCTCTTTCGCCGCTGCTGGCAGCCGCAAACCCGGGCACTGCTGCCGTGCCCCCGGGCCCGGTCGACCTCATGCCGGCGTTCTGGTCGGCCTATGACGGCACCCGCGGCGCCAACGACCGCGTGCAGGCACTGACGGCTGCGTTCTTCGCACCGCATGCCGATATCTATGCCGGAGCCGGGCTGAAGCCGACGCCCGAACGGCTGGCGCGATGGCTGCCGGACTTCGATTCGATCGCGGACCAGGTGCGCGGCCTCAGCGACGACTTCGGTCGCCACTACGAACGCCACACCCGGCACTTCCAGAGCGAGTTCCCCGACTTCCGTCGCGAGCAGGCGCCGATCTACCTGATGCCCTCGCTGTTCGGCTTCGACGGCCACCTGCAGCCGTGGAAAGGACAGTTGCCGCTGTTCATCGGCATCGATGGCATCGTGCGTTACCACGGTGCCGGCGCGAATCTGTCGGTGTTCCTGGATCACGAATCGTTCCACCTGTACCAGGCGCAGGTCCTGCCCGACCTGATCATGGACGACAACCCGCCCGTGTACGGCTCGCTCTGGACCGAGGGCATCGCCACCTATGTAAGCGAGCGCCTCAATCCGGAGGCGTCGCTGGTGCAGGTGCTGCTCGACGACGTCAAGCTCGCCCAAGTCGACGAGGCGACCGTGCGCGAGCTCGCCGCAAACCTGATTCCCGTGCTGGACTCCACCGCACCGGAAGATTCCAAGCGGTTCTTCAGCGCCGGCCACACCGGCCCGGAACCGGCGCGTGGCGGCTACCTCATCGGACTGATCATCGCACGCAGGATCGGAAGCACCCTGCCCCCGGCGCAACTGCCGCGCATACCGACCACCACGGTGCGCCGGTTGCTGGAACAACACCTGACCGCGCTGGCAAGCGGCTGACCGCCGGGCAGCGCCTCGCCGCGCGCATCGCCGGCCCGGTCGTCGGCATGTCGTGGCGGTCGAACGGGCATCTGGCCGTAGCGGGATAAAGCGGCGACTCAGCGCCACCCTGCCGCGCAGACCGTCAGGTTCGGGATGCAGACGCGGCCATCGGCGGCGACGTACGGCCCAAGCCTGTCGGCGAGCCGGCGCCGGTACTCCGCGTGTTGCGCGGACGGCCTATCGAGGAACAGCGCCATCAGGTCCGGGGACACGTCCAGCACGTACTGCGCGCACGCATCGGCGCAGGCCCACTCCAGGGTCAGACCGAGGCGTTCGGTGCGGACATCCGCGAAACCGGCGTGAATCATCGCCTTCGCCAGCGCGTCCTCCACCGATCCGGCCCGCGAGGGTGCCTGCGCTTGTGGCGCCGGCAAGTCGAACATGTCCCGTGCGACCGCCTGCGCGAGGTCGGCCAGCGGACGGCTGTCGCCCTCGGCCCACACCGCGGTGGCGAACCCGCCGCCGGGAACCAGGGTGCGGTGTATCGCCGCCAGCGCATTGGGCGGATCCGGCAGGTAGGTCACGCCCCACCGACACAGCACCGCATCGAAACCGCCTTCCGGAAAATCCATCTGTGCCGCATCGGCCAGTCCGAAATCCACGTTCGACGTCCCTGCCAGAGCGGCCCGCTCGCGGGCGATATCGAGCATCCGCGACGAAACATCCGTCGCGACGACACATCCCGTGGGGCCGACGCGGCGCGCCGCGAGCAAGGCGGGCTCGCCGATTCCGGTGGCGATATCGAGCACCCGCTGCCCGGGCGCCACATCCGCCAGGTCCAGCATCCGTTCGCTGACGCATTGCGCCGCACGCTCGATCGTGGGCCACCACGTCTTCCAGCCCGCGGCGACGCGGTCCCACTGCGGGCCCGGGCCTTCCTCATCGGGTGTCGGGGCACTGGACGGGGGATTCATGGGGTCGCGTCGTCGAAAGCCGGTCCGGGTGAAGTCTCCCCCAGGCGGGGAGGCGCAACGGTCGTCTCCGTCCCTTTTTAGTCGGGTTGAAATCACATGGGAAGGCCCCAGCTTCTGGAATCACGCCCCATCGCACCGGAGGCACCGTCTTGAGCGACTGGTTCAAGGCTCTCACGAGCATCGTCAACCGCCACGAACCCTCGTCCGACCCGCATGCGCTGCCCAGGGCCGCCGCCGCGCTGCTGCTGGAGATGGCGGTCACCGCCGAAGGGGGCGACCAGGTCGAGCTGGACGTGGTCCACGAGGCGATGGCCACGGTCTTCGGCATGGCGCCGGCCGAGCTTGCATCGCTGATGGAGCAGGCGCACGAGGCCAGGCGTCAATCGATATCACTGCATGAATTCACCCGGGGGCTGCGACCCGGACTCGCCCCCGAGCAGCGCGCCGAACTCGTCGAATGGCTGTGGCGGGTCGCGTTCGCCGACGCGCGCCTGGACAAGCACGAGGAACTGATGGTCCGTCGCGTGGCCGACCTGCTCGCCGTTCCGCATTCCGAGTTCATCCGTCGCAAGCTTCTGGCGAAGGAGCGGTGACCCAAGCCGGGGCCGGCCCGGCACCCCGGCGAACGACATCGAAGAGATGCGTCACCTCTGGTCGAAGCATCGATCAGTAGCTCCGCAAACATCAGCGCGCCCGACGCCACCTGCGCGTCGGCCCGGCCATCGGGCAGCCGTGCAACACCGCACTCATTGCCACGGTCGCGACGACGGGTGCTGTCCCGTTGTCCGCCTTGAAGCGTCCACCCGGATGGACCGCGAAGACATCGTCGCCATCCGTGACCTGCCCGGCTCCCGTCTCCCGCATCAGCGCGTTCAGAGGGCACCTGTGCTCCCTGGGCCGGTCCAGTCCCGTGCTCGCAGCGGCGCACGGGCCGTCATTCAACAAGTCGGTTGATTTTTTCGAAGCGGCCACATACATTTAACCGTAAAGTTGAATTATGGAGGTCACGCTCGATCTCGGCGCCGGCATGGCGCATGCATCCCGCTGCTCCGATCGCCGGCGTCGCCCACACGGCAGCGGAGCCGTTGCGGGACAGCGGGCAGCTGCCTCACCCGCGAATACGACCGACCACGCCTGCCGACCCGAGCTTTCATCCGCCCGCTCTCATCCGCCTGCAGCCGCCACCGCCCTCATCGGTGCGCGGCGCCCGCAAGCACCGCCAAGGAATCGAAACATGAAACGCCTCCGCGCCTTTACCCTCAACGCCTTCGCCCTCCCCGCGCTCACCGCGTTCGGCCTGGCCTCGGCATCGGTCACGGTGACTGCCGCACCCGCGCAGGACGCCGCCATCGCCCACACCCCCGGCACCGTCATCGAAGCGATGCCCGCCGATCTGGAGACCCGCTACGCCCTGAGCGCGCTGCCCGGAAGGCTGCGCGACGAGGCCAGCGTCTACCTGCTCGACCCGGACAGCGGCTATCGACTGGCACGCGAAGGAAGCAGCGGCGTGGCCTGCCTGGTCGAACGCACCGCCTGGGAACTGTCCGACTTCCGCGACGACATCTACATCCCGCTGTGCTACGACGCCGCCGGCATCGGCGCGCATTTCAAGGTCATCCTCGACACCGCCGCGATGCGTGCCCAAGGCATGTCGCCCGAGGCGCTGAAAGCCGAGGTCGAGCGCCGCTACCGGGACAAGGTCTATCGGGCGCCGGCGAAGGCGGGCCTGTCCTACATGATCGCACCGGTCATGCGCACGATCGGGCCACCGGACCTGCAGGTGCGCACCATGTCCATGCCGCACTTCATGTTCTACGCCCCGGGCCTGACCAATGCCGACCTCGGCGCCCGGCCCGACCTCGCCGAGCCGGCCAGCCTGATGAGTCCCTTCATCGACCGCCAGGGCAACGACGAACAGAGCTACATGATCCAGATGGTGGGCGCCGCCGAGAAAGCCGCGATCCTGGCCGAGGAAAAACCGCTGCTGGACGATCTGTGCGCCTACCGGGACGTGCTATGCGCCTCCCAGGTTGCGCATTGAGCGAGGCGGCCGGGGCCATCTCGACTGGGCGTGTGCACCCAGGTCACTAGACAGATGAACCTGATCCTTTCGGCGGGAGCGCCTTGGAGAACCTTCATCATCCCATCTGCATCGCTGCCGCCTGCTGCTCGCGTTGCTGCGCTTCCAGGGTCTGTTGCTGGGCCAGCTGCTGACTCGGACCGTTGTTCCTGTCGAGGCTCTCCTGCATCGACAGCGCGGGGCCGGCCAGGTCGACGGTCGCCCGGAACCCCGCTGCCGAGTTGCTGACCACCGACAGCTGATCGCCGCGGATCTCGACCGCGCCCAATCGCTCGGGACGGTCGACCCCGGCCGTGTCGCGGGCTTCGGTCATCGCCTGCAGCACACGGTCATCGCCGATATGCGCCGGCACCCGGTCGCGGATGCGGTCGAACAGGGCCCGGTCGTTGCCGGACAGCTGCTCCAGGACCTGCATGTGTTCCGCGGTGCGTTCGGCCGCCGGCTCCTGGCTGACGTAGTGCGGCGATCGGGCCGCCGACCAGTCGTGGCTGTGCGCTTCCACCGAGCGGCCCAGCGCCTGCCGGGTATCCAGTGCGACATGCCTCTCGGGGGCGTCGTAGGCGCCGCGCTCGATGATATCCAACTGGTCGCCGCCGCCCTGCCGCAACTGGATGCAGCCCAGGCGCAGACCTTCGGTCTCGGCCCGGGTCGCCACCGCGGCGGCCAGCTGCTCGCTATGCGGGCCGGCAGGAATCTTGTTGGCGAATTCCATCCGATGGACGGCGTCGCGCGCCTGCAGGAAGCTGCCATGCCCCGGGTGGGCGGGGTCCTTGAGGCTGTCCGGGAGTTGCAGGCCCGGTGCCGGCATGGATGCGCGGCTGGTCGTCGGTGGCGCGATCACGCGCACCGGCTCCAGCGTCGGGATACGCTCGTCCGCCTGTTGCCGCCGGTAGGTGGTCTCCAGCTCATCGCGGAGATTGCCCTTGGCCTCGCTGTCCCACAGCAGGCCGTTGTGCGTCCATTGCCCCTGGGCACTGCGTTCGTATATGTCGCCGTCCGAACCGACGATTCGACCGGGGTGCCGCAGCGCGTCGGCGACCACTTCCGGCGGCGGGCCGTACTGCGCCCAGCCCCTGCTTTCGTAGGCGTCCATGAACCTGGCGGCCATCACCGCCGGGGTCTGGCCGGCGTTGCGGGCGATGCGCTCCTGCGATTGCTGCTCCAGCTCCGCCGCACGTTGCGGGCTCGCCTGCACGGTCTGCTTTTCGTAGACCTCGCTGTTGTGGCGATAGTCGACGACGCGGCTCACTTCACGGCTCCATTGCCAGGTGTCCGGATCGCGGGTCCACGGCGCCTCGCGGGCGCTGCGCGCGTCCTGCTCGCCGGCCGGGAGCGAGTACGGGTCGTGCGACCGCGGCGGCGCGCCCAGCGCCAGCTCGATCGAGGTGCTCGAGGCCTGGAAGTTCAGACGCTCGGACAACGCGGGGTCGGCGGTCAGGGTTTCGGTCTTGTAGCGGATCGCGTCGCTGGTCTGGAAGCGCATCGCCTCGGTATCGATCGTCCGCGCCTGATGCGTCCACCCCCGCTCCGGCTGCTCCGGATCGAAGGTCCAGGTCCGCCCCTGCGAATCCTCCTGGCGATTGACCTTGCGTTCGGCGAGCCAGTCGCCCACCTTGTCGCCAGCCACCGCACCGATGACGCCGCCGATGGCACCGGTGACCAGCAGGCCAGGCCCGGTTTCGACACCGGCCAGCGCACCGCCCGCCACGCCCGCCGCCGCACCGCCCCAGCCTCCGACGTTCTGGACCGCGAAACGCTCGATCCGCGCCGCGGCGGCGGTGTCATTGCCCTGTGCGCGCAGACGCGACACATCGTGCGCGGTGTCGGCGATGTCGTAGGCGGTGGCGGCAGCGCCGACAATGCCCAGTGCGCTGCCCGCGTGAACACGTGCCGGTCTCACACGTACGGTGTGGTCGATATGCCGGGCCAGCTCGGAATCGCGTGCCACACCTTCGACAATGTGGTCGTCGGCACGCTCGGCCAGCAGCCGCTGTGCGGTATCCGGCGCCACCTTTTCGTTGCGTGCAAGTGCCTCGGGCAAGTCGTCATGCCAGCGCACTTGCCCCTGCCAGCCGCGGCTGAGTTCGCGGGTGAGCTTCGGATCGTGCAGGCGCGCCTCACGGGCCTCTTCCAGCACCGACCCCGGCAGTCGCGTATCGGCGCGGCTGTCGTAGAGCTCCACGCCCTCGCGATTGAAGAGACGGATCGGTACGTCCGTGCGCTCGTGGATCATGTCCAGGCTGCCGGGCAGCTTGTCATAGATCGCTTCACGGGCGCCGGCGGGGACGTAGCGGCCGTAGCCTCTATTGTCGAGGCTTCTTGAGAATCGTTGATCCACACCAAGCTCACTTTCGAGCTTAGGCGAAGCCACCACGCACACCTCCACGTCATAGCCTTGCGCCAGCAATTTCGGAATCAGGTCTTCCGTGGCCCACTGACCGTTACTCAGGGTGGTGTCGAAGATCAGGTTCTTTTTGCCGGCCACCGAAGCGTCCAGCAACTCATCGGCCCATGCGCTGGCATCGGGGTGAGTTAGGCCGGACCAGTTGTAGGGCCTGGCGTTTCGGAACTCTTCGAGACTGGGGTGGTACTTGCGGAGTCCATCGGGGTCAATCGTGACCACATCGCCCTGCAGCTCTGCGGTTGCTGCACTGGTAAGGCCACCTTTACCTGCACCGGGCTGCCCTCCAAGAATGACGGCCCTCGGTCTATTGTGCGATAGCGCGACGTTGAACTCGCTTTTCGGAAGGATTGAATCTCTGAAAATACGGGCATGGGTTTCCGCATTCAAACGGTCCTCGGAAGGGCTCATTTGAAGACCTTCCTATCGGCCTCGAAGTACTCAAGAAGTGCCTCGTCGCCTATCCAGCGCCCCTTAAAATTAACCTGCCCCATCAGCAGGTCCTTCGCTTTCGCCTGCTCAATCGCCGCCGCATCCCCACTGGCCTCGGCGGCATCAAGCTCCTTGCGGGCCTCGGACATGAAGCTTTCCAGAATATCTTCAAGCGCCCAGACAGCTTGCTCAAACATGGGCGTCCCTTTGAGTGGCTTCGCGACCACATCATTCAAGCCGTCTTGAAGGGCTTGAACATGCCCCGGGTAGTCCTTGAGCATCTCGCGCAGGCGCTGTGGGACGGGAGGGGGAGGCAAAGGGGACATGAAATACTCCATTTCAAACTAATTCTTAGAAAATCAACTACATGCCCAGCTCAGGCATGTCCGGATGGACTCCAGGTTCGGACATCGCATCCAGTTGACAGCAGGTGGGTGGGTTCTCATGCACCAGCGTACTCGCCTGCTTGGAACCCATTGGATGCTCACAGCACACACTCCTCACCGATATCCAGAGTCACGCTGTAGGCGCCATAGGCCGCTGAATAGATACCGGCACCCTTGTACGCGGTCAAAGCATCTTCGAGATCCCGGAGAACTTGCTCTTTCTGCGACCTTAGATGCTCGGGAAGACCGTTGCTACCGTTGAGCCGGACCAGCTTCCAGTGCGACCAGCCCGGTTCGCCGCGCCCGCCCTTGCCGTCCAGTAGATCCAGACGCAGGGTCAGCAGATCGCCATGCCAATAGAAGGTCCACTTCGTCTGATTACGGATCTCCGGTTCGGCTCCAGCTCCGAGTGCGACATTCCTCAGGTAGATGTCGCGCTCACGGTCGATCGTCCAGTCGCGCGCGTTCGTACCGCCAATGATGAAATTCTGATCGATCTCCTTCAGACCGTACTTCTCGACATCCGCTTCCGGGATGAACTCGTTGACAAAAGCCACGGTGGTCTTCCTTGCCTACTACCGGTACCCAACGACCTGGGGCCATTCTAGACAACCGCGGTGTGAACGAGGCTCCACATCTTCCCCTCCCCCCTTGCCGCAAATCGCCCACCCCGTGCCCACGCGGCAGTGTCGCCAACCAGGCGGCTCAACCATGCTCCGCCCCGATGGGAGAGTCATGGATCCAGGCCCTCGTCTTCCGGTGCCGCCTCTGTCCACTCGTCATCTGCTGAAGTGGATTCCGCAGGGCCCAGAAACGCATCCAGGTGCGCGCTCAGCCTGGCAGCGCGCTGCTGCTGGCTGTACTGGTTGTATTCGCGTAGCCCCACCAGTAGAGACGCCAGCACGATGACGGCCAGGATCCAATCAAGCGTCGGGCTCCGGCTTCCCTCGTATCTCGCCTGGGGCCTGCCGAAGTAGGACTGGAGCTCGCTCAGATCGAATAGCCCGCCATTTTTGGAGTGGGCGCGAAGCATGAGCGATTCCTTCGCCCTCGCCAGCTCAACCGCCTTTTCATCGCCACTGGCCACGGCAGCCTTGAGTTCTTCGCGAGCCTCGAAGATGAAGGTTTCAAGCCTGCCTTCAAGCAACCAGATGGCGCGCTCAAAAGGGTCGACGCCAGGCGCAGGCTCCTCAAGCATGTAGCTGAGCACTTCCTGCAGACGCTCGACATGCCCCGGATAGCCCTGGAGCATCTCGCGCAAGCGCCACGGGACCGGAGGGGGTGGAGGGGACATGAAGTACTCCATTTCGGATCATCCACAGGGGCGCCACAAGCCCGCTCAATCGCAGAACCCGGATGCTTGCCCATCACTCTACGAGCGTCGCCCGATCAGCGCGTACGCTCGAAACCTGCCGCCAGAGCAGGCCCAAGTCAGAGTGAACTTTATCGCTTCGACCCGACAACAAGTGATCGCACGAACAGAGCCACGCCCGCGCCGAGCCAGCCGCCTATGCTCCGAAGCGCGAACCGGGTCCATGCAGACTCCGCGGCTGTTCTGTTCCCCATATCGAGAAGCTTGCTTGTGTGATGCCAGGTTTCCGCGAAGCCATAGAGCGTCAAGACAACGCCTGCAATGATCAGGACCCATAGCATCTTGTTGTTCTTGCGGGCGGGCTCGCTCCGCGACTCAGACTCGGCTTGATTCATCAGGCCACACCCTTCCGATTGTCGCGGTCAGAGTAAATCAGCAAGAGGGCTTTCCGACCTCGATCCATTCGGACAAGCCAATATCCGCCCACCATCAATAGCCAGGTGACCTGGAGTCCTGGGTGGGAATCGGGGTCAGGGTGCAAAGATAGCGACCGCTGCCGTCAACAGATCGAAGTCCTGGCCCAACGTTCCGCAGCCCTCAAGCTCCGTGGCCGCCCCAGGTCACGGGACAAATGAACCTACCCCCTCTTCCTCCCCCACCCGATGGGGACACGCCCCACGAATGACAAAGTCCGATCGGGGGAGCCGCAAAGAGTCTGTTCTGACCACTGCTTTGTGCGTGACACCTGCGGACCCGGCGCGCCATGACCATCGGGCCGTGCGCGACACCACGCGATCGACGAGATTGAGGGCTGCGCAAGCCGGAGACGCTCCATGGACACGACTTCGCCACCGATCCCGCGTGGGCGCTGGATCGCAGCGCTCGTTGCGGGAACGCTCGCCTGGGTCCTCGCGATCGCAGCGGCCTTCATCCTGCCGCAGGCGGTCCTCGGGCTGCGCTTGCAGGGCAGCGGCCATGCGGTCGTCGGCGTTCTGCAGTTGCTGTTCACCGTCGCCGCGCTGGCTCTGGTGCTCCGGTTGGTGCGCGTGCGCTGGCGCGACATCGGACTGGTCCGGCAGCGGCTCATGCGCGACACCGGCATCGGCCTCGCGGTGGCCGTCGCGTTCGCAGTGCTGCAGTTCGCCGTGATCATCCCGGCCACCGGCGGCGCGGCGCGCAGCGACGTGATCGCCAACCTCGAGCAGATGCGCGGACCCGGCGGCGTCGCCGGCATGGCCGTGCTCGGCGCGCTCGGCGCCTTCGCCGAGGAACTGTATTTCCGCGGGGTGTTGCTGCATGGCCTGCGCGGCGCACTCGGTCCCGGCCCGCTGCGCACGGGCGCCGCGGTGGCGCTGGTCGCGCTGCTGTTCGGCGCCGTGCACGGCTACCAGGGTTGGGCCGGCATGGTCGACACGACACTGTATGGCGGCCTCACCCTGTCGCTGCTGTGCCTGCTGTGCGGCGGACGATTGGCGGCCCCGATCGCGGCCCACGTCGGCTGGAACCTGCTCGCGTTGGCTGCATTGGCCTGGTGGTACTGAGCGCAACGCGAAGCGGGCCCGGAGCGTAGCCAAGACAGGGCCGCCATTTCCTGGCTTCAGATCGGCACGGGTCGACAGCGACGGCTACCTGCTCGCCTGCTGACGCTACGCCGGGCTCAACCCCGTCCGTGCATGCAGGGTGACGGCACCTGCGGGCTACCGCTGGTCCGGCCTTGCCCGCGATGCCTTCGGTGCGCACGAGCCACGCATTCCCCCTCATCCGCTCTACCTTGGACTCGGTGCGAACGATACCGAGCGCCAACAGGCCTATCGGGCACTGTTCAAGGCCGGACCGCGCTTGAACGACCTAGACGACCTTCGTGCCCACATCTGGCAACAGAAGGTCTGGGGCAGCGATCGCTTCCGTCAACAGATCGACGCCCTGGCCCAAGGTTCCGCAGCCCTCAGGCCCCGTGGCCGCCCCAGGTCGCGGGATGAATGAATCTGCCCCTTTTTTCGCGCG
Organism: Marilutibacter maris; assembly: GCF_006546735.2. Classification (GTDB taxonomy): domain Bacteria; phylum Pseudomonadota; class Gammaproteobacteria; order Xanthomonadales; family Xanthomonadaceae; genus Marilutibacter; species Marilutibacter maris. Next base: position 19,686 of record NZ_VICD02000086.1, on the reverse strand, counting down.
TGTGCGGCTGGCGACTACAGCGCGTCGGGCACCCGTTCGGCCTGTTCGGTCTGCTGGCGTTGGCCGCCTCTACCACCGCACGCGCCTGGCCTGCGGGCGCCCGCGAACGGGACGCCCCGGAGGTGTCGAATATCGCCCCGCCCGTTCGTTGTACTGTCGAACCCGGCAGGAGGACCGACATGATCCGCAAGAACAGCATCTGCCCGTGGTTCGATAACACCAAGGAGGCGGCGCGGCGCGGTTGAGAACCGCGGTTGGCGTGCGCGCTCCATCGAAAAACAAACCTGACCCCACTTTTAGGAGATGCCATGAAGATCGTCACCAGCCTGAGCTTCCAGGGACAGTGCCGCGAAGCGTTCGAGTTCTACGCCGACGTGCTCGGCGGCAAGATTACCGCCGCCTTCCCCTACAGCGAGGCGCCGCCGGACATGCCGATCACCGACGACAAGTACAAGGACTGGCTGATGCATTGCTGGCTGGAGGTCGGCGACCAGGCGCTGATGGGCGCAGACATGGACGTGGAGTGGGCGCCCAACGTAGACAAGCCCAAGAACAGGTTCGATGTGACCCTGCATACCGATGACATCGCGCAGGCGGAGCGCTGGTTCACCCGGCTGGCCGAAGGCGGCCGGACCGTCACGCCCTTCGCCGAGACCTTCTGGTCGCCCGGCTACGGCGCCCTGGTCGACAGGTTCGGCGTCCCGTGGATGGTGAATACGGTGCCTTCGGGGGATTGGAAGCCGTCGCACGGGTAAGTGCCTGACGGGCAACGCTGGAGACGCCGGCGCAGGAACCGCTCCTGCGCCGGCACGGTTACAGCCTCATGTCGTGGAATCCGGGCCGCGGCCTGCGCTCGGGCCAGCGGGGGCACAGGGCTTCGATCACCTCCATCAGCGCCAGCCAGCGCTCGAACGGGTCGGTTGCAGGGCCTTCGCTATATGACTCGACGAGCTCCCGCCTCAGCTCGGGCCCGGCTGGCGGGTCGGGCGCTGGACGGGGTGGCTTTGGTGGGAAACCGGGGTCAGAGTGGACTTTTCCTACCCGTTGCCGGGATGGACGCCAGAAAGACCACCCTAACCCCTGCTTTTGGGGACAATGGACGCCTCGCACGCCCCACCGGCCAGAACCCCCATGCGAACCTTCGTCGTCAGAGCGCGCGCCGCCCCCACCGACAGCCAAGCCCTGCTGGCCTCCGTGGGCAAGGAGGCACATCCCGAGATCCTGGCGCACACGCTGATGAATGCGGTGTTCGTGGCCCAATCGCATCGCCCGGACGTCAAGGTCCATCTGGTACTGGAAAGCACCCGGGACTTTTCCCGCACGATCAGCTTCGACGCCAGCGCAATGCAGGAGATCGGCGGCTTCGACGAACGGGCGCTGCTGGGCAAGATCGCGAAAGCGCTGGATGCGTCCAGGGGCATGAGCAAGGACGAGATGCGACCGGTGGAATCGGGCATCACCGTGCGCACCACGAGTTTCGAGCGGCTGGTGCAGGAGCTTGCCGAAGATCACCAGCTGTTCGTCATGGACCGGAAAGGCACCCCGATCCGCGAGCAGGCGTTCGATGGCAATCCCTGCTTCCTGCTGACCGACCACATTCCGATGCCGAAGAAGACCTTCCACGGCCTGGAGCGCCTGGGCGCGAAGAAGATCGCGCTGGGATCCCGAATGCTGTTCGCATCGCAATGCGTGGTGTTGATCCACTACGAACTGGACCAGCGATAGCAAAATCGGGGTCAGAGTGGACTTTTCCTAGCCGTTGCCGGGAAGCACGCCTATGAGCCGGCGTCATGCCACAAGTTAGTGTGAACACGTTTCCCGCAAGGACGCGACCATGCCCCGACGCCCTCGTATCGACCTGCCCGGCATCGCCCAGCATGTCGTGCAACGCGGTAATGACCGCCAACCCTGCTTCTTCGATGGGATCGACTACGTTCGCTACTTGCAGGACCTGCGCGAAATCGTCCGACGAGAACAATGCGCCGTCCACGCCTATGTGTTGATGACGAACCATGTGCATCTGCTGATGACTCCGTCCGCCTCCGGGCAGATCGGCAGGGTCATGCAAGCCCTTGGCCGTCGCTACGTGCGCTACATCAATGAGCACTACCGTCGCACCGGCACACTCTGGGAAGGACGCTACAAATCGTGTCCGGTGGCCGACGACCGCTACCTGCTGCAATGCCAGCGCTATATAGAACTCAACCCGTTGCGGGCGCGCATGGTCGCCGATCCCGCCGACTACCGCTGGTCAAGCCATCGCCACAATGCCATTGGCGAACCCGACCCCCTGATCCACCCGCATCCCGCGTGGCGGGCACTGGGCTCCGACCTGGACAGCCGTCGACAGGCTTGGCGAGCGCTGGTGATGGAGACCATCGCCCCCGCCGAGACCGAGGCCATCCGCCTGCACCTGCAACGCCAGCACCTTTACGCCCCCGATCGCTTCCGCCGCGCAATCGAAGCCCAACTCGGCCGCGCCACAGGCCCCGCCAAGCTCGGGCGACCGCGCAAGCGCGTCAGTCCAATCAACCCCTGAGAAAGTCGACTCTGACCCCGGTTTTTTGATGACGCTGACCATGCGAATCCTACGAACCCTAGGTGTAACAGCGATAGCATTCGGACTGCTTGGAGCACTTGCGTACACTCAGCTGCGCAGAAGCGACGAACTACAGTCCAAACCCGAGTGGTCCATGCTGCAAGATCTTGAGTTCCGCTACCGCGAAGCTCAAGACCTTCGCCCGTTGATCATTGAAAAACAAAGTGGCCTTTGCGCCGCCGGGATTCTTTCCAAGGGGCAAGACGCCAGAGTCTGGATTCTCCTGAACGCCAGATTCGAACCACGGATAAAAGTCATGCCGGCCGCAAGCTATGAGATAAGCACGAAGGACCTCGCGGAAATTTCGAGCAAATGCGAGATTGGCGAGTACGTACGCGCCGACCTGGAAGCTCATCTCAGCGATGAGCCATGAAACAAGACGACAATCGCTGATCCTGCCCGGCCCACAATACCCAATGCGGGGGCTCCTATCAGGGCACCCGACGACAGGCTTGGTGAGCGAGGGCGATGGCGGCCATCGCTTCCACCGAAACCCGAGCCATCGGGTCGCGCCTGCAACGCCGGTACCTTTACGCCCCTGTCGCTTCCGCGCGATCGAAGCCTGACTCGGCCGCACCGCAGGCCCTGCCAAGCTCGGACGGCCTCGCAAGCGCGTCGATCCAATCGATTCCTGGGAAAGTCGGCTCTGATCGCTGCTGTCGTCCATTCTTCTGCCCTACAGCTTCATGTTGCCGTAGTGGGGCCGCGGCTCGCGCGTGGGCCAGCGCGGACACAGGACTTCGACCACCTCCATCAGCGCCAGCCAGCGCTCGAACGGGTCGGTTGCAGGGCCTTCGCCATATGACTCGACGAGCTCCCGCCTCAGCTCCGGCCCGGCTGGCGGGTCGGGTGCTGGACGGGGTGGCTTTGGTGGGGGGCTCATCGGGCCGAATCCGGGCAATCGACGGCAGGTCAGGAACTCGACTCTGCCAAAGTTTCCAAACAGAAACAACAGACTCTACTTCACGAAAGCCAGCTTCTGCTGGAAGGCGATGCCGCATGCCGACCAGCTCAGTGCAGCGTGGCGGCGTTCTGTCGCCGGGCTGGAAACGCGGGCGATGGAAGCGGCGTATCGGTGGGCCCGTGGGTGGGCCGCGCCCTGACCGGGGCGGCGCCGTAGACGGGCCGCGCCTCGCCTACCCGGTTGCCGAGGCGCTGCGTGCTCACCTGGCCGAGAATCCCGCGCAGGGCCTCCGCCTCTTCAAAGATGGCGTGGCCGATGGTGGGCAGGGTCTGGTCCGCGAACGCGGCGTCGCCACTGCCTGTCACCACGTCGCCATGCGCCGACAGTTGGGTGGCCAAGGTTTGCAGCGCGTCGATCTGCGCCACCGTGAGACCGAAGCAGAAGTCGCCCTGCGCTTTGGCCGTGTGCAGCGCGGGCGTGTCCCCGGCAGGCGCCTCATAGATGTGCCGCGGCGTGTGCGCGGCCTCCCGCCCAGCGGGCGGCGACAGCGCATCGAGTACCTGCCCCGCCTGTTCGGCCAGCAGCTCCAGGCAGAGCGCCAGTTCGCCCGCGCTGGGCCCGGGCGGCCCCTCCGGCGCCCCGTCGCGCGCCCGCGACTGCGCCAGCTGCGACAGGCGCCGCATGTGCTCGTACAGGCTTTCAAGCCGGGCGTGGCCGTCCTGGGGCGGGACGTCGCCCGTGGCCTGGGTCTGTTGGGGTGTGCGCTTGGACACCGTCGCCTCCTCCTTCCGTGAAGTGCCCGCCCACCGGGACGGCGGACGGGAAGTCGGGAGGTTCGAAACCGCACGTAGACGGCGGGCGTATTTCCCCGAAGGGTGTTGTATTAGCCGCCCTCCCGACGCAGGCGTCGCGTCGGTTGTGCCCTAAAGTTTAGGGGCACAAAAAACCCACCGGTTTGACGGAGGTGGGAACCGCTACGTGAGGAGTTTCGACGCTCCTTGAGGGTGAGTCTGCGGTAGGTTTTTTGGGGGGTCAAGAGGTGGGTGGGGGCGCAAGGCTGCCGGGGCACGTGCCGTCTGAAAAAGCCGACGCTGACCTCTGTTTCTGGGCGCGGTGGCCGGTATTGCCGAGGACCGGCGTTTGGCAGGTTGCCGCCCATCTGATCTGGGGTATCCGGCATCCATCTCCATCCCGGGTTTCCATCCCGGGTATCGGCATCGGGCTCGGGGCAGTCAGTCACCGCGAATAGGCAGCAGGGAAGCCGCTTGATGGCTTCGGGCTTGTCACTTCCGTTGGCTCACCACGAGGAGTCTCACATGTCCGTCTTCGATCGACGTTCCGTCCGCACGACACTGCTTGCCGCTGCCTGGGCGCTGCTGGTTTGCGCCGGCCAAGCGTCGGCCGCCGAAGATCCGGCGGTTGCCGCCGAGGTCATGGCCGCGGCCAAGGCCCAGTGGGCCGCGCAGGACCAGAACAAGCCCGCCGCACAGTCTTTCTCCACCGTGGCCGACGACTACACCGAGTTCAACCCCGACGTGCCGACCCTGATCGAGGGCAAGGGACTGGCGGGCCGCATGTTCGATGCCTCGTTGCAAGGCGGCAGCCAGGGCCTGCTGTCGGACATGATCAATCCGCACGTGCAGGTCTACGGCGATACCGCGATTCTGGCCTACAACTACGTGGGCATGGTCAAGGACAAGGACGGCAAGATCGACAACGTCCTGGCCAAATCGACGCGCGTCTATGTCAGGCAAAACGGCACGTGGATGCTGGTACACGCCAACTTCGCGCCCGTGACCAGCGGCGATTGAAGTCGACCTAGGCGGAAACCGGAAATCTGGGTCGGAAACCCGGGGCAGAGTGAACTTTTCCTGCCCAACACAGCCGTTCGACCCAAAGATCGGCATTGGGCGGCAATGCCGCATGAGGGCTACGTTTGCGCCGCCAGCCCTCGTGTCCCACCTGAAGAACAGGGGTCAAAGTAGCGTTTCTCGAAGCTCATTGAGAAAGCCGACTCTGACCCCTGTTTTTGTGTTTTTGCGGATCGAAATGCATCACGTCATTGCGGATTGACCTGACCCGCTCAAGCTGCTGGCAGAACACAACTCGATCCACCGGCAGCTTTAGTTTCTCCCATCGAATTGGATTCTCAATCAAACGCAGGTACTCACCGAACGTGAGATCGGATATCCGCTCAATGAACCGCCCCGAGTCGCCATCGTCCTTGACCAGCCTCAACTCTTCGGTGGCAAACTTCTGGTCAAGGATTCGACGAACATGGTTCTCAATCTCACCCAAAAGCAAAAAAGGCTCGGTCAGCTGCTGAAACTGGAGACTGAGATCGCTGGCAGTTACGATCCCGACGACCGTCCGATCCGTACCTCGGACCAATACGTACTGATGCTGAACGATTATCGGAATCGCCTGAAAAAGCGACGCTTCGGCGGGAATCTCCTGATGAGAATCCATGGCATCTCGGACCAGGTCAACACGCTTTCCAAGCGCCAAGCGCGAACCGATCGAATTCCAACTCACCATGCCTTTCACATCTCGTTCGCTCGTCATAACGGGAAGCTGTGAATAGTCATTCGCTACCATAACCGTGACCGCCTCCCGCAAGGTCGCAGCCGGAGGAACTGAGTGAGGCCTCCTATTGGCGGCGGCCAACTTACTCAGTCGGTACGTCGGATCAGCGTACGGCGGCGCGTCGCGAATCACCACTTCATCGGCCACGGATGTCTCAACAGCTGAAGCATCCCCAACGCGCAAAGCGCGGCTATCGGCGTCGCCATCCTCCAATACAAAAGAAAAGGTGGCGTCAATGTACAGCGACTCGAAATCAGGCTGCGTTCGAAGGCCAGCTGCCGCGAGCATTTCTCGAATGCGCCCAACAATCCAACTACCTCGACGCAACGCGCTGAACCACGACAGAAACTCACGGACGGTAATAGGAGGAATCTCACCCCCAGATGCAAGCTCTTCCGCTATGTCACTCAATCTCTTTTCAACACTCATTACTCAGGCCCTGATCGGAACTTATAGAGCTAAAATATGGCGCCTAGTCGTGAACTGAAGCGCCGCGCGCCTCAAAACTTGGTTGGTATAGAGTGCAACGCTACCTAGCCTGCAGGCCTAAACCGAAACCCGAATCAGAGTGAACTTTTCCTGCCGCACCACAGCCATTCGACCAAAAGATCTGCATTGGGCGGCAACGCCGCATGAGAGCTGCGTTTGCGCCGCCAGCCCTCATGCCGCACCCGAAGAACAGGGGCAAAGTAGCGTTTCTCGAAGCTCATCGAGAAAGTCGACTCTGACTCCTGTTTTTTCAACACCCATGGTGCGCATAACCACGCATCACGCCCCATCTCAGCATCTGCTCTACCTTGGACTTGGAGCGAGCGGTGCCCGGCGCCAACACGCTGATCGGGCGCTGTTTGAGACGGAGCCGCCCGCAAGGCGAACTGGAGGACCTGTGAGCTCACTCCCAGCAACAGAAAGCCTGGTACAACGGCCGCTTCCGTCAACAGATCGAAGCCCTGACCTGGCCCAACGTTCCGCAGTCCTCCAGCCCCGTGGCCGCCCCAAAGTCACGGGACAAATGAGCTTGACCCACTTTCCCTTTCATGGAAATGGGAAGCCTGACCATAGCTTTGCCCACAAGCTATCATTGCATGTATGCGAGAAGAACAGATCAAAATTTCCGTCGTTCGATGGCTACTCTCACAGCTTGAGAGCAGCGAAGTCATTGCAACCGAGCTTCACTTCAACAACTGGCAGAACAGAGCAGACATCGTCGTTAGTTCGCCAAATCGCTTAGCTGCCTACGAAATAAAAAGCTCCTACGACGACTTCCGGCGATATTCCCAACAAAAGGAGGCCTATCAAGCCGCCTTCCTTGAGTCCTACTTGGTCATACCGCATGCGATGCTGGAAATAGCTCGCGAACATCTTGACCGCACCACGGGCGTCCTTACAGTTGACGAATTTGGCATCATAACAAGAAGGCGAAAATCACTAGTCCGGACTAGGCTTGGGAAAGATGACGCACTGGGCTGGCTTCGGGTTCCCGATGCCAGAAAAATTCAACGAAGCCTCGGACCCGCTTTGAACATCAAGGAACTAAAGGCGCCGCTCGCGACGAAGGTAGCCCTTGAAATCGTGCACGAAAGGCTACGCGTCCGATACGACATATTCAATCGAGAAAGAGGCAGAGTCCTAACAACGGACGATTTGGCGATACTCTCGTCGCCGACTAGCGTTCGCTAAGCGCCCAACCTTGCCAATTGTCGCTCTACATGAAAGTTCAGCCTCACGGAAATCCAGAAAGCCGGCGCCTTCCCGTCCGGCGAACCTGCAGCAGCAGCGCGGATATTACTATCTGCCCAACAATTGAGTGCGACGTATCTCGAGTCAGCTAAAGCCGCCTCCGCAGCCCTTACATACCCACCTGTGTGCCGTCTATGCCGATGATAAAAGAGCGACCCATCAAGCGGCACATCCACTCTTGGCACCCAGTTGATTGCCATCCCCTCCATGTCAAGCGGGTGGATGCAAGCGTAGTCGCCATGAATACAATTCAAATCCGGGAAGTCATCCTTCAATGCATCTGAAATTCCAACTTCGTTGAGCACAAACGATCCCGTTTCATCTCCGTAAGGCGTCACTGTACTTGGGAAGCTGGTTGCTAGGGGCGCCAATAGACCTGGACTTAAGTCCGAAAAAATGGAAGCCACTTCGCGAACCCTTGCGATTGCACCGCCACGACCTCTCTCCGTTACCAATCCGACATCCACATAAACAGCAAGATTATCACCGCTGCCAATAACCTCCCGGACAACGTCCGCTAACGCCTCGCAATCTTCAAACTCGGATGGAATTCGAAGCGCGACCCTCCCTTGGCGCGGCATGAAAACATCAATCTGCGCTGAAACCGAGTCTCTGTCGAACGGATCAGTCAAGTGGATTACGGGTATCGCATTCTCCGGAAGCTTAGAAGTGACAAAACTCGTCCAGTTCGAGAAGCAGTTATCCGGATCCAACAAACGCTCCACATCCGAATTCGTTAGTGAGCGTAGCGAAGTAACATCGGCGACGTATGGTGCCCCACCCACAAGCTCAGAGACATCCTCAACGCTTTTTTCAACCGAACCCTCGGGATTGGACTTGGTTCGACGACTCCGCGTCAACTCGAACACCGGAAGAACTCCATACTCGAATGGTCGATCTACCTTCGACAGGCCCAGCAACTCTGCACGTCGGGTGCGGATTGCCGGTGAGTAGATACACGATGAAAAATCGGTCATCGCACTTTATACCCAAGGGATTGCGCCCGGTACTTGGCAGCCATTACTGAGACACCAAATCGACCCGCAATACGATCAAGCGATGTTTCACCGCCGGAAATCAGATCTCTAACCTCGGACTCTGGCATCAACAAATTGGCGGCAAAACTATCTGCCTCAGCTTCCATCTTGTTTCTACCTCCAGATCTTCTCGCAAAGGTCACATCCAGATGCCGCTCTTTGGGCTTATGGAGCAAGAAATGCGCAATCTCGTGAGCAACCGTGAACCGCTGACGATTCGGATGGTGGTATGAATTCACACCAATAACCCACCCAGACTTACGAGGCTCGATATACCCGGACAGCTCGTCATCCATTACTTCTTCTTGAACTTCCAAGCCTAGGAACTCAGCCACTGAGTAGACATCAACTGGCGTCCTAAGCAGGTCACTATGCGCCAACCTACTCATGGCTAGCTCCAGCTCATGGCTGGGCGCCTGATGCACTCCTACTCGCCTAACCAGCGCCATCCCCCCCTCCTACGACAATAGCGCCGCCATCAGCATCCTCAGACCTATCGCGCTGCTGACTGATTCGCTGCAGCATGCCTTCGGCAATCTCAAGCCTTCGCGCCAGATCAGCCATGGCTAACTTCGTTGCCTCGTCCACTTTTCGCTGCAGCCGATCTTGAAGCCATGCGGAACTAAGGTCTTTCTCAAATTGCTCCTCAATCTGCCGCTTTGATGAAGCGCGAATAGATAGATAAACAAGCGACACGACGGCTGCGAGCAATGCGATCAAAACAATGATCACAACTTCATAGAAGGATCCGACAGCCTGAAGAAGGCCTGCCGTTTCCATGCACTTACCAACTGGCTCAACAGGACAATTAGTCACGATTGTCCTAGTGACGAGCTCTTTTGATGGCAATGACACCGCCTGCGCATAGATCGGGGGTGCCACTACCATTGCGGCAACGAGCATCCAAAATGCCATCTCCCACCAATTTCGGTTTTTCAACGACTTGGAATATCCCATCTATTCGTCTCACATGTTGCGACGATACTCCCCACCCACGTCATACAGCGCGTGGCTGATCTGCCCCAGGCTGTGGGTCTTGACCGCTTCTATCAGCGATTCAAACACATTTCGGCGCTCGCGGGCGGCGGATTGGAGGTAGGCGAGGCCGGCGGCGGCCGAACCCTCACCCTGCCCTCTCCCGCTCGCGGGAGAGGGTGCCAAACCGTTGCGCAGCCGCTGGAAGTTGCCGACGTTGTCGATCTGCTGGCCCTTCTCGCCTTCGGTGGAACGGATCAGTTCGATCTCGGTGACGATGTCGCCGGCGTGGTCCTTGGGCAGGAAGGTGTTGACGCCGATCAGCGGCAGGCTGCCGTCGTGCTTCTTGTGCTCGTAGTAGAGGCTCTCTTCCTGGATCTTGCCGCGCTGGTACATGGTGTCCATGGCGCCGAGCACGCCGCCGCGCTCGCTGATGGCCTCGAACTCCTTGTAGACGGCTTCCTCGACGATGTCGGTGAGCTTGTCGACGATGAAGCTGCCCTGCCAGGGGTTCTCGCAGAAGTTCAGCCCCAGCTCCTTGTTGATGATCATCTGGATGGCGACGGCGCGGCGCACGCTCTCCTCGGTGGGCGTGGTGATGGCCTCGTCGTAGGCGTTGGTGTGCAGGCTGTTGCAGTTGTCGAACAGCGCGTACAGGGCCTGTAGCGTGGTGCGGATATCGTTGAACTGGATCTCCTGCGCGTGCAGGGAGCGGCCGCTGGTCTGGATGTGGTACTTCATCATCTGGCTGCGGGCGCTGGCGCCGTAGCGCTCGCGCATGGCGCGGGCCCAGATGCGGCGGGCGACGCGACCGATGACGGTGTACTCCGGGTCCATGCCGTTGGAGAAGAAGAACGACAGGTTGGGCGCGAAGTCGTCGATCTTCATCCCGCGCGCGAGGTAATACTCGACAATCGTGAAACCATTCGACAGGGTGAAGGCGAGCTGGCTGATCGGGTTCGCGCCGGCCTCGGCGATGTGGTAGCCGGAGATCGACACCGAGTAGAAGTTGCGCACGCCCTTGTCGACGAAGTACTGCTGGATGTCGCCCATCATCCGCAGCGCGAACTCGGTGCTGAAGATGCAGGTGTTCTGGGCCTGGTCCTCCTTGAGGATGTCGGCCTGGACGGTGCCGCGCACGGTCTTGAGGGTCTGGGCCTTGATCCGGGCGTAGGTCTCGGCGTCGACGACCTGGTCGCCGGTGACGCCGAGCAGGCCCAGGCCCAACCCGTCATTGGTCTCCGGCAGCGGGCCGCCGTATTCGGGGCGCTTCTTTCCTTCGAACAGCTTCTCGATGGTGTCGTGGGCGGCGTCCCAGCGCGCCTGGTCCTCGCGCAGGTACTTCTCGACCTGCTGGTCGATGGCGGTGTTCATGAACATCGCCAGGATGATCGGCGCCGGGCCGTTGATGGTCATCGACACGCTGGTGGTCGGCGCGCACAGGTCGAAGCCGGAGTACAGCTTCTTCATGTCGTCGAGAGTGGCGATGTTGACGCCCGAGTTGCCGATCTTGCCGTAGATGTCCGGGCGCGGCGCCGGGTCCTCGCCGTACAGGGTGACCGAGTCGAAGGCGGTCGACAGGCGCGCGGCCGGCTGGCCGACCGACAGGTAATGGAAGCGGCGGTTGGTGCGCTCGGGGGTGCCCTCACCGGCGAACATGCGGATCGGGTCCTCTCCGGTGCGGCGGTACGGGTAGACGCCGCCGGTGTACGGGTAGGCGCCGGGCAGGTTTTCCTTCTGCAGGAAGGTCAGCAGTTCGCCCCAGGACTTGTAGGTCGGCGCGGCGATCTTCGGCACCATCTGGTGGCTGAGCGACTCGCGGTAGTTGTCGACCCGGATGACCTTGTCGCGGACCTGGTATTCGTTGACCTCGTCGGTGATCGACTTCAGCCGCGCCGGCCATTCGCGCAGCAGCTTCAGCGCCTCCGACGACAGCGACTGGATGGCGTCGTTGTAGCGCTGACGCAGGGTCAGCAGGGTGTTGTCGCCGCCGTCGGTGAGGTCGCCGGCGTCGTACAGGTCCAGCGCCTTCGGCAGCCTGTCGTCCTCCAGCGCTTCCAGCGCCTGCCAGCAGGCCTGGGCGCGGTCGGCAATCTCGGCCGCGGTCTCGATCTGGCGGTTGATCGAACGGCCCTGCTCGGCGATCTCGGCGAGGTAGCGCACGCGGTTGCCGGGGATCAGCACGGTCGCGCGCGGCTCCTTCAGCGAGGTGTCGATGTCGGGGGTGAAGTCGCAGCGCGGGGAGAAAATGGGGTCAGAGTCATTTTTCGCCCCTCTGCCCGCGTCTGTTTTGCCTTCCACCGTCGAAAAATGACTCTGACCCCATTTTTCCTTCAACAGCCGGCACAGGTTGGCGAACATCCAGCTGATGCCGGGGTCGTTGAACTGGCTGGCGATGGTCGGGTAGACCGGCACGTCCTCGTCCTTCAGGTCGAAGGCGACGCGGTTGCGCTTCCACTGCTTGCGCACGTCGCGCAGCGCGTCCTCGGCGCCGCGCTTGTCGAACTTGTTGAGCACGACCAGTTCGGCGAAGTCGAGCATGTCGATCTTCTCCAGCTGGCTGGGCGCGCCGAAGTCGCTGGTCATCACGTACATCGGGAAGTCGACCAGGTCGACGATCTCCGAGTCGCTCTGGCCGATGCCGGCGGTCTCGACGATGACCAGGTCGTAGCCCAGGCCCTTGAGAAAGGCGATCGAGTCCTTCAGCACCGCGTTGGTCGCGGCGTGCTGGCGGCGGGTCGCCATCGAGCGCATGTACACGCGCTTGGAGCGCAGCGAGTTCATGCGGATGCGGTCGCCCAGCAGCGCGCCGCCGGTGCGGCGGCGGGTCGGGTCGACCGAGATCACCGCGATGCGCATCTGCGGGAAGCTGGCGAGGAAGCGGTTGAGCAGCTCGTCGGTGACCGAGGACTTGCCGGCGCCGCCGGTGCCGGTGATGCCGACCACCGGGGTGCGGCCGCCGGCCAGCTGCCACTGCTTGCGCTGGTGGGCCAGCTCGGCCTCGTCGATCGCGCCCTCCTCGATCGCCGACAGCATGCGGCCGATGGTGATCTCGTCGTCGATGTCGACGGTCTTGTCCGGGTGCTCGGCCGAGCGGCGGCCGTCGGCGGCGCGGCGGACCACGTCCTCGATCATCGCCACCAGGCCCATGTGCATGCCGTCGTTGGGGTGGTAGATGCGTTCGACGCCGTAGGCCTGCAGCTCGCGGATCTCCTCCGGGGTGATGGTGCCGCCACCGCCGCCGAACACCTTGATATGGCTGGCGCCGCGCTCGGCGAGCATGTCGACCATGTACTTGAAGTACTCGACGTGGCCGCCCTGGTAGGACGACAGTGCGATGCCGTCGGCATCCTCCTGCAGCGCGGCGCGGACCACGTCCTCGACCGAGCGGTTGTGGCCGAGATGGATGACCTCGGCGCCCTGCCCCTGGATCAGCCGGCGCATGATGTTGATCGCGGCGTCGTGGCCGTCGAACAGGCTGGCGGCGGTCACGAAACGCAGCGGGGTGCTCTCGGCATCGGCCTGCGGCCCTTGGCTGAGGGGAGCGTGGCTGGCGGGGGTACTCATGGGCGACTCAATACGGTTGAGGCAAGAACCGGATTGTAACGCGCCGGCCGGCCGCGATCCCCGGGTTCCGGGGGCAGGCCCCATCGCGGCTTACGCCGCTCCTACAGAAGCGGGGGCGTCGTCATCGTCGCGCGCAGGTTAGGCTTGGGGGATGAGTGAACACGTCGGTCCGTCCTCCGTCCCGCCGCATGCGGTGAGCGCCGAACAGCGCGCCCACGCCGAGTCCCGCTTCCGCCAGGCCCAGGCCGATGTCGCCGCGCAGCGGCTGGAGCTGGCCGCGGCCGGTTACCGCGAGGCGGCGCAGATCGGCCACCCGGGCGCCCAGCTGGAGCTGGCGCGGATGCGGCTGTACGGTATCGATGCGCCGGCCGACCCGGCCGAGGCGGTGCACTGGCTGCAACGCGCCGAGGCCAGCGGCCATCCGGGCGCGTCCTATCTGCTGGCGATGATCGCGCTGGGCGGAACCGCGCTGCCGCGCGATGCGCGCATCAACGAGCGCCTGCTGCTGGCGGTGCGCCACGATATCGCTCCGGCCCTGCGCGCGGTCGCGATCCATTTCGGCCGCAAGCCCGGCGACGACGACCAGACCCGCTGCATCCAGATGCTGGAGCGCGCCGCCGGCCGTGGCGACGTCGTCGCCGCGCAACTGCTGGCCGAGCGGCTGGCGCGCGGCGAAGGCTGTCCGCCGCAACCGCGGGCGGCCGAGGAGCTGTGGGCGCAACTGGATCGCGCCGGAGTGCCGCGGCTGCCGGCGATCGAGGCGCCGCTTCCGGCACAACAGGAGGGCCGTCCCGGCACGCTGACCCTGGAGGACGTGCTGTGGCCGCCGCCGTGGACGCCGTTGTCGGAATCGCCGGCGCTGCGCCGGGTCGACCGGCTGCTGTCGGCCGACGAGTGCCGGCTGCTGGTCGCCTGCGCGCAACCGCAGCTGCGCGACTCGATGACCGTCGACCCGGTCAGCGGCGAGGCCCGCGCCAACCCGTTGCGGACCAGCCGCGACGCCAGCTTCGATCCGCTGGCCGAGGACTTTGCGCTGCGCTGCGTGCAGTTGCGTATCGCCCAGGCCGCGCAGATGGAGCTGGTCCACGCCGAACAGCTGATTGTGCTGCGCTACGCGCCGGGCCAGCAGTACCGCCCGCACCGCGACTACCTGCCGCCGGCGACCCTGGCCAGCGACCGTCCCGAAGCCGGCAACCGCGCCCGCACGATCTGCGTCTACCTGAACGCGGTCGCCGACGGCGGCGCCACCGCCTTTCCCGACGCCGGCCTGAGCGTGGCGCCGCAGCCCGGCTGCGCGGTGGTGTTCGACAACCTCGATGCCGACGGCGGCCCCGAGCCGCGCTCGCTGCATGCCGGCGAGCCGGTGGTCGAGGGCGAGAAGTGGCTGGCCACGCTGTGGCTGCGCGAGCGCGATTACCGCGCGTTCTAGCGCTCCGACCGGGGATTGCGGCGCGGGCGCCGCCCCATGGCGACCGAAGCCGCGGGCCGATCGGACAAGGGCGGCACTGCGGCCCGGAAAATCAGGCACTTATTGCGGCAGTGCAGCATGAAACCGTACCTAGCCGTATCCAACTAATGGATTAGACTAGCGCCCGCCGCGGCGGCCGACAGCCGCGTTCGCGGCAGAACGAATCCCCTGGATTCAATTACTTACAAAAATCTGTCGACGTAGCGCGCCCTGCGCAGTTACGCGCCGACACGGAGCACCCGATGATTTTCGAAACCCTCGAAAGCTACGGCCACGAGCAGGTCGTGTTTTGCCACAACCAGGATGCGGGCCTGAAGGCCATCATCGCGATCCACAACACCGTGTTGGGTCCGGCCCTGGGTGGCACCCGCATGTGGCCGTACAAGACCGAGCAGGAAGCCCTCAACGACGTGCTCCGGCTGTCGCGCGGCATGACCTACAAGAACGCGGTCGCCGGCCTCGACATCGGCGGCGGCAAGGCGGTCATCATCGGCGATCCGAGCAAGGACAAGTCCGAGGCGCTGTTCCGCGCGTTCGGCAAGTTCGTCGATTCGCTGGGCGGTCGCTACATCACCGCCGAGGACGTCGGCATCGACGTCAACGACATGGAATACGTGTACCGCGAGACCGAGTACGTGACCGGCGTGCACCAGGTCCACGGCGGCTCCGGCGACCCCTCCCCGTTCACCGCCTACGGCACCCTGCAGGGCCTGATGGCCTCGCTGCAGAAGCGCTTCGGCGACGAGGAAGTCGGCAAGTACAGCTTCGCGGTGCAGGGTCTGGGCCACGTCGGCATGGAGTTCGTGAAGCTGCTCAAGGAGCGCGGCGCGAAGATCTTCGTCACCGACATCAACCAGGGCCTGGTCGACAAGGCGGTGTCCGAGTACGGCGCCGAGGCGGTCGGCCTGGACGACATCTACGACGTCAACGCCGATGTCTACTCGCCGTGCGCGCTGGGCGGCACCGTCAACGAGCAGACCCTGCCGCGGCTGAAGGCCAAGGTGATCTGCGGCGCGGCCAACAACCAGCTGGCCAACAACGCGATCGGCGACGAAGTGGCCAAGCGCGGCATCCTGTACGCGCCGGACTACGCGGTCAACGCCGGCGGCGTGATGAACGTCGCGCTGGAGATCACCGGCTACAACCGCGAGCGCGCGATGCGCATGATGCGCACGATCTATCACAACCTCGGCCGCATCTTCGAGATCGCCGAGCGCGACAGCATCCCGACCTACAAGGCGGCCGACCGCATGGCGGAGGAGCGCATCGAGGTCATGGGCAAGCTGAAGCTGCCGATGGGTCGCACCACCCCGCGCTTCCAGGGCCGTATCCGCGGCGGCCACTGACCTGTCCTGATCGCCCCGGGGATCGCGATATCGATTCCTGGGGCATCGCCGGAATGCATCCGCCGTTCCGGCCCTGGCGGTCGTCCCTTCAAGGAGGGACGCACCGCCGCGCGAGGCGCAACATTTGTCGGTATTTCGTCGGCCCGGGAAGGTGGCCGGCTTCCATGCACGCTAGGGGTCGCCAGCGGCCCGGGAGAGTAGAAGATGCGTCCGTTCCCACTAGGCGAAGAGATCGACGCGCTGCGCGACGCGGTCCGCCGTTTTGCCGAAGCCGAGATCGCCCCGCGCGCCGAGGCCATCGACCACGACAACTGGTTCCCGCAGGAGCTGTGGCCGAAGCTGGGCGAAATGGGCCTGCTGGGCATGACCGTCCCCGGTGAGCTCGGCGGCAGCGAGATGGGCTTCCTCGCCCACCTGGTGGCGATGGAGGAAATCTCCCGCGCCTCCGGCTCGGTCGGCCTGAGCTACGGCGCCCACTCCAACCTGTGCGTGAGCAATCTCTACGCCAACGGCAACGAGGCCCAGCGCGCCAGGTACCTGCCCAAGCTGTGCAGCGGCGAGTGGAAGGGCGCGCTGGCGATGAGCGAGCCCGGCGCCGGCTCCGACGTGGTCGGCTCGATGAGCTGCCGCGCCGAACTGCGCGACGGCGTGTGGGTCGCCAACGGCAACAAGATGTGGATCACCAATGGCCCCGAGGCCGACGTGCTGATCGTCTACATGCGCACCGCCGGCAAGGACGCGGGCAGCAAGTGCATGACCGCCTTCATCGTCGAGAAGGGCATGAAGGGCTTCTCGACCGCGCAGAAGCTCGACAAGCTCGGCATGCGCGGCTCCAACACCTGCGAGCTGGTGTTCGAGGACTGCGAGATCCCGGCCGAGAACGTGCTCGGCGAGGTCAATCACGGCGTCAAGGTGCTGATGAGCGGCCTCAACACCGAGCGCCTGGTGCTCAGCGGCGGTCCGCTGGGGCTGATGCAGGCCGCGCTCGACATCGCCCTGCCCTACGTGCGCGAGCGCAAGCAGTTCGACTGCGCGATCGGCACCTTCGGCCTGATGCAGGGCAAGATCGCCGACATGTACACCGCGCTGCAGTCCAGCCGTGCGTTCGCCTACCAGGTCGCGCGCGACTACGACGCCGGCCACAAGAGCCGGGTCGACGCCGCCAGTTGCCTGCTGCACGCCTCCGATTCGGCGGTGGACGTCGCCCTGGAGGCGATCCAGGCGCTGGGCGGCAACGGCTACATCAACGAGTTCGCGACCGGCCGCATCCTGCGCGACGCCAAGCTGTACGCGATCGGCGCCGGCACCAACGAGATCCGCCGCATGCTGATCGGCCGCGAGCTGTTCAACGGCAACAGCTGAGCCGGTACGTCCGGCGGTTGGCGATGCCCCCTGTAGGAGCGGCGTGAGCCGCGACCCGGAGGTTCCGGAGGCAGGCCCATCGCGGCTTACGCCGCTCCTACGAAGAGCAGAAGAGCATTCGTCCGCCCCCTGAGTGAGGGGGAACGATATCCGGCTGCGCGCGGATATCTCCCAAGGTTTGCTTCGCAAACCTCGGGCCCCACCGTTGCGCTGCCACACCCCCATTCGCATCTGCGATGCGAATCGCCCCCTGACTCAGGGGGAACGATATCCGGCTACGCCCGGATATCTCCCAAAGTTTGCTCCGCAAACCTTGGGCCCCGCCGTTGCGCTGCCACACCCCCATTCGTGCCTGTGGCACGAATCGCCCCCTGACTCAGGGGGCTGGCCAGGGCCGGCGTGTAAGTGATGGGGCGAGCGGACCCGTAGGAGCGGCGTGAGCCGCGATGGAGCTTTAACGGGAAACGCCCGGTCGCAGCTTACGCAGCTCCTACGAAACCCGTTCTGGTGCGCACGCGCCGCGTCGGGCCCGGCCGTCATCGCCCCGCCATCGGCCACAGCTACGTTTGCCGCACTGCGGCATGGCAGCTCATAATCGGGGATTCCCGACCCCCACGGTCGTACCGTCTGTGCAGGAGTTTTCCATGAGCGACGTCGTCATCGTCGGTGCCAAGCGCACCGCCATCGGTTCCTTCCTCGGCCAGTACACCGGCACCCCCACGCCGGCCCTGGGCACCGCCGCCATCAATGGCGCGCTGGAGCAGGCCGGTGTCGCCGCCGACCAGGTCGACGAGGTCATCATGGGCTGCGTGCTGCCGGCCGGCCTCGGCCAGGCCCCGGCCCGCCAGGCCGCGCTCGGCGCCGGCCTGCCCGCTTCCGCCGGCTGCACCACCATCAACAAGGTCTGCGGCTCGGGCATGAAGGCGGTGATGTTCGGCCACGACCTGATCAAGGCCGGCTCGGCGAACGTGATCGTCGCCGGCGGCATGGAGTCGATGACCAATGCCCCGCACCTGCTCAACGGCTCGCGCACCGGCATCCGCTACGGCAGCGCCGACTTCCTCGACCACATGGCCTGGGACGGTCTGACCAACCCCTACGACGGCAAGGCGATGGGCGTGTTCGGCGACGCCACCTGCGCCGAGTACGGCCTCGATCGCGAGGCGGTCGACGCCTACTCCGCCGAGAGCGCGCGCCGCGCCCAGCAGGCCCAGGCCGACGGCGTGTTCAAGGACGAGATCGTCCCGGTCACGGTCAAGACCCGCAAGGGCGAGGTCGTGGTCGACAGCGACGAGGAGCCGGGCAAGATCGATCCGGCCCGGATCCCGACCCTGCGCGCGGCCTTCGGCAAGGACGGCGTGCTGACCGCCGCCTCGTCCTCGAAGATCTCCGACGGCGCCGCCGCCACCGTGCTGATGAGCGCCGAGGAAGCCGGCAAGCGCGGCCTGAAGCCGATCGCCCGCATCGTCGCCCACGCCACCCATTCGCAGGCGCCGGAATGGTTCACCACCGCGCCGGTCAAGGCGATCGCCAACGTGCTCGACAAGGCCGGCTGGAAGGTCGAGGACGTCGACGTGTTCGAGATCAACGAGGCCTTCGCCTGCGTGGCGATGGCCCCGATCAAGGACCTGGGCATCGCCCACGACAAGCTGAACGTGCACGGCGGCGCGCTCGCACTGGGCCACCCGATCGGCGCCAGCGGCGCTCGCCTGATCGTCACCCTGCTGAATGCCCTGAAAGTGCGCGGCGGCAAGCGCGGCGTCGCATCGCTGTGCATCGGCGGCGGCGAGGCCACCGCGATCGCCGTCGAACTGGCCTGATCGACCGACAATGACGGGGATCGGGCCTGCCGCCCGGCCCCGCTTTTGCAGTCCGGATAACCACCGCTTAACATCGCCGGACGAAAAAAATGAATCGGCCGCTTGACACGCGTCATCGGCTTGTCATCATGTTATCGGCGCGCAGTTGCGCGTTGCCAAACCAAATCGACGAGGATTCCGAATCATGACCATGAACAAGGCACTGCTTGCCCTGGCCCTGGGCTTTGCCCTGGCTGCGTGCACCAACCAGCAGCAGGCTCAGGACGCTGCTGCCGAGGCTTC
>NZ_VICD02000085.1 GCF_006546735.2 Marilutibacter maris | reverse complement strand
CGCCGCCCGCGCGGCCGGTTTCGACGTCGCCGTGCTCGGGCTGGGGCGCCGCGGCGGGATCATGTATCGCGACGTCGCCGGACGCACCGCGGTCGCCGGGTTCGACGAAGCGTCGCTGCGACGGGTCGCCGGCGCCGGAGGCGGTCGCTACGCGCGGCTGTCGTCCGACGCCTCCGATCTGCGGGCCCTGGCGGTGCTCGACGGCGGCGGTGCCGAGGCTTCGCCGGTCGCCGCACGCGGTGGCAGCACCTGGCTCGACGAGGGTTTCTGGCTGATACCGCCGGTGATGTTGCTGGTGTTGCTGGCGTTCCGCCGCGGCGCGGTGCTGGCGATGCTGCTGGTCGGGCTGTGGCTGCCGCTGACTCCGGCCCATGCCGCCGACTGGTGGCGCCGCGCGGACCAGCTCGAACACCGTCGCCTGAGCGAAGCCGGCGATGCCTACCGCAAGGGCGACTTCGCCGCGGCGGCGGAGGGGTACCAGCAGGTCGACAGCGCCGACGGCCACTACAACCGAGGCAACGCGCTGGCCAAGGCCGGCCGCTACCCGGAGGCGGTTGAGGCCTACGATCGCGCGCTGCAGCTGCAGCCGGGGATGGAGGACGCGATCGCCAACCGCGAGGCGGTCCAGGCGGCGATGCAGCAGCAACAGCAACCTCAGTCCGACGGCGAGGACCAGGACTCCGGCGACCCTGGCGACGACGACGGCTCCGGGTCCGACGGCGGCGAGCGCCCCGACCAGGGCCCTGCCGACCCGAGCCGGCAACCTGGAGGGGACAGCGGCGACGGCCAGACGGACGCGTCGCCTGAAAGCGGGGAAAACCCGGGTTCCGACGCCGGAGAGGGGCAGGAGGGGGCCGGGCCCGAGACGGGCGAGGATGCCTCGCCTGCGCCCTCGCCGCAGGACAGCCAGACGCAGGAGGCGGCCGACGAGGCGCAGCGCCGCCGCATGCAGCAGGCCCTGGAGCAGGAGGCTCGCCAGGAGGATGGCGACGCGCAGGACCGGCAGTCGCCCGCTCCGGCGCCGGGCGAGGAGACCGCCGAGCAGCGCGAGCGCCGGATCGCCAACGAAGCCTGGCTGCGACGGGTGCCCGACGATCCGGGCGGCCTGCTGCGCGAGAAGTTCCGAATCGAACATGAGCGCCGCCAGCGCGACGGCGGCGCCGGAGGTCCCAAGCCTTGACCCCTCAGACACCATCGCCGGCAACGCCGCTCATCGGTCGGGTGACGGCAAGTCATCTGCTGTCATGGTTGCTGTGCTTCGCCCTGCTGGCGACCGCCTTCGGCGCCCCGGCGACGACGCGCGCCTGGCTCGACCGCGACAAGATCGAGCAGGGCGAGACCGTGACCCTGAACATCGAGACCGATGCGCTGACCGCGACCCCGGACTACGCGCCGCTGGCGGCGGACTTCGACCTCAGCGGGCACAGCAGCCGGCGCGGTATGGCCCTGGGCAACGGCGGTGGCCGCCGCAGCCTGTTCGCGGTGGCGCTGCGGCCGCGCCGCGATGGCGTGCTGACCGTGCCGTCGCTGCGGGTGGGCAAGGACAGTACCGCGCCGCTGTCGTTGCTGGTGGCGCCGGCGGTGCGGCGAGCGCCGGCCGGTGCCGGCGAGGACGTGTTCATCGAGAGCGGGCCGGACCACGATCAGCCCTATGTGCAGCAATCGGTGGGCTGGGTGGTGAGGCTGTACGCGGCGGTCCCGATCGTGACCGGCACCCTCGACCAGCCGGCGCCGCAACGGGCGGCGTTCCAGCGCGTCGGCGACGATGCCCAGTACTCGCGGACGGTTGCCGGACGCCATTACCAGGTCATCGAACGCCGCTTCCTGCTGGTGCCCGAGCGCAGTGGCGACCTGCAGGTGCCGGCGGCGACCTTCCAGGGCCGCAGCGCGGCCGGGTTCTTCGACGACATGTTCGGTGGCCGCGGTGCCAGCCTGCAGGCCCGCGCGGCGCCACGGACGCTGACGGTACGGCCGATTCCGGACGACGCGCCGCAGCCGTGGTTGCCGCTGCACGACCTGCAGCTGCGCTATCGCGCCAACCCGTCGGACCTGCGGCGGGGCCTTGCCGCGACCCTGACCATCGAGGCGGTCGCCGACGGCGCCACCGCGTCGCAGATGCCGGAGCTGGAACTGCCGCCGATCGAGGGCGTGCAGGTGTTCCCGGAACGGCCGCAGGTCGACGAGACCTTCGTCGATGGCCGGCCCAGGGTGAAGTGGACCCGCAGCTTCTCGCTGGTCCCCGACCGCGCCGGCGAGACCCGTCTGTCGGGAGTGAAGCTGGACTGGTGGGACGTGGAAGCCGGCCAGGCGCGCTCGGCGACCCTGCCGCCGCTGGCATGGACGGTGACGGCGGGTATCGACAGGGGGGCCCCGTCCCCCGCGCCCGCGGTGACGGACCTGCCCGCCGATGCGGATACCCCGGCGACGGACCCGTTGGCGGTCTCCACGGTATCCGATGGCGGCAGCCGCTACTGGGCGCT
>NZ_VICD02000084.1 GCF_006546735.2 Marilutibacter maris | reverse complement strand
CGGTCGGCGGGACCGGCGCGGTCGGCCAGTGCCAGCGCGGCGCGCGCCAGGCGGGTGGCGTCGGCGGCGTGGGACGGGTCCATCGGCATGTTGATGTTCGGGCCCAGCACCAGGGCCTGGCCCCAGACGCAGATCGCGCATCCGGGATCCAGTCGCGCGGCCTCGGCGAAGGCGCGGCCGGCGGCCTCGTGATTGAACCCGTAGGTCATCCGCAGGCCCTGGTCGAAGTAGCGCTGCGCGGCGGCGATGTCGCTGCCGGTATCGCGATGCAGGTCGCCGAAGTCGTCGAACAGCGGCGGCGCCCCGGTTTCCGGGCGGGCATCGGGCGCCTGGCAGGCGGTGGCCGCGACCAGAGCGGCCAGGCATGGGGTCAGTAGGGCGGCGATCGTACGCATGATCATTCACCGGTGTGGGACAGCCAACCAGACGTTGTGGACACCGGATCCCGGTCACCGCCCGTCGGATACCGGAGGCGGGCGTCTCGCAGACGGTTGCGGGCGCAACCGACGCGCATGCGATGTTGCAGTGCGGTACGCTCGGCGGATGAGTGAATCAAGCCAGTTGCACGCCGAGTCTTCGGAAGAGCCGTTGCGGATCGTCGAGTTCGCATCCACCGACGCGCTGTTGCGCGAGGACGTCAAGACACTGGGCGCCCTGGTCGGCGAGATCCTTGCCGAACAACGCGGCGACGCGTTCCTGGGCGAGGTCGAGGCGTTGCGCCGCAGCGCGATCCGGCGACGCGAGGCCGGAGCGCCGGTCGACGAGCTGGCCGCCGCGCTGGCCGGGATCGAGCTGTCCCAGGCCAGCGACCTGGTGCGCGCGTTCGCGACCTACTTCCAGGCGGTCAATCTGGCCGAGCGCGTGCACCGGATCCGCCGCCGCCGCGACTACGAGCGCAGCGGCGCCGGCGCGCAGCCGGGCAGTCTGCGCGACGTGCTGGCGTCGCTGGCCGGACAGGGCGTCAGCGCCGAGGAGGTGCTGGAACTGCTGCCGCGGCTGCGCATCGAGCCGGTGTTCACCGCCCATCCGACCGAGGC
Source organism: Marilutibacter maris (assembly GCF_006546735.2). Classification (GTDB taxonomy): domain Bacteria; phylum Pseudomonadota; class Gammaproteobacteria; order Xanthomonadales; family Xanthomonadaceae; genus Marilutibacter; species Marilutibacter maris. The sequence continues at coordinate 41,666 of NZ_VICD02000084.1, read as the reverse complement.
GGTGCGGCGCGCGCTGCTGGAGAAGGAGCGGCAGATCGTTGCCTGCCTGGTCGACGACATCGACCGCGGGCTGACCCCGGCCGAACGCCGCGCCGACCGCGAGCGCATCCGCCTGGCGCTGACCGCGAGCTGGCAGACCGCCGAGGCGCCGGCCGCCAAGCCCAGCGTCGCCGATGAGTTCGAGCACGTCGGCTTCTATCTGTCGGAAGTGCTGTACAAGGTGCTGCCGGTATTCCACGAGGCCTTCGACGAGGCATTGCGCGAGAACTACGGCATCGGCGACACGCCGTCCAAGGGCATGCCGTCCAGGGACATGCCGTCCGGGGAGATGCCGTCCGGGGATACGCTGCCGCCGCTGCTGGGCTTCGGCACCTGGGTCGGCGGCGACATGGACGGCAATCCCAATGTCGGCGCCGACACCATCGTCGCCTCGCTGGTCGGCCAGCGAGGACTGGTGCTGGCGGCCTACCGCCGCGACCTGGCCGCGTTGGGCGAGCTGCTGAGCCAGTCGCTGCACCGGGTCGCGGTCGACGCCGCGGTGCTGGAGCGCCTGGAGGACTACCGGAAGCGGTTGCCGCTGGCGGCCGCGCGACTGCGTCCGCGCCATGCCGACATGCCGTACCGCAATCTGCTCGCGCTGATGATCGAGCGCATCGACCTGACCGTGAAGGAGGCGCCGGGCGGCTACGAGGATGCGGCCGGCTTCCTCGCCGACATCGAGGCGATCGAGGCCAGCCTGCTCGGCAACGGTGGCGAGCACGCCGGACTGTTCGCGGTGCGGCGCCTGCGCCGGCGCGCGCAGTGTTTCGGCTTCCATCTGGCGACCCTCGATCTGCGCCAGGACTCGGCGGTGCACGATGCCGCGCTGGCGGCGGTGTTCGACGACCCGCAGTGGGCGCAGCGCTCGCCGAGCGAGCGCGCCGGGCGCCTGCACGGCATCGTCGACGGCAGCGTCGAGACGCCCGCGGTCGAGCCCGAGCCGGCGGCCGCCGTGCTGGCGGTGTTCCGCGCCGTCGCCGAATTGCGGCCGCGGTTCGGCGCGCGCGCGTTCGGCCCCTACATCATCAGCATGAGTCGCAGCGCCGCCGACGCGCTGGCGGTGCTGGCGCTGGCGCGGGTCGCCAAGTGCACCGACGATGCCGGCGAAGTGCCGCTGGACGTGGCGCCGCTGTTCGAGACCGTCGACGATCTCGCCGCCGCGCCCGACACCCTCGAGGCGCTGTTCGCCGACCCGCTGTACCGCGCCCACCTGGCCGCGCGCGGCAACCGCCAGATGGTGATGCTCGGCTATTCCGACAGCGCCAAGGACGGCGGCATCGTCGCCTCGCGCTGGGCGCTGCAGCAGACCCAGATCGCGCTGACCCGGCTCGCCCACGACAGCGGCATCCGGATCGCGTTCTTCCACGGCCGCGGCGGTTCGATCAGCCGTGGCGGCGGCAAGACCGAGCGTGCGGTGATCGCCGCCCCGCGCGGCTCGGTCGACGGCACCCTGCGCCTGACCGAGCAGGGCGAGGTGATCCATCGCAAGTACGGCATCCGCGCGATCGCGCTGCGCAACCTCGAACAGACCACCGGCGCGGTGCTGCGGGCGACCCTGCGGCCGCGGCCGCCGGAACCGCGCGAGGCCGGTTGGCGGAAGATCGCCGCGCAGCTCGCCGCCGACGCGCGCACCCACTACCGCGCGCTCGTCCACGAACATCCCGACTTTCCGGCCTACTTCCGCGCCGCGACCCCGATCGACGTGATCGAGCGGCTGCGGATCGGCTCGCGTCCGGCCAAGCGCGCCAGCGGTGGCGGCGCGCCGGGGATCGGTTCGCTGCGGGCCATCCCCTGGGTGTTCGCCTGGGCGCAGAACCGCTGCGGTCTGACCGCCTGGTACGGCGTCGGCACCGCGCTGCGCACGGCGCTGGACACGCACGGTCGCGATGCCCTGGCCGAGATGGCCCGCGACTGGCCGTTCTTCGGCACCCTCGTCGACGATGTCGAGATGGTGCTGGCCAAGTCCGACCCGGCGATCTTCGAGCGCTACTCGCGCCTGGCCGGCGAGCTGCACGCGACGATGCACCCGGGCATCGCCGAAGAGTTCGAACGCACCCGCGACGCGGTCCTCGCGATCAAGGGCGAGAACGACCTGCTCGCCCACGACCGCCGTCTGCGCCAGTCGATCCGCCTGCGCAACCCCTATGTCGACCCGATCAGCCTGCTGCAGGTCGATCTGCTCGCGCGCTGGCGCGAGGCCGGCAGCCCCGATGACGAGCGCCTGCGCGCGCTGGTGGCAACGGTCAACGGGATCGCGGCGGGCATCCAGAACACCGGGTAGCTGGCGGGGCGGGCAGCGGTCCGGCGGCGCCGGACGCCATCGCTATGCGGCGCAACCGAGGGACGTGCGGTCCCGTCGGTTTCGCGGCGCATCCCGTCGATCCGGAATTTGGACCTCCGCACCGGCGCCCGGATGCGTCGCGGGCGGCTGTGGCCAGCCGCCGCAATCCGCAACCGATCCGGGCGGATCGAATCGCCGCTTCCGGGGCCGGATATTCCGGGTGGACGGGGCTTTTGCGTCGATGCCCGGGCATCACGGTCGCTGTGCTATACGTGCGCCGCGACGACTGCCAACAGGGCGTCGCGTCGGCAAGGGGAAGACACTGCATCAGCATGGCTGCGCCGGCCACCGGCCCGGCGCCAGCACCATACGACTGAACGATTGTCGCGCCAAGATCACTTACCTAAGGAGCATGGGTATGTTCACGAGATGGATCCGAACTCTCGGCCTCGCGTCGCTGGGCCTCGTCGCAATTGCACACGCCGGCGAGCCGGCCAGGTTGAGCGCGCAGGAGTCGAACGACCTGAGACAACTGATCGACAGCGCGCCGGAGCGCGGCGAGGCGGCGCTGATGGATCTGTCCGATCCCGCCAACGAGCGGGCCTATCGGGCCCTGCTGCGGCTCAACGGCCTCACGCCGGAGAACCGCCCGCACCTGTACCGGACGCTGGCGCAGGTCAAGGCAGCGCATCTGGCCCTGCGCGCGAACGGCGAGGCGCTGCCGGCGCTGTCGCCGCGCAACGCGGCCTTCATCGGCGCCGACACCCCGAGCGACGACTACGCGGTACTGAACATCGGCACCAACGACTGGAAGACCATCGATTCCACCGCGTTCAGCACCATGTTCAACGGCTCGCACTACTCCAACACCATGGTCACGGTCACCAACGACCAGGGTGAGGTCATCAAGACCAACCATGCCGAGGAGTGGGACGGCGGCCGCGACATGGCCGTGGACAGCGGACTGGGCGAGAACAACACCGGCGGCGCGATCGACGCGCTGGGGGTCTATTACGGCGAGGACAACACCGGCAAGCCGTACGGCCCCGTCTACGCGGTCATGAGCGGTGGCTACTTTCCCAAGCAGATCAACAACGACAAGCCGGTCGTCACCACCACCAACGACCACATCGTGGTATGCCTGAACCGGGCCAATCCCGACCCGTCGGCGCCGACCGAATGCGACTACGGCCCCACCGACCCGGGCCACATGCCGCCGAACATCAAGTTCCCCTTCAAGGGGTCGGTGCAGTATTTCGGCAACATCGACGTGGACCCGGCCACCGGCAAGCCGGCCAAGGGCAGCTACAGCGTGTCGTTGTCGCTGACCGGGCGCACCACCGGCGGCAACTGCAAGCTGGTCGATATCGGCGAGTCGTTCATGAACGACCCGAACACCAAGGTCAACGGCAACACGATCACCTGGGACCTGGAGCCGGCCGACTTCGGAACGGTGTGCTGGCAGAACAACGAGTACTACACGCTGACGCTGGCGTTGATGCTCAATATCGAGAGAGTGCCGGTGTGGGCGACGATCACCAATGCGCCCAACACCAAACCCACGGTATCGACGCTCATCACCAAGGACCTGCAGCTGCAGTATGGCTGCATCGTCGAAGGCACGCCCATCCTGATGGCCGATGGCAGCCTCAAGGCGGTGGAGGACGTGCGCCGCGGCGATCGCCTGCGCGGTCGTGATGGCGGCCCGGTCGTGGTCGAGTGGCGCACCACGGGGTGGGATACCCGATCGGTGGAGCTCACCGACAGCGCGGGCAGGAACGTGCGGCTGACCCCGCTGCACCCGGTCGCTACCCGCGGCGGCATGGTCCAGGCGCGCGAATTGAAGGTCGGCGACGTCATCTACGGTCCCGACGGCGAGAGCCGCTTGGTCGAGGTGTCGATGCAGCAGGTGCCGCAGGCGTTCAACGTCTACAACCTGGGCGTGCTGGGCGGCGACGGCGCCTTCATCGCCGAGCGAGATGATGCCGCCTTCTTCGCCGGCTCCGTGCTGGTGGGCGATGCGGCGGTCCAGGGCGAACTGGCCCGCAAGCGCGCCGCGGCCGACCGTGCCGGCAGCCCGGCGCAGCTGCGCCATCGCGTTCCGGCCGCGTGGCACGCGGATTTCGACAACTGGGTGAAGGAACAAGCCGCCTCGGTGAAGCCATGAGCGGCGCGGGCAGGGACACCACCTCGCCGATGGTGATCACCTCGGCGAGCTATGACGGTTCGGCGGTCACGGTGGAGTGGGAGCCGTTCTCCGAATCGGGACTCTCCGGCTACATCGTCACGCTGCTGCAGGTCTCGGTCGGCATGAACAACGTGCCGGTCGACGACCCCGACGCCGTTTCCAAGACATTCGGGGTCCTGCTCAAGGCCGGCGACGAGTACCAGGTCTGGGTGACGCCGATCCTGCGTCCGGGATTTCCCGACACGGCCAACCAGAGCAACGTGGTTCCGATCCCGTATCCCCCCACCGATGCATCGCAAGGGAGTGCGAAATGACCATGCAGAATATCGGTTCACGGGCCGCCGCCCTGGCGCTGGCGACCCTGTTGGCGATGGCGCCATGGGCGCCATCGAAGGCGCAGGCGGACGCGGCGGCGATGGAATCCGGGCGGCTTGAGCCGGCGCCGCGGGCGCGTCTGCTCGATCTGGACGATCCGCTGCAGCAACGCGCCTATCGCGACCACCTGCGGCATGCCGGCGTTGCGGCGGACAGTCCGCTGTACCAGTGGACGGGCGCCGGTCAGCGGCGGGCCGGCATGAATCTGGGCAGCGGGAACGAGTCCAGCAGGAACCAGGCCACCAGAAACCAGGTCCTCACCCTGCTGGGATTCGGCAGCGACGACGCCGGCAAGACAGTGTCCAGCGGCGCCCTGTACGTCTCCGACGACGATGTCTACAAGATCACCCTGACCCTGATGATGACCGGCCCGGGCGGCGCCGTCGTCGCGAGCGGCACGACCGAGGTCACCGAAAGTCCCTCGGCGGTGGTCAACGTCTCCGGAGGCGAGAACCCGGAGCAGCGTCCGCTCAACGCGCTGGCGACCGCGAGCGTGCTGTATTCGGACGGTTCGCATGACGTCTATTACGCCAGTGGCGACGTTGCCGGCTATCCGACCCGGGTCGAGAACCAGGCCCCGGTGCTCAATGCCGCGGCACCCGACAACACCGACGTGCAGGTGTGCATCAATCGCGCCACCGCCGCCGGAGCGCCCGCGCCGGCCTGCAACTTCGTGCTCGCGGCGATCGACTCGCCGCCCCCGCTGCAGTTGCCGGTGGCCGGGTCGGCGGTGTTCGACGGCGATATCGACGTCGACGGCTCGGGCAAGCCGAGCAATGCCAGCGCGACGCTGGTGATGCTGGCGCCGGACGGGACCGCCTCGTGCCGGATCGCCGAGCTGGACGATGCCTTCTTCGAAGACCCGGGGACGCGGGTCGAGGGAGACACGCTGAGCTGGTCGTTCGATCCGCTGCGCTTCGACAACGGTTGCGCGATCGCCACCGGGGCGTACGACTTCTCGCTGGTCGTTTCGGTGCGCGTGCAGGGACGCCCGGCCTGGGCCACGGTGAGCAGCCAGATCGACGAGGACACCATCACCGCGCGCGAGATCCCGCCGGTGCAAGTGGTCGCCGGCTGCATCGCCAAGGGCACCCGGGTCACCCTCGCTTCCGGCGTCGCCCGGGCGGTGGAGCAGCTGAAGGTGGGGGACCGGGTCCAGAGCGAGGGCGGCGACCTGGAGATCGCCGCCATTGCCTCGGGCATGCGCGAGGCGTCGGTGACGCTGACCCTGGCCGGCGGTCAGAGCGTGCAGGTCAGCACCATCCACGCGATTCCGACCCGGCGTGGCATCGTCCAGGCGCAGGAGCTGCGGCTGGGCGACGAGTTGACCACCAGCAGCGGGACGTCACCGGTGACCCGCATCGTCGCCGAGGTGTTGCCCGAGCCGCTGCAGGTCTACGACCTGGTCTTGACGCCGGCGCGGGTGTCGCCGAAGCAGGGGTCGACCTACTTCGCCGGCGGCATCCTGGTCGGCGACGGTGCGATGAAGGCGGCATTGGCCGAGGCGAAAGCGGAAGCAAAGGAGCAGCATCCATGAGCGCCAAGAACACGGACAACGATACCCGCAGCGCCGGCGGTTCCACTGCGGCCGCGGAGCAACCGATGGTGGTTACCTCGACCTCCTACGAGGCCGACGTCGTCACCGTGAACTGGGAGGTGGTGAACTACAACGGGGGCGAGGGCTTCGTCATCGGCATCATCACCGGCGCCACCCGGCTCAACAATTTCGAGGTCGGCGATCCCGCCGCGACCGGCAATCAGGTCGACTTCACCTGCGATCCGGGCGGGGTCTACACCGTCGTGGTCGAGCCCATCATCCGGGGCCGGCCCAAGGATTCGTTGAGCTCGACCCCGGTGGGGATTCCATACCCCTGATCCGAGCGGCCTGATCCGGCCGGCCCGATCTGTCCGGCCCGATCTGTCCGGCCGGATCAGGCCGGGCCGCCGCCTTCCCCGACAGGAGGGCGGCGGCAGGACGTTCAGGCCACCTGTCCGCTGAAGGTCAGCACCAGGTAGATCCCGACCAGCCTGGCCGGGTCCAGGCGGTCCCCCAGCTTCAGTTCGGCGGGGATGTCGGAGCGCTTCACCTGCAGGACCCAGTTCGCCGTCGCGTCCAGCTCCACGTCGAGCGAAGTCGCCACCGAAATGGTGTCCTTGGCGAAGGTCAGCGGGGTCGGGTCGGCCTCGCCCGGCACCGACAGCGTGACCGGCATCGGGCCGACGAAGGTGGTGTGCTCGACCACCAGCTGCAGGTAGGCGCCCGACAGCGATACCGCCCCGTCGATGTTGAACGGGAACAGGTTGCGCGGCACGCGGAACTGCAGGGTCTGCACGGTGTCGTCCGCGGCGGGGTTCATGAAGGCGTACCACGCGCCGGTGTACTGGCTCAGCTCCAGCAGGCGACCGCCGGCGATGTCGGTGGGGAGCATGTCGGTCACGGTCTTGCGGAACCCGGGGCCGCCGGCCTGCGCGGTGTAGTCGATCTGCAGGATCACGTCCGAGATCGTGCCCAGGTCGAAGCCGTTGTTGCGCTGGGGCATGTCCAGCTGCCATTGCGACACCGCACCGGTGCCCTCGAAGGGCGCGTAGCGGTCTTCGCCGGACTCCACGCCCGCGCCATCGTCGTCGATCGCGCGCGACACGGCGATCTGCTGCTGGCCGCGCCAGTTCAAGCGCAGCGCGCCGTCGACCGGCGTCGAGGTCTCCTCGCCGAGCAGGAAGGCGACCGCCTCCGGATCGTCCTTCATCAGGATCGTGTTGCTGGTCTGGGTCAACAGGCCGTGCAGGTCCTGGTACGGTCCCACGACCGAGGGCACGGTGACCTTCAGGCCCTGGATCCGGCGACAGTAGTGGCCCGGGTAGTCCAGGTCGAACAGCAGTTCGCTCAATCCGAAGCTGCAGGTGCCGGTGTTCTGGAGATCCAGCAGGGCCTTGGGGTTGAGGTCGCGCAGCGAGACGGTCTTGCTGATGCTCAGGCGCCGCGTGTTGCCGGACAGGAAGCTGCTTTCCATCTGGCTCAGCCCCAGCAGCAGGCCCTCGCCCGCCAGCAGACCCTTGCGCCCGCTGTCCCAGTAGCGGAAGTCGACGAAGGTGGCGTCGCTGTCCATCTCGTACTGGTAGGCCCGCTGGGCCGCCATCGCCAGCTCGAAGGCGAGCTTGTAGGTCTGGAAGTACAGCGTGGACAGCCGCGATGACATCCAGTTGTACAGCTCAGCGTTGGTGAACTTCTCGGTCAGGAAGCGCTCGGTGTCGTCGGCCTGGCTGATCTGCAGACCGTTCAACTGCAGATCGCGCTGGGCCATCGTCACCCGCGCCTGCGCGGCGGCGATCTGGCTCTGTTGCTGGCTGGCCTCGTAGCCGGCCAGCTGCGCCTGCAGCGACCACTCCTGGCTGCGGCGCTGATAGCCGGCCAGCACCGAACTGAGGGAGGAGGCGAAATCGAAGTTGCGCGAGATCGTGTCGAAGATCGCCGAAGCGGCATCGAAGGCGAAGCCGATCTGGATGCCGCCGTAAGTCATCGCGAACGGCGAGCCCGCGTTCGGGATCAGGTGGGCGGCGCTGGACATGGCCCGCATGACGCCGGATTGGGTCTGGAACACGTTGGCCAGCGCCATCATCGCGATGTTGACCTCCTCGGCCGGCGACAGCCCCTCGTCGATCAGGTTCGCGTAGTAGTTCTGGCGGTAGACCGCCGAGGCATAGGAGGTCTGCAGACCGGCCAGGGATTGCTCGGCATCGATGACCTGCTGTTCCTTCATCTGCGTGCCGAGGCTGAGCACGGCACGCTCCTGCACGTTCTGCAGCAGCGCCAGCGCCTCGGCATCCTTCTTCTCCAGCGCCGCCAGCAGCGAGCCGCCGAAGCCGATCAGGGTCTGGGTCAGCGACTTGGCCCGTTCCAGCATGGTGCGGAAGCGGTAGTTCGGCGCCGCCGCCGGACTGTGGTCCATCACCTCCGGCAATTGCCCACCGTTCCTGGCGACCGCCGCGACCAGGGCGTTGGGGTCGATCGGCGGTTGGTAGAACGGCAGTTGCCGGACCACGCCGGCCAGGTTCATGCAATGGCGCAGCTTGTAGAGGCGGTCCTCGATGCGCGACCAGTAGGCGACCAGGTCGGCGTTTTCGCCGACGCCGAAATAGGTCTGCATCAGGTTGAACGGGGCCGGGTTGTACTGGAACCGGGCCGGCGGTGCGGGCGGCAACGCGGTCTCCAGCTCGATCAGGAACTGCGGGATGTCGTCGCCGTAGGTGTCGAGGATGTCCTGGAAGTTGAGCGGCGCCGGCGTCGGCATGGTGCCGCGTTCGCGCGGCCTGGGTCCGAGCAGGTCGTAGGCCATCAGGTACAGCAGCAGCGCCTGGTTGAGCGACTCGCGCGTATCCAGCGCGAACTGCGCGTCGCCCCAGTCCAGCAGGTTGTCGATGTAGTGCATCACCATCGTCTTCCTGAAGGCGCTGGGACGCAGGTCCGCCACCGAATACGGATCGAACGGGTGCTTGTTCCAGCGCAGGATCGCCGCGTTGTCGGACAACTCCTGCGACAACGACGGCATCGAGGTGTCCTCGCGGAACGGCTGGAACTGCCAGAACACCGCCGGCTGCGGCGCATCCGGGTCCTGCACCGCGGCGGTGGGATCAAACACGAAGTCGTACCAGCGCTGGGCCTCGGCGAAGCGCTGGTTGGCGCTGAGCATCGTCGCCAGCAGGAACGGGATGTGGAAGAAGACTTCCTCGAAGTACGGCCGGTACGCGCCCTTGAAATCGACCTGTCCGCCGCAGAGCACGTCCGGCGGAATCGTGTTCGGCGGCGGCGGCATGCCGCCGCCCTGCGGCTCGCAGGTTGCGGTGATGTTCGGCGTGGAGCTGTAGAAACGGGTGAAGCACAGCGAGCCCGGTCCCGGCGCGACCTGGGTGGCGTTGGACAGCAGGGCCTCGATGCCGCCGGAGAACAGCGCCCGGTTCATGTGTCCGACCGCGCCCGTGCTCAGGCGGGTGAACTGCACCACCGCGTCCTGCACGTTGATCGGTTCGTCGCTGTAGGCGGCGCAGCTCAGCGACACCTCGTCCGGACCGTCGGCCAGGGACAGCGCGTTCGGCGCCATGCTGACGATCTTCTCGATCTGCTTGAAGGTGACCTCGGTGGTCACCGCCAGGAACGCTTCGTCGCCGTTGTCGAAGACCCACCAGCCGGGCATGTTGGCCACGCCGATCACCTGGGCCTGACGGGACAGGCTGTACAGGCAGGAGGTGGTGACGCCGCCGGCATACACACGCTCGTAGTAATCCGAGCCTTCCGAGAGCATGTTGTCGATCAGCACGTTCTGGCTCGGAATCAGCCGGAACGTGTTCTCGTACGCGGTGGCGCCGAAGGGTTGCGGCGCGCCGTCGTGGTCCTGGAAGAAGGCCCACGCTTCGCTGATGGAGAGGGTGTCGTCGAGCACGGCCACCGGCAGCAACTGCACCGAGCCTGGGGTGCCGGCGGGTACCGCATTGGCGACCCGTGAGGCGTTGTAGACGCTTTCGTTGAGCTGGAGGCGGTCGGCGGCGGGGTCGTTCCTGTCGGGCGGGTTCAGTGTCGAGGTGGTCTTGGCCTCGTAGGCATTGCCGAAGGCCACCACCAGGCGTTCGGACATCCCGGGCGCGTCCGGCACCACGGTGACGTAGGGCCGGTACCAGTACGGCTGGCCGACATCGATGCCCGACAGCGGGTCGTCGCTGTTCGTGCTCAGCAGCGAGGTCGAGTAGGTGTCCGGCATCGCGTCGAACACGATGCCGCTCAGCACCGGCTGCGGCGCGGTCCAGGTCTTGTCCAGACGCTGGTAGGAGTAGCGGATCGAACCGCGCAGGCTGCTGACGTTTTCCTGGCTGGTGCCCTCCATCAGGCCGATGCTGGCCTCCTCGGTCTCCACCCAGAACAGGAACAGGCGACCGAAGGCGTGGACCGGGGTGACGTTGGGCGCGGGGATCTTGAGGTCGATCTTGTGCCAGGCCGACCAGATCACGCCGTCCTCCATCGTCCGCAGGTAGTAGCCGAACGGTTCGTCCGCGGTGCGGCCGACCATGATCAGTTGGTCGACCAGCTCGCCGGTATCCGGGTCGGGCGCGGTGCAGTAGACCGAGCCGACCGTCTGCAGCTTGGCCAGCTCGTCCAGCGAGGTCAGGTACTGGGTGAAGGCGCTGGTCACCGCCGCATCGGTGATCTCGCCCTGCTGCAACTGTTCCAGCAGGGTCGAGAACAGCGGCGTGCGGGCGCGCCTGAGGGTGGGGTCGATGTAGCTCTCGGGATAGATGAAGACCTTGCGGTTGGCTTCCCACAGGCGGTAGCTGGACATCCAGCTCCAGGTCAGGTCGGAGATCTCGGCGCTGGTCACGCCCGGCTCCAGCGCCATGCGGCAGCGCTGCAGATACATCTGCGCGGCCAGGGTCAGCTCCAGGATCGGCGTGGTGGTATTGCAGCTGCCCGACTCCACGTCCATCAGCAGGTATTCGCTCAGCCCCTGCGGCGAATCGATCATCGAAATGTCCGGCCGCAACAGCAGCACCGCCAGCGCCACCAGCGCGTCGCGGCGATTGGCCGCCACCGCGTCGACCGCCGGCCGCGACATCTCGGCCCAGGCGGCGTCCCCGTACTTGGCCTTGAGCATGTCCAGCGCCGACTGCGCCAGTCGCGCCCAGCGGGCCCAGGCCGAGGCGTCGCCTCCGGAGAAGGTCGGCAACGGCATTCGCGGGTAGCGGGCGCTGGATGCCAGCGCCAGCATCGACTCCAGCTCCACGCCGGAGTTGTCCGCGCTGTTGAAGCACACGCGCATGCGGTCGAGACCGGGCAGGCTGTTGAAGCCCTCGTTGCTGCCCCACAACGCCTCGATCAGCGCCGCGGACTGCTCGACCGGCCAGCCGGTGACCACCTGCAGGGACTGCAGCTTGACGTACGGCGGCTGCATCGGCGCCATCAGATAGCCGGCGATCATGAAGCCGGTGGTCGAGAACGCCCTGATCAGGCGCGCATAGGTCGCCAGCAGGTACAGGTCCTTGAGATTGGGGTGGGCGAGGTCGACGAAGCCGAACGCCACCGGGATCAGGCAGGCGGTTTCCATGTCCGCGGCCTCGATGCCCAGCTTGCCGGCCGCATAGGCCAGGCGATCGGCATTGACCAGCGCATCGACCACCGCGCCGATGTCGGTCGGCGGCGTCAGCAGGATCTGCTGCGGCACGCCCAGTTCGCCCAGGGTGAGCGAGGTCACCGCCTGGGCCATCTCGACCTCGTCTTCGTACAGCAACGACAGCTGGGTATAGATGCCCAGCAACTGCTCGCCCAGCGCGTCGCCGACGACCGCGATGGTGTGGACGATGTCGCCACTGGCCTGCAGCAGCACGTCCTGCACGGCATCGATCTTGGATTTCTGCTTGGGATCGCCCGGGAACAGGAACGACAGGTCGGTGTCCGGCGTGACCTCGGCGGTCAGCACGTTGTCGGCCAGGATGCCGTTGGCGTTCAGCTCGGCATGGGCCTGTTCGGCATCGGCCTGGGTAAGCGGGCGGACCTGCAGCGCCTTCACGGTGACCGGGAACAGCGGCGCCACCGCGCCGAACTGCGGCGGGCTGGACAGCAGCACCACGCCGTTGGCGTCGATGCAGCCCGCCTTGACGAAGGCCTTGAACAGGTTGGCCGAGCGCTCCGGATCGATGTTGTCGAACACGAAGGAGTGCGGCTCCAGCAGCCAGGCCTTGCCGAGGGTGCGCAGGGTGGACAGGAAGGACGGGATCGTCTGCGGGTCGAGGGCGCCGGGCAGCTTGCCCAGCACCGGGCCGTTGGTGATGTAGCCGATGTCGTCCAGCGACAGTCCGGCCTGGTCCGCCGCATCCTTGAACGCGACCAGCGCGGCCACCGCTTCCAGCGTCCCGGGTATCCCGTCGCCCAGCAGTTCGATGGCCTGCATCAGCGCCGGGAATTTCAGTTTGAGCGCGCGCGCCAGCCGCGCCAGCGCGTAGAAGCGCGACAACCGGGGAACGTCGAGCAGGATCGGCGCCGGACCGCCGACGGCGGCGGCCAGCTGCCGCACATCGGCCTCGCTCAGTCGCAGCGCGCCGGCAAGCCAGGCGAGGACACGCCGGCTGTCGCCGTCGTCGGCGTTGGGCGACCATTCGATCGGATCGGAGGTGAACAGCGGATTGTCGGCGTAGCGGGGGCGGTACGGCGAGCCGTCCTCCAGCACGCGGGTGACGTTGAAGACACGGTCGAACAGGTCGAGCGGGCGGACGTCGCTGCCGCGACCGTAGGTCTTGACCGTCGCGAACAGGCCGCAGGCCTCGTCCAGGGACAGGGACAGGCGTTCCTGCAGGCGTGCCAGCAGTGCGAGCTGGGGCAGGGCGGCCTCGTCGAGGTTGCCGCCTGCCGCGCAGGCGATCGCCCAGTCGAGGTCGGCCAGCGGCCAGGCGCAGCTGGCCGCCAGGCGCAGGAATCGGTTGATGCGATCCAGGCGGTCCAGGCTCAGGCCGGTCAGCAGGTCCAGGCTGTAGTTGGCGTCGGTCAGGTCGCTGAGCACCGCGACCGGCGCGCCGCCGCCGGTCGCGTTGATGTAGAAGCGGCCCGCCAGGCCGGCGGCGATCTCATCGGGGCTCAGGTTCTGGCTCAGCAGGTCGCAGACGCCGGGCGTGTCGATCCCGGTCACCTTCGAGAACACCGCCAGTTGCGCCACGCTCTGGGGCGGATAGGCCTGCGCCGCCACGCCGGTCTGGTCGGCGGGCCAGGGCGTGTCGACGCTGATCGTGGTCGCGCTGTCGACGCTGTTGATCACCCGCAGGGTGCCGCCGACGTTCACCACCCAGCCGACGACCGCGTCGGTGAATCCGCTGCCGGTCATCGCCAGCTGGTCCTTGGCGACCGAGACCTCGCCCAGGTCGGTGGCCAGCGCGATGGGCGAGGGCGCGTCGGACCCGGCCGGCAGGCCGTAGTACTGGGCCAGCGTATCGGCGGTGGTGTCCGCGGTGACGACGATGGCTCGCTGCTCGCTGCTCAGCGCCAGCAGCTCGCTGGCGACATCGACCGGCTGCGGCATGTCCGCGCTTCCGCCGTCCTGGGCGAGGAAGTCCTCGTACACCGAGGCCAGCGACTGGCCGCCGATGCCCAGGGTGGCGCGCAGGCCGAGCAGGTGCAGGTTCTGCGGCAGGAAGAACGGAAACACCCGGGTCGCGATCGCGTAGTCGGTGTCGGCGCCGAGCGCGCCGCTCAGGCGCTTGGAGATGACCTCGTTGATGATGGCGACCTTGGACACCGGGTCGAGCGCGTTCGCGCAGGTCAGCGGCGTGCTGAACATGTCCGGCCGCCGGGTGGCGAGCTTGTACGCGTCGGCGATGCCGGGGTTCTCGGCGACGATGGTCTCCTCGATCACCCGCATCAGGTCGACGAAATACGCCGAGGGGCCCAGCACCGACTGGCACTCCGGCACCTTCATGTAGTCCAGGGTGCCGAATAGGTCGGTGTAGCTGGGCAGGTCGGCCACCGCCTCGACCAGTTCGTCGCCGGGCTGCAGATAGCGGTTGTCGCGCACGTGCGGTGCCAACTGGTCGCGCAGTCGCGCCCATGCGTGGGTGACCCGGGCCTGGATGCCGCGGGCCTCGTCATGCACGCGCGCGGCTTCGTCGGCCGAGCCCAGGCAATCGGTGTGCTCGCTGATGAAGCGGCGCCGTGGCACCGCCGCGACATGATGCGCGCTGGTCAGCCCTCGCGCCTTCAGGGTGTCGGCGCCGGCGGGCGCGACGCCGATCTGGGCCATGCGCTGGTAGTGATGCAACGAGGCCCGCGCGGCCGCGTGCTCGTCCCCGTCGAGTCCCAACCGGGCCAGGGTGTCGCGGTCCCACAGGTTCAGCGCGAGCAGGTCCTGGCCGGACCGGGCGGCCGGCAGGGCGGCCAGGGTGGGGTGGGCGTGGGCGATCTCCGAGAGCGCTACGCGCAACTTGGTTGCGGGCCGGCGTGCGCCGACGGGAGTGCCTGGAACGGAGGAGTCGAGCATGGCGAACCTCGTTGCATGGGGCAGAAGAAGGGGACGGCGCGGGCTGCGGGGCCGCGCCGTCAGTAGAGATTGGTCGACGGGTAGCCGTGGCCGCCGGACTGATTGGGGAAGAACGTCGGCGACGGTTGCGGCGACCACAGCAGCATCGGCTGCTGAGGAGGGGCGTAGCCCTGGACCACCGGCTGCGTGAACGACGATTGCGGAATCGAGCTGAGCAGCGTCGAGAAGCTCGGCAGCAACGGCTGCGTCGTGAAGACCGGCTGCGGCGGCGGGGGCTTGAACGCATCCATCGGATCGTCGCCTTTCAGCGTCCTCAGCCCCTGCCAGTGCAGCAGCAGACCGGTGTAGGCGGGCAGTTCTGTGGTGTAGATGTTGCCGAACTTGGCCGCGCCGACGGTGTGGAACGCGCCCTCGTGCTGGCCGACCACGCCGTAGCTGCTTCCGCCGCGCGAGAGCGCCCACAGGTTGCTTGCGCTGGTGGCGTATTCGGGCAGGAACTGCTTCTTGGCGCCGTGGTGCAGCTCCACGGTCCGGTAGAAATCGTCGGAGGCGACGATGTCGCCCATCTCGGTGTCGTTCATCGCCCGGGTGAAGTACGGCGAGCGCATCTTCGTATAGGACTTGATGCCGCCGGTGTCGTCGTCCACGCCGGCGTTGCCCTGGGCGGTGCGGAACACGCTGAGCAATTCCGGGTTGGATGCGATGTGCAGCGGCTTGAACTTCTCGAACATCGACAGCACGCGGTATTCGAGCTGCGGCGACAGGCGCGCGTCGTAGCTGCCGGTCGCCTCGGAGTTGTACTTGTATACGTAGTCGTTGATGTCCTGGGCCAGCTGCTGATAGGCGTCGGATTCGCTCTGGCTCAGGTAGCGGTAGTTGCTCTCGAAGGTGCTGAACGCCGTGGTCGTCCCCGATGGCGGCACGTTGATCTTGGCCCTGCAGCCGCCGCTGGGGTCGACATACGACAACGGGTTGCAGCCGACGTACTGGTACAGGTTGGGGCTGTCGACCGGTCCGTTGGGATCGGGGCTGAGCCATCGCGCCAGCCAGGTCACGTAGTAGCGGTCGCCGAAGAAGTACAGCCCGGTGGTGGCGTCGCATTCCTTGCCGCAGAAGCGGTAATCCTTGAGCTCGACCTCGGTCTGCGAGTTGCCGGCGATGATCGCGGTGCCGCCGTAGGGGAAGTACTCCTCGTAGCTGATCACCGAGCCGTCGGCCTCCACCTCCAGCGCCGCGGAGCCGGTGACGGTGGCGAGCTGGAACCGCCATTGCGGCGAGCGGCCGTCGCTGGCGGGCCAGTGGTAGGCCATCAACAGGCGGCCACCGCCTTCGCCCACCGATATGCCGGTGCGCACGACCTCGGGCGGACCGGATGCGGGCAGCTCGCGGACCAGTTCGCAGCCGTCCAGATAGACCTTGTCCTCCACCTGAAGGCCGCCGGCGGTGAGGCGCTGGGTGACCCGCCGCACGCGTTGGCCGGCGCTGTTGTAGACGTAGTACTGCGCATCGTCGTCGTCGCCGCTACGGGCGATCGTCACTGCGCGGTGCGGCTTGTTGCGCCAGTCCCAGTCCATCGAGCGCAGGTGCTCGAAGTCGACCATGTTGCCGTTGGCGTCGTAGGCCGCATCGGGATCGGCCCCGCTTCCATCGCCGTCGTCGAGGACCACGCGGTTGGAGGATTCCGACACCGAGTACCGGCGCGTCCATGACAGGCCCGACTCCGGTGTGGTGTGCTCCAGCAGGGTCAGGTTGCCCGAGTCGTCGTACCTGTAGCTTTCCTGGTAGGGCACCAGCTTGGTCGCGTCGGTGGGGTTGTCCGGGCACAGCGGGATATACACGCTCTGCTTGAAACCGGTGCGGTAGCTGTCCGCGCCGATCGCCGGGTTCTCGCGACCGCTGGCCTGGCGCAGGCGATAGATCGCGTCGTAGCCGTAGTCCTGGCGCGGTCCGATCTGGGACTGGTTGCAGAACACCAGCGGCACCGTGGCGTCCTCGGCGCAGGTGACGTTGCCCACCGGGTCGTAGGTGTAGGCGATCCGCTGCAGCGCCTTGCCGTCGCCGCGCCGCGAGGTGTCGATGCCCAGCAGCCGGCCGGTGCTGTCCTCATAGCGGCGAACCGCGAGCAGGTCGCTGCCCAGCTGCGCGGAGGCGCGCTTGCCTTCCGGCGAGTAGACCGCCTGCGCGAGCACCTGGCTGGGTGCCGTGGCCCCGGCCAGGGTCAGGTCGGCGGAGGCCATCCATCCGATCGCGTAGTAGTCGTTCCGTTGCCGGCTGCCGTCGGCGCAGGTCTTGTCGATCAACTGTTCGAAGGCGTTTCGCTCGCTGAGTGTGGTGCGCGCCGGTTCCAGCGCGACGGTCTTGCCCGGCGACCAGTCGACCTCGTCGACGTAGTCCACGCGCAGCTGGAAACGGCTGCTGACCGGCTTGCCGCCCAGGTCGAACGGGCCTTCGCTGAGCACGCCGGAGGCGTCGCGCAGCTCGACGCGCCGGCCGATCGAGTTGGTGGCGGCATCGGTGCCGTAGCTCAGTCGCTCCACGACCTGTTGCAGGCCGAGCGCGCCATCCACGTAGATCCCGGTGATCCGGTTCATGGCGTCGTAGTCGCGACGCGAATGCACGCCGCGGCCGTCCCATTGATGGACCAGGCGTCCCAGCGCGTCGTTGAAGGCGACGCGGGTTCCCGAGTCCATGCTGTCCAGCGACATGGTGTTGCCGGCCAGGTCGTAGCCGCTGACGATGTTCCACACCGGCGGATCGCCGGCGGCGTTGCGGGCGCTGAAGCGCGGGTCGGCCAGCGCCAGCGTGCGGCCGTCCAGATCGAGCACGCTGGCGGTCACCATCGATTGGACCTGCGGTGCGTCCGTGCTGCGATTGCGCTGCTCCAGGTCGACCACGCGTCCGAGCGGGTCCAGCCATTGGGTCAGGTAGGTATCGGCGAAGAATGCGGCCTGCTCGAGCGCGCGACGTTCGTCGGCGAATTCCGGCGAGGTATCGCCGATATGGGCTAGGTAGTAGGGCGAGGTCGGCACCGTGTCGTCCAGGTCCCACTGCTCGCCGGTCCAGGCGCGATAGACGTTGCGCGCGATGAAGCCCTTGGCGGTCAGGGTCTCCACGACCCGTCCCTGGGCATCGCGCCAGTCGGTGTCGTACCACTGGCCGCGATCGCCGGTGAATGCGGCCGTGTCGCCGAACCGGGGCAGCCAGCGCTTCACCGCCTGCCCCTGCACATCCAGCTGCACCTGATCGTTGCAGACCCAGGCGTCCTGTTCCTGTCCGCAGGCCGCCGCTTCGACCCGGGTCCTGGTTTCCAGGCCACGGCCAAGCGCATCGCTGTAGCTCGTCACCAGCTTCAGGCGCGAGGACTGCCCGGACGTCAGCTGGCTGACATGCAGCTGGCGGGCCACGCTGAGCACCACCGGGGGCTGTTCGCTGCCGATGCCGTAGTCGTAATAGAAGTACCCGGTCATCTGCTGCAGGTAGGCGGCCGGGTCGGCCAGTACCTCGTCGATTCCGGTCGCGGTCCTGGGGACGTAGCCGGACAGGTCGCCGTCGCCCTGGCGGGTGCCGCCCGCGGGCGCATGAAAGCGTGTGGCGACGACCACCCGGCCCAGGGCGTCGGGCAGTACCTGGTCGACGACGCCGTTGACGTCGGTCAGCGTCGTGGCCTGCAAGGTCTGATAGTCCGGCACCGCCCGTGCGGTGCCGTCGGCGTTGGTGATCGAGACCGGCAGCAGCGCGTAGGGATCGTAGCCCACGCTGACGCTGTTGCCGGCCGCGTCGGTGGCGCTCACGGGGCGGTGGAAGCCGGTGGCGTCGGTATAGCGGGTGATGTCGCCCGGCGCCCACCAGAAGTCGCCATCGCGTTGCAGGAAGCCTTCGTCCTGCAACTGTTCCGCGCTCAGGCGATCGCCATAGGTCTGCGCCACCATGCCGATGCTCATGCGCGTGGCGAGCGCGTGGTGCAGCAGCCCCGGCCAGGCAACGTTGCCGAACGGCAGCGCTTGCGCCTGCGCCGCGTCCCAGTAGATCTGGCGGGAGTCCAGGCGCAGGCGGGCCTGCGGTTGCGCGCCGGAGAAGGCCTGTTCCGGCGGGATGACGTGCTGCAGCGCGGTCCGAGTCCGCGCGAGCACCGTGTCGAAATCCAGCCAGCCGCCGGCCGTGGGCGCGACCTGGCCCAACTGGTAGGCGATGTCCTCCAGTGCCGGCACGATGAAGGCGTCGCCGTGCTCCAGCGGCGCGGCGAACGTGGATTGCCGGGCGGTCGCCAGCGCCTCGGTCTGGAACGCCGGCCAGGCGGTGGCGGGCACGCCGTTGGAGGTGTTGCCGCGCCGGTTGGCGACCTCGACCGCAAGCAGCACGTGGCCGTAGGCATCCACCTCCAGGGTGAACTGCTGGCTGATGCGAGGATCCTGCGCGTCGCGCTCATAGACCGCGGTGACGGTCTCGCGCGCCGACACCTGGAACACCGCGTCGTGATCGCCGCTGCCCGGCTGCACTTCGTCCAGGGTGTAGCTGTTGCCGATCACGGTGAACGGCCGGTCCTCCTGCGGGCCGCCATCCAGCCCATAGCTCTCGCTGCGCAGGACCTGTCCCTTCAGCGCGCGCTGGGCGACCCGCAGCAGTGCGGCGTCGGGCGGCGCCTCCAGGGTGCGGATGGCGCTGTCCGGCGGCGCCGGTTGCCGGCCGGCCTCGCCGTGCCAGTAGTCGCGCAGGTATTGCAGGGTCAGCAGGTCGCCGTCGACGAAGGCGCCGGTGGCGTACCAGGTCCGGGTATGCGCGGTGGGGGCGAAGGCCTGGCCGTCGACGGTCTGCTCGGTCCAGCGTTCGACCTGGCCGAATCCGCGGAACGATTGGGCGACCGGATCGTAGTAGCCGTCGTGATACGCCAGCCGCAGAGTGTCGCGTGCGTCGGAGAACGGTTCCGTGCGGACCACCCGGGTCAGCACCTGGACCGGGAACGGCAGCGTGCAGGGCCACGGTCGGCCGGCGAGGGCGTCGTCCAGGGCGAACCGGCTCGAACTGGCGTAGGTCAGTTCGGTGCTGGCGCCCAGGTCGTTGCGAACGGCGCAAAGCAGCCAGGGCTTGCGTCCCCCGGTGAAGTCGATCAGCCACTGCCCCTGGGTGGCGGTGCCCAGCAGCAGGTCGTGGCTGCCGCCGCCGAGCAGATCGGCGCTGCCGGCATAGCTGAGCTGCGAATAGGCCGCCGGCAACTCCACCGTCACCGGCTCGGCGAAGCCGTCGCCGGCCAGGTTGAGGTAGACATGGGCCTGCCGTTCGCCGAAGTAGATCAGGTCCGCGCCGCCGGAGCCGCTGATGTCCGCCAGCCGCAACCGGCTGGCGTCGAATCCGCCGGGAAAGACCGGCGCGGCATCGAACAGCACCCGCGCGCCGAACCGTCCGTAGCCCAGGCTCGGCCAGCACTCCACGCTGCCGTCGCGGATGCGGACGATGTGCGCGCCGCCGTCGCCGATGAGATCGGCGAAGTCCACCAGCTCCGTCTGCGACGAGCTGCGCGGGTCGGGCACGCCCGCCTCCAGGACCAGCTCCACCGGCTCGCCATAGCCTTCCTCGCCCCTGCCGGGATACCAGCGCAACGACGCGTCCTGCATCACCAGCAGGTCGGTCAGCCCGCTGCCGCTCAGATCGACGTACTGGGCCGCGGCAGTGGCCGATTCCGGCGCCCATTGCGGAAAGGCCTGGAACGCGCTCCAGCCCGAGTTGCGCCGGTACCGGTAATAGCCGGCCTGGCCGCTCTCGGCCACCACGCAGTCCAGCTGTCCATTGCCCTGCAGACTGGTCAGCAACTGCCGTCCGCTCGATACGTCGCGCTGCACCGGCATCGCCTGCGGGGTGAGCGCCGCCGCGAAGCGTCCATCGCCCAGGTTGCGCCAGAACTGGCAGGCCGACGGGGTGCTGAAGAGCAGCCCCGGCAGGCCTTCGCCCAACAGGTCGGCGACGATCAACTCGCCCTGCGACAACGGCGCCGGGAAGCTGCCCCGTGCCGGCGCCACCGGTTGGAAGCTCTGGCGCGCCGGTTCGAATGGCTGGTAGTCCAGGGCGATCCCCGGCACCTCCAGCATCGTGCATCCAGCGTCGTCGTGGCGATAGCCCCGCTGCACGGCCCGATCGAGCACCGACAGGCCGTCCTGCACGGTGTGGCTCAGCACGGTCGCCGCGACCAGGCAGGGCTGCGCGCCGAGCTCGGGCAGTGCGTGGAACATCAGCACGCCACGGCACAGGCGATAGGTGCGGATCTCGAATCCGCTGCGGTAGCTGGAGAACGGGTCCGGCCGCGCGGGCCAGGTGCGTACCGGCGCATACGGGTCGGGATTGGCGGCCGAGATGTCGTACTCGCCGTAGTCGAACACCACCCGCATCGCGTAGGCCAGGCCGCCCTGGCCGTCGTCGTAGGCGCCGTAGCGGATCTCGGCGATATACCGGTTCGCACGGTGATCGCGTCCCGCGTTGCTGGGCACGGAAGGAATGTTGTCGCCGTCCTCGGCCTTGTAGCGGTACTCGACGCGATCGCCCAGGGCGGTGAGCGAATACTCGATCAACCAGCTGAGCACCCGCGCGGGCGCGTCCGGGTCGGCGATGCGGGCGGCCGGATCCGCGCCCAGCACCGCCACGCTGCCGTCGGCGCTGGCGATGCGCCAGTGCTCGTCGTTGTCGCTCAGCCGTCGCCAGCGCTCGAAGCGGGTCCCGTCGCCGTCCACGCGCTTGCGGTAGCGCCGCACCTCATAGTCGATGCCGTGGGCGGAGCGCGGCGAGACGATCGGCCGCCACTGGTCGCCGGCCTGTTCCAGGGCCGGCACCAGCACTTCGCCATCGGCGATGAACTCGTCGCTGTCGTCGTATCGCGGGATGCCGGCGTCGGTCCGTCGCGAGATCCGGGGCAGGGCCAGCTCGAAGCCAAGGCCGAACGCGCCGTTGCTCCCGCCGCTGGTGTAGCCCAGCACCAACTGCGGGGTGACTTCCCTGCACTCGGAGGCGGG
Organism: Marilutibacter maris; assembly: GCF_006546735.2. Lineage (GTDB taxonomy): Bacteria > Pseudomonadota > Gammaproteobacteria > Xanthomonadales > Xanthomonadaceae > Marilutibacter > Marilutibacter maris. The sequence goes on along the minus strand of NZ_VICD02000084.1, from coordinate 19,784 downwards.
AACCGGGATCCGGAAAGTCGCCGCCCCGGTGAAGTCGTCGGCGGCATAGCTCTCGCCCATGCCACGGACGGCTCCGCCGCCGGCGGGCGTGGACAGTTTCGGCAACTCGATCGTGCTTGCCATGAGGCGCTCCCTGCCTGGCAACAGTCACTTCAGTCACTAGTTCCCGCATCCGCTGGAAGGATCGGGCGTCCCCGGCGGCAGCAGTCCTTGCCGCTTGCCGGGACCATAGCATGGGGCCAGATCCGCGAACGTCACGCCGGCATCATCGCGGAGACCCGTCGTCGGGCAGGTGTCGGCAAGCGCTCACGACGGGGAGCCAGCGGTCCGGAGGCCTCCGTCGGGAGCGCTCGCCAGGTCGGGTGACGCGTGGGGGTGTACTCCCGGGGAGTATCATCTATATACTGTACCCCAGTATTGTTCATTGACCGGAGCCGTCGCATGCCGCACTCGCCGGAAGAAAAGAAGAAGGTGCTGGCGCGGATCCGCCGGATCCGTGGCCAGACCGAGGCGCTGGAGCGCGCGCTGGAGGGCGGTGCCGAGTGCGGGGCGGTGTTGCAGCAGATCGCCGCCATCCGCGGCGCGGTCAACGGACTGATGTCGGAGGTGCTGGAGTCGCACATCCGCGAGGAGTTCAGTCATGCCGCCGCCTCCGAACAACAGCGGGGTGCCCGCGTCGGCGAGGTCACCGCGTTGATCCGCGCCTATCTGAAATAACCCCCGTCCAACATCCCGGCCGATGCGTCCGCATCGGCCTCATGCACACATACATGCACACGAACATGCACATGAACCAGGAGTCGCCATGAAGAGCCGTGCCGCCGTCGCTTTCGAAGCCGGAAAGCCCCTGCAGATCGTCGAACTCGACGTCGAGCCGCCGCGCAAGGGCGAAGTGCTGGTCAAGATCAGCCACACCGGTGTCTGCCACACCGATGCCTTCACCCTGTCCGGCGACGATCCCGAAGGCCTGTTCCCGGCCGTGCTCGGCCACGAGGGCGCCGGCGTCGTGGTCGAGGTCGGCGAGGGCGTGACCAGCCTGAAGCCGGGCGATCATGTGATCCCGCTGTACACCGCCGAGTGCGGCGAGTGCCTGTTCTGCAAGTCGGGCAAGACCAACCTGTGCACTTCGGTGCGCGCGACCCAGGGCAAGGGTGTGATGCCCGACGGCACCACCCGCTTCTCCTACAACGGCCAGCCGGTGCATCACTACATGGGCTGCTCGACCTTCAGCGAGTACACCGTGGTCGCCGAGGTCTCGCTGGCGAAGGTCAACCCCGAGGCCAACCCCGAGCAGGTCTGCCTGCTGGGCTGTGGCGTGACCACCGGCATCGGCGCGGTCCACAACACCGCCAAGGTGCAGGAGGGCGACAGCGTCGCGGTGTTCGGACTGGGCGGAATCGGTCTGGCGGTGATCCAGGGCGCGCGCCAGGCCAAGGCCGGGCGGATCATCGCGGTCGACACCAACCCGGACAAGTTCGCGATGGCGAAGCAGATGGGCGCGACCGACTGCGTCAATCCGAAGGACCACGACAAGCCGATCCAGGAGGTCATCGTCGAGATGACCGGTTGGGGCGTCGACCATTCGTTCGAGTGCATCGGCAACGTCAACGTGATGCGCGCGGCGCTGGAATGCGCGCACCGCGGCTGGGGCCAGTCGGTGGTCATCGGCGTCGCCGGGGCCGGCCAGGAGATCAGCACGCGGCCGTTCCAGCTGGTGACCGGGCGCAAGTGGATGGGCACCGCGTTCGGCGGCGTCAAGGGCCGCAGCCAGCTGCCGGGCATGGTCGAACAGGCGATGGCCGGCGAGATCCAGCTGGCCCCGTTCGTGACCCACACCCTGCCGCTGGAGCGGATCAACGAGGCCTTCGACCTGATGCACGAGGGCAAGTCGATCCGCACCGTGATCCACTACTGACCCTGTCCGCTTGCTCCCGCTCAAGGGAGGCGCATCGGCAGGATTGCCTGTTTCGACGGCACAGCCGCCCCGTGAGGGGGGCACATGGATGTGACGAATCCATGTGCCCCGGGGGCGGTGCGGGTATCCGCGGCCGCCGCCATCCCAGGCTTCTGCAGCCGACGCGCGCGCATTCATTCCGCCGCTGGAAGAAACGGAAAAGAAAAGCGAGAACCTCAATGCAACGCATCGAATCCCATGCCTGCTTCGGCGGCACCCAGGAAGTCTGGCAACACCGGTCCGGCGTGCTCGGTTGCGAGATGCGCTATGGCATCTACCTGCCGCCGCAGGCCGCCGATGGGGACTGCCCGGTGCTGTACTGGCTGTCGGGGCTGACCTGCAACGAGCAGAACTTCATCACCAAGGCCGGCGCGCAGCGCTACGCCGCCGAGCATGGCGTGATCCTGGTCGCGCCGGACACCAGTCCGCGCGGCGAGGGCGTAGCCGATGCCGACAGCTACGACCTCGGCCAGGGTGCGGGCTTCTACCTCAACGCGACCCAGTCGCCGTGGGCCGCCCACTACCGCATGCACGACTACGTGGTCGATGAGCTGCCGGCGCTGGTCGACGCGCATTTCCCGACCACCACCGCGCGCGCGATCAGCGGTCATTCGATGGGCGGACACGGCGCTCTGGTCGCCGCGTTGCGCCATCCGGGACGCTACCGCAGCGTGTCGGCGTTCTCGCCGATCGTCGCGCCGACCCGGGTGCCGTGGGGCCACAAGGCGTTCGGCGCCTACCTGGGGCTGGATTCGGAGAGCTGGCGCGAATGGGATGCCTGCGAGCTGATCATCGGCGCCCGGCCCGGCACCGACCGGTTGCCGTTGCGGGTCGACCAGGGCGAGGCCGACGAATTCCTCGACAGTCAGCTGCAACCGACCCGGTTGCAGGCCGCCTGCGAGGCCGCCGGGCATCCGCTCGACCTGCGCATGCGCGCCGGCCACGACCACAGCTACTACTTCATCGCCAGCTTCATCGGCGAACACATCGCGCTTCACGCGCAGGCGCTGCGCGGTTGAGAACGCGGGCATGGCTCAGGCCGCGCGAATGGGTGGCCTGAGCGTGCCGTAGCGGGCGCGTTGGCGTCAGCGCGCCATTTCCGCCTGTTGCGCGGTCTGCTGCTGTACCTGCACGGCGTCCTGCTGCTCGCGGGCCGGGTCCATGCGCTCGCGATGCGCGGCGACCTCGCGGTCCCATCCGGCCCGAGAGGCCGGATCGACCTCGCCGGCCAGCAGCCGGTCCAATCGCTGATGGGCATCGGCGGCGGCCGCTGACGAGTAGGCCGGAGCGGCATTGTCCACGCCGGCACGGGTCTGTTCCCCGGCCGTCGGAGTCTGGCGGCCCTGCAGATGTTCGCGCGCGGTCTGTTCGACTTCCCGGATGCGCTGATCGAGGCTCGGCAACACCGTGTCCGGCATCGAGTGGCGCGCGGTGGCTTCGCCCGCGGCTTCCCCCACCTGGCCGAGGAAGCGCCGGGTGCTCAGCAGATTGACCACGCCTGGCACGGTCCTGGGGTCGTGCAGGGCGACCGCCGTTGTCACCCCGGTCGCCGTGCCGCCGACCATCGCACCATACGCGGGCGCCTGCCGGCCGGTCTGGCACAGGGCGTCGCCGCCGCGATCGAGCGCCTGGTCGACCTCGGCGCCGTGGCGTTCGTAGCGATTGCGGACCTGTTCGCCGATATCGCGGCCGAGCCCGCTGGCCCGGTCGCCGAGCTCGCGCGATCCGGTCCGGGCCGATTCCGCGGATTCGCGCCCCTCGCGCAGGTCGCTGACGGCCTCGGCGATACGGCGGCGCTGCGCCTGCTCGCCGGCCTGTTCGATGCGCTCGGCGCTGTCGCGCAAACGCTCGCCGAGCGAGTCGGGCAGCCAGTCGCCGATGCCGCGCAGGGCACCGGACTTCAGGTCCGCCCGGGTCTTCTCCAGGTAGCCCTCGGCCAGGTTGATCGTGGCACTGATTCTCGACCCCGCTTCGTGGGTCTGGGCAACGACCTCGCCGCCCCAGCGTATCGCGGTTCCGGAGGCCTCGCCGACGAAGCGCGCCGAGCCGTCGCCGACCGCGCCCAGGGTCATGTTGTAACTGCGATACAGATCGCCGACGCCGTCCATCGAGCGGCCGGTCGAACAGAAGGTCCATTCGATGCCTTCGCCGGCACGCTGGCCCGCGCGCGCACCGTGGGCAGCCACATGCAGGCTGGTCAACAACGGCGCCGCATCCGGAATCAGTTCGCGCAGCGAGGGAATGTCACCGCGTGCGACCGGGCCGGTGTCGCCGTTGGTCATCGCCGCCAGTCGCGGCTGTTCCTGGCCGGCGGCCAGCGGCAGCTCGCGCAGCAACTGCGCGGTGTCGCGCTCGGATATCCGCTCCAGGAAGGCTTCGACGACCGGGTGCGACGACGGCGAGATCTGGCTGCTCATGTGCTGCTGGAGCAGGGCGCGTGTCTCCGGCAGCTCACGACTCAGCTCGGCCGTCTCGCGGATCAAGCCGGCCATCTGGAGGTTCTGGAGCGTCCCAAGCGAGGTCAGGTTCTCCTGGACGCCGTCGGTCAGCACCTCGCCCTCGACCTGGTAGGCGCGGACGGTGCGGTCGGTGTCGTGGGCGCGAACCTCCGGGTTCTCGCGGACGAAGCGCGCGATGGTCTCAGGGTGCAGCCCGGCAGAATTGAAGGTGGTGGACGGGGCGCCGGTCACCGCCGACATTGCCGAACTCATGCCGCCGCCGAGCGAATGGCCGGCGGTTTCGAATTCCAGGCCGGCACGCTGCAAGCGTGCGCCCAGATCCATCGTGCGGTCGTAGTAGTCGGTCTGCAACCCGACCGACTGCGGGAAGTTGTTGCCGATGAAGTCCTCCGCCGTGCTGTCGACCAGGCCGTCGGCCGTCATCACCTCGCCGCGCGAACCCTTGAACACCACCGTGGGCTGGTAGCCGGGGCCGAGTACGCCCGCGTCGGGCAGATAGATCTCGGCACGAAACTTGGAATCGGGCGGCTGCAGCAGCCTGAGCAACTCGTCGCTGCTGTAGTCGCCAAGCCGAGGCGTCAACGAGCGTAACTCGTCCAGGTGTTCACTGGCGCGTTTCCAGCCGGGCGGCGGCTCGCCCAGGTGCATGGCGGCGGCATAGACATCGTCGGCCAGTCCCGCCATTTCGCGGTCGTGATAGAGCTGGCGCAGGGCATCGGCCTGGCGCCGGGTCTCCGGGTTGTCCTGGGCCCGCAATTCCCCAAGCAGGGCCTGGCGCTCACGGTGTTCGGCAGGGGTCGACATCGAATTCTTCCTTGGTGTCGGTCATGGTGCTGCCGGGGCCGGGCAGCGGAATATCCTTCTCCTCGGTCGGGCAGCCGAAGTCCGCACGGGTCTTGCGAATGGTGTCGGACATCCTTTCCGGCTGCGGATAACCGTGCTCAAGCAGCCAGAGCTGGCATTTGCGCTGCCATCGGCGGCCATTGGCCGTCTTTGCAGGGTACCAGTAGATATCGTCGATAACCTGTGACTGTGGAGGCGGCAGCATGCGGTTGTGGTCGGCCGGGTCCATCGGGTCGGCACCGTGCTCGAGCAGCCAGTACACCTTGTCGAAGTTGGCGAAGGCAGCGTAGTTGCCGATGATCGAGGCCCCCGGACTGGCCCGGCCGGTGACCTTGGCGCCATGCTCGACCAGCATCTGGATCGACGACCAGGGCGCGCCGTTGACCTTGGCGTAGTACAGCATCGTTTCGATACCCCGGGTCGGGGTATTCGGATCGGCGCCGTGCTCCAGCAGCAGCTTGAGATAGGTCTGGTCTTCCAGCGGGGCGGCGACCTGCAATGCGGTGATGCCGAGGAAATAGGTGCCGCCGCTGCCGTCCTCGTAGTGGGTGACATGTTGGTCGGGGCTGCGCGCGTTCGGGTCGGCGCCGTTGTCTAGCATTGCCTTCAGTCCCTCGGGGCTGCGGGTCAGTACCGGCCAGGCGACCAGGGGAAGACGGTCGTTCTGCTTGCCGAAGAACAGGTCCGGGTCGACGCCTTCCTCGCGCATGAGCCGACGTACTTCATCGGCCTGGTTGAGCTCGGCCGCCACCGCCAGCGCCTGCGCCTGCGGGTCGTCGAAGACGCCCGCCGCCCGTTGCCGCGCCAACGCCTCGGGCGTGCTCGGCAGCCCCGCCCAGCAGCCCGTCAGCAGGCCATACAGCAGCAGACTGCACAGCAGCCTGCCGATCCATCCGTGATAAGCGCTTGTGGGCGTCATGTCCGCGTTCGCAGGGAGATCCGCCGGCTACGATAGGGTGGCGGCATGTCGAATATCAACGTGCGCGCCTGCGCGGACAAGTCCGTGAGCGTTGTTCACCGGGCGATACGCATGCGATACGCGCATCGACCCGGTTGCGATCGCTGGCCAGGCGGCAGTCGGCGCGGCGGCGAGCTGTCCCTTTCTGCATATCGCCTGCGATGCGAAGGCGGGGTATCGTTGCGCGCATCCACAGGTGACAGGCGGTGCCAATGTCCAACGAAGACCTGGTCTTCTACGTCAAGCTCCACGTCAAGCCCGAGCGCGTCGATGAGTGGCGCGAGGCGGTGACGGAGATCATCGAGAAGATGTCGCGGGAAGACAGCTTCGTGTCCTGCCAGCTGCACCGCGACGCGCAGGATCCGAACCTGTTCACGCTCTACGAGCGCTGGCGCGAACCCTCGGTCGAGGTGTTCCTGCAACGCCAGGCCAAGCCGTATCGCGAAGCTTACGAGGCGCGGCTGCCGGAACTGCTGCAGCGGCCGCGCGAACCCGCCGTGCTGGTGCCGCTTGGCGAATGGCACCGGCGCGACTGAACAGATCCGCCAGGAGATCACATGCCTAACGACCGCACGATCAACTACATCGAATTCGCCGCCGCCGACCTGGAGACGGTCAAGGACTTCTACTCGAAGGCATTCGGCTGGCGTTTCACCGACTATGGTCCGGACTACACCGCCTTCAACGACGGCGGAACCGACGGCGGTTTCTACCGTGCGCCACTCAGCTCCAGTGCCGCCGCCGGCGCCGCTCTCGTGGTGTTGTATGCCGATGATCTGGAGGCGACGCTGGAGACGGTGACCGCCTGCGGCGGCAAGGTGGTCAAGCCGATCTTCGCGTTCCCGGGGGGGCGTCGCTTCCACTTCGCCGATCCGGCCGGCAACGAGCTGGCGGTGTGGTCGGATCGTGGCGGCTGATCGCGGCACGCGTGTCCGCCTGCGCGATGCGACGCCGGATGATCTGACCCTGCTGCGCCACTGGGACGAACAGCCGCACGTGGTCGCGGCCGACCCCAACGACGATTGGGGTTGGGAAACCGAGCTGCGACGTCGTCCCGACTGGCGTGAACTGCTGATCGCCGAGGTCGATGAGGGCGAAGGCTGGCGGCCGCTGGGCTTCATCCAGATCATCGACCCCGCGCGCGAGGACAGCCATTACTGGGGCGACGTCGCCGCCGACCTGAGGGCGATCGACATCTGGATAGGCGAGGCCGTCGATCTCGGTCGCGGGTTCGGCACCGAGATGATGCGGCAGGCGCTGGCGCGCTGCTTTGCCGCGGACGGCGTGGCGGCGGCGCTGATCGACCCGTTGGCCTCGAATACCCGTGCGCACGCGTTCTACCAGCGCCTCGGCTTCCGTTTCGTGGAACGGCGCTGGTTCGGCGATGACGACTGCCACGTCTACCGCCTCGACCGCGGCGACTGGTCGCGACAAGGCGTGTAGGAGCGGCGTAAGCCGCGACAGGGCGCTCAGGCCGCGGTGACGTCGCGCAGTTGCCAGTGGCGCCCGGCCAGCAGCCGCAGCCGGTGCTTGAGCACGTCGCCGGGCAACGAGGTGGTGACGACCAGGTCGATATGCAGATCGTGCTGCTTGCCGGCCACCGTCGCCTGCGGATCGGTCGCGCCCAGGGTGGGATCGACCTCGTCGGGCTCGTCCTGCATAAGCCGCCAGCGTTCGAACAGCGCGTCGTGGCGCAAGGCCTCCTGCAACTGCTCGGCGAAGGCATCGCCGCCCTGGGCGGTGAACGACAGCGACGGCTCGTCGCCGCGCGCGGCGTTGCTGTCGGGGAGCGAGAGATAGTAGCGCGTCGCCATGGGATCCTTTCCTGTGCTGGGCCAGTGACAGGTTAGGGCATCGAATATTCGCTACGCGTCAAGCCGCCCAACCGCCGCTCCCTGCCAGGCGAAACGAAGGGACCTCCGAGAACGACACGAGTCGGATGACCGTAGGAGCGGCGCAAGCCGCGAGGGCCTTCCCATGAAAGCCCCGTCGCGGCTTACGCCGCTCCTACAACACAAGGGCCCGGGCGCAGCCCCCAGAGTCAGGTGCGAATGGGGATGTGGAGGCGCAAGCACGCCCGCAGGCGCCGAGGCCTGCATGGCAGACCCCGGGCGATATCCGGGCGCAGCCGGATATCGCCCCGGATATCGTCTCGTCAATGCACGTGTCCGCCCGGTGCTCCGTGGCCCTTCGGGCAGTGGCAGATCGCGGTCGGTCCGAATTCCAGGCCGAAGGTCTGGCCGTCGCGATGGCGCTGCCAGTAGAACTGCGGCGCCGCCTCGCCATGGTTGCCGACCTCGGCCATGTCGGCGTCGACATCGAACAGGCGACCGTCGACCATCACGTAGCGGGTGTCGATGGTGCTGCGGATGTTTTCCAGCGGATTGCTGTTGAGCACCACCAGGTCGGCCTGCTTGCCGGCCTCGATCGAGCCGATCTGCGAGGACAGGCCGAGCAGGTCGGCGCCGTCGAAGGTCGCCGCGCGCAGCGCCTCGAAATTGCTGAAACCGCCCTGGGTCAGCATCCAGGTCTCCCAGTTCGGCGACAGGCCCTGCAACTGGCCGTGCCCGCCGACCTGGATGCGGATGCCGGCATCGCGCAGGGTCTTGGCCGCCTTGGCCACCTCGATGTGCCAGTAGTCCCAGTCCGGCGCGGTCTCGCGGCGGATGCTGCGCGCGTCCAGGGTTTCGCGCGGGAAGAAGCGGTTGAGCTTGGGGTCCTCCCAGACGTTGTCGCGGGCGTACCACCAGTACTCGCCGGACAGGCCGCCGTAGCTGACCACCAGGGTCGGCGTGTTGCGCACGTCGGTCTGCGACCACAGCTGCACCACATCCTTGTACAGCGGAGCGACCGGCAGGTTGTGCTCGATGCTGGTGGCGCCGTCGAGGATCATCGTCATGTTGTGGTGGAAGGTGCTGCCGCCTTCCTCGACCACCAGCATGCCCAGCTCGCGCGCGGCCTGGTTGATCTGCTGGCGCTGCTCGCGGCGCGGCTGGTTGTAGCTCTTGACCGAGAAGGCGCCGTTGGCCTTCATCCGCGCCAGGTGTCCGCGCGCGTCGTCGAGCGAGTCGACCACCGCCTTGAAGTCGCCATCGGCGCCGTACAGGATCGTGCCGGTCGAGAACACCCGCGGGCCGACCATGCGCCCGGCCTTCTGCAGCTCGCTCTCGGAGAACACGAACTCGGTCGTCGCCGATGGGTCGTGCATGGTGGTGACGCCGAACGCCAGGTTGGTGTAGTACGCCCAGTTCTGCTGCGGCACCACGCCCTGGCCGAAGTGCGCGGCGTGCGCGTGCACGTCGATGTAGCCGGGCACGATGGTCTTGCCGCTGGCATCGATCACGTGTGCGCCGGCCGGTACCGGGACGTCGGCGCCGATCGCGGCGATGGTGTCGCCGCGCACCACCAAGGTGCCGTGCTCGATCACTTCCTCGTTGTTCTCGGCGTCGCGCATGGTGACGATGCGCGCATTGGTGAAGGCGAACACGTCCTTCGGCGTATCGACCGGAACCTGCAGGCCGACTTCGATGCCGCCGTCGTTGCTCGGTTCCGGCAGCGTCGCCGGGGCGCCGGGCAGGAACGCGAAGCTGTCCTTCAGCGCGCGCGAGAAATAGCGGTCGCCGACCATCCAGTGCAGCGAGCGGCTGTCCGCACCCCAGTGCAGATAGCTGCCGACGTTCTCGGTGACCCGGGTCACCGGCACCGCCTTGGTGTCCTTGCTCAGCTCGACCGCCTTGCCGGCGGTGGCCAGCGGCGCGACATAGGCGTTGAACAACTCGGTGAACGCGACCCATTGCCCGTCCGGCGACAGACTGACCGAGTCGACGTACTTGAGGTTGAAGACCTCGCGCGGGTCCTCGCCGCGCAGGCCGACCGACATCAGCTTCTTCTCCAGGCCGCCGCCGGTCAGGTAGTAGATGCGCTGGCCGTCGGCGCTGAATTGCGGCGCCTCGCCCGAGTCGGCGACCCGCACCGGGGTGCCGCCGCCGGCCGGGATCACGTAGACGCCGCGGTCGCCCGACCACAGCGAACCGGTCAGGCCGCCGCCGCCGGACTTGCTGTAGACGATGCGGCGACCGTCGGGAGAGAAGCGCGGCCCGTAGTAGAAGCCCTTCTCCTGGGTCAGCCGGCGACCACTGCCGCCGCCGTCGGCGCTGCGCACGTAGATCGCGCCCATGCCGGCATCGGACCAGGTCGTGTACAGCAGCTGGCGGCCGTCGGGGCTGAAGCTGGGCTGGTACTCGTAGACGTTGGCGCTGGAGGTCAGACGCTCGGGGCGGCCGTCGGGCAGGCGCTTGCGCCACAGCTGGCCGACCGCGTGGAACACCATCGTGCGACCGTCGGCGCTGGTGGCGACGTCGCGGATCATCTTCGGGGTGAAACGATCCTCGTCGATGTGCTGGCTGAAGCGCAGCGGTTCGGCCACGGTCTGCTCGACGCTGGCGGTGAACGGGATGTTGTCGGCGCGGCCGCTGCCGATGTCGACCCGCCACAGCCTGCCCTGCGCCCAGATCACCACCGCGCGGCTGTCCGGGGTCCAGTCGAAGTTCGCGTACGGACCGAAGATCGCCCAGGCCTCCTGCTGGTCGTGCGAGAGGCCGTCCCAGACCGGGCGCACCTCGCCGCTGGCCAGGTCGAGCACGTGCAGCACCGACTTCTCGCGCACGCGCTTGACGAAGGCCAGCGAACGGCCGTCCGGGGACGGCTGCGGGCGCACCGCGCCGCCTGGGGTGGCGAGCAGGGTCTCGACTTCGCCGGTCTCGCGGTCCAAGCGCTTGATCGCATAGATCACCGCGTGCGGGTTCTTGTTGTACTGGAAGCTGGGACCGGGGCTGACGTCCTCGGAGAAATAGACGTGGCGACCGTCCGGCGACAGCGCCGGCTCGCCGAGATCCTGCTGGTCGTTCTTCTTCTCGGTCAGCTGCAGACCGCCCCCTGCCGCGGCGCCGCTGGCGTGGTACTGCCACAGCTCGCCGGCGCCGAGCGAGCGCTCGGAAGTGAAGTGCTTGCGGCCGATGATGAAGCGCCCGTCCGGGGTCCAGGCCGGGTTGTTGAGCAGGCGGAAGTCCTCCTGGGTCACCTGCACCGGGTTGCGGCCATCGACACCGATGCGCCACAGGTTGTTGCCGCCGCCGCGGTCGGAGGTGAAGGCCAGTTCGCGACCGTCGGGCGAGAACCGCGGCTGCACGTCCCAGGCCGGGCCGGAGGTGACCCGCTGTGCGCGGCCGCCGCCGATCGGCAGGGTGTAGAGGTCGCCCAGCAGCGAGAACGCGAGGGTGCGGCCGTCCGGCGACACGTCCACGTCCATCCAGGTGCCCTCGTCGGTCTCGAAGCGCACGGTCCTGACCGGGCCGTGCGGCGCGTTGACGTCCCACTTGGCCTCCACGTCCTCACCCTCGATGTGGCCGCGGCCGCGCGCGGTCTGCGTCGACGCCTTGGCCGGATCGTTGCCGACGGGGTCGAGTGCGTCCTGTTCCAGCTGCGCGTCCTCGTCCCTGTCGGTGGGCGGCGCATCCTGCGACCAGGCGGGCAGGGCGGGAACGGACAGCGCGCTGGCAAGCGCGACGGCAAGCAGTCGGCGGGACATCATCTGTGCGGGTTCCAGGACAAAAGACCCCGCAGCCTAACCCGACCAGCGGCCGCCGGCATCGGGCCGAAAGTCGTACCCGGCACGGCCGCAGGAGCGGCGCAAGCCGCGATCGGGTTCATCGGGAAGGCCCATCGCGGCTCACACCGCTCCTACAGGGATCCCGAGCCCCAACGACGACCAAGCCGTAGCCCAGCCTCTTGCCCCATATCCGCGTTCCAGAAAATCGTAGGAGCGGCGCAAGCCGCGATCCCCGGGCTGCGCCCGGGAATCCCCAAAGTTTGCTGCGCAAACCTTGGGCCCCGCCGTTGCGCTACCACACCCCCATTCGTGCCTGCGGCACGAATCGCCCCCTCACTCAGGGGGCTGGGGCGCCGACCATGCCGTAGCAGCGACGTAAGCCGCGATAAGGGTATTCGTGCGGCGCGCTAGTCGAACGACGGCACCCGCTCGGCGGCGAATCCGACCACCAGCGCGCCCTTGCCGACGTTGACCATGCCGGTCAGGCTCATCACGCTCTCGAACAGCTCGATGTTGTTGTCCGCACAGGCCCGCTTGAGGTCCTGGTAGCCCGGCAACATGCGCATCTCCTCCAGCTCGCCACCGTAGCTGAGGCAGACAGTCGGGGTCATCAGCCCGGCCTGGACCTGCCCGATGGTGACCTGGAGCAGCTTCTCCACCGCCGGCTCGAAGCCCTTGATCTTGGCGGTGGGGCCGGTCTCGCCGCGATACGCGTGCAGTACCGGCTTGATGTCCAGCGCGCTGCCCAACGCCGCGCTGAGCAGGCTGACGCTGCGGTCGTTCTTCTTGCGGGCCCGCGCGCGCAGGTAGTACAGGTCGCGCGGGATCATGTAGCCGTGGGTGTGCAGGGCCAGGTGCTCGAGCCGGGTGCGGATCTTCGGTGCGCCCTCGCCGGCTTCGCGCAGGCGGATCGCCTCGACCGCGGTGATGCCCTGGGCGGCGAACAGATTCTGGGTATCGATCACCCGCAGCGCGAACGGGGTGGTGTTGCCGGCGGCCGCGCGCGCGCTCTTGTAGTCGTTGAGGATCGCGAAACCGGCCTGCTGGGCGTTGTCGAAGATCGGGCTGCGCGACTTGGTGATCGTCATGCAGAACACGTAGTCGTAGTCGATCACCAGCCGCTCCAGGAACAGATCGTGGATCTGCTGGACGCTGAACGGCATCGTCTCGGCCTCGGCGCCGCGCTCGGCGACGTGGGCGTGCAGGAACTCCAGCGTCGCCTGCTCGTTGCGATGGTCGGCCAGCACCGCCTCGCCGATCCTGACCGTGATCGGCAGGATGGTGACGTCGTGCTGTTGCAGGTATTCGAGCGGCAGGTCGCAGGCGGAGTCGACGACGAGTCCAATGCGCATATGCGATCCAGACGGTCAGGGAAGCGGATTGCGGTCAGGATAGCGCCGAACTGCGGGCACGCTCATGTTGCGCTGCGGCACCCTTTGCCCGCGATCGCCGTCACGACCCGTGGCCGACGCTCTGTCCGCAGCCCCGTCACGCGCGTTCAGCCGCGCGGCTGGACCGCGACCGGCAGCGTCGATACGCGCCGCATCTCGGCCGAATCGAGCAGGCCGGGGTCGGCCTGCACGGCCATCGCGAAGTCGTGCGCATCGTTGCCCCAGAACATTTCCCCGCCGACCGCCAGGGTCGGGACCCCGTACACGCCGGCCGCCAGTGCGCGCTCGGTGTTCGCGCGCAGCGCGTCCTTGACCTCGGCCCGGTCGATCGCGTCGGCGTCCTGCCCCAGCGCCCGCGCCAGCGGGGCGATCGCGGCGGCGCTGTCGGCCGCCTCGCCCCGGCGCCAGATCGACTCGAAGATCGCATCGACGGCCTCGACCCCACCGCCGGCGGCGAGGCACAGCCGCAGCGACGGCAGCGGGTTGAACGGGTGCGCCGGCGGGAACCGCAATGTCACGCCCTCACGCCCGGCCTGCCACAGCACGTGGCGATAGGTGAACTCGCGCTTGCCCGGAATCTCCGCCGGCCCCTTCTGTCCGCGCGCGGCCAGTACCGCGGCGAACACGATCGGGACCGGTTCGATCGCCACCCCGGCCCCGTGCAGGGCCCGGATCTTCTGCCAGTGCAGGTAGGCGAACGGCGAGATGAAGTCGAAGTACCAGCTCAGCGGCATCGGGGGGCTCCGGTTCCGACGGGGGGCTTCCACGATACGCGATGCGTCCGTCGGCCCGGACTTGCGGTGACGGCGATCGCGACCGAGACTGGCGGTGGGGTAACCGGGGTCGCGATGAGCCGAGTCTTGCTTGTGCTGCTGATGATCCTGCTGGCTGGCTGCGCGCGCCAGGATGGGGCCGGCATCCGCTCGATCGATCGCCATGTCGACGACCGCCTTCCGGTGGCTGCCGCGGACCTGTCCGCCGATCGCGTGGTCGCCGCCGCCGATGCCCGGTTCCAGCCGCTGGCGCGGACCGAGCACCTGGCCGGGGCGGTCGATGGCCGCGGTTGGTGGCGGCTGCGTCCGGAGCCGTCGACGGCCGGCGCATCGGCGACGCACGGTCGCGGGCGCCTGTTGCTGGTCTATTACCCGTACAGCGCCCGGGTCACCGTCGCGTTGCCGCCGGACTACCGGCCACGCAGCGCGTCGATCTTCACCCCCGAGCCCGACCCGGCCTATTCGCGGCGGGCGCTGGTGTTCCCGTTCGAGGGCGACGGCCCCCTCTACGTCGGCGTCGAATCCGCCCGCTACCCGTTGCCGGTCGAAGTCCGCGACGCCCACGACTATGCGGTGCAGGACCAGGCCCACGCGCGCCTGTTGTGGGGCAGCGCGGGCATCCTGATCGGGGTGTCGCTGGCGGTGCTGCTGTTCTGGTCGCTGCTGCGCGAGCGCGTCTACCTGCTGTTCGCGCTGAGCATGGCGCTGCAACTGTTGTACGTGCTGTGCGCCTACGGCGACGCCTACAGCCTGCCGGCGCTGGCCTGGCTGGGACGGTTCGGGGTCGAGGGCATCTGGTTCGTCGCCACCTCGTCGACGATCGTGACCGTGCTGTTCCTGATCGAGTTCGGCGAACTGCGGCCGCGGGCGCCGCGGTTGAGCGGGATCCTCGGCTGGGTCGGCGCGCGGCTGCCGGGCCTGTTGCTGATCGCACTGGTGCTGCCGTGGCCGGCCTACAAGGGCTGGTTCCCGCCGCTGGGCAACGGCCTGCTGCTGCTGGCCAACCTGGTCGCCATCGTCACCCTGGCGGTGGCCTGGCTGCGTGGCAGTCGCCACGCCGGCTTCGTGCTGATCGCCTGGGTGCCGATGATCAGCGTGTCGACCGCCCGCACCGTCCAGCTCGGCGCCGGCATCCCGCTGACCCCGTGGCTGGAGTACGGCCTGCCGCTGCTGATGGCCTTCGCCGCGGTGGTGCTGGTGCTGGGACTGGCCGACCGGATGCTGACCTTCCGCCGCGAACGCGATGCCGCGCAGCGCCACGCCGAGCGCGACGGTCTTACCGGCGCCTACAACCGCGACGGCATCACCGCGCGCCTGGGTCATGCGCTGAACGAGACGCGGCGCCTGCATCAGCCGCTGGCGGTGCTGTTCCTCGACCTGGATCACTTCAAGGCGATCAACGACAACTACGGCCATCCGATCGGCGACGCCTGCCTGCGCGCGGTGGTCGAAGTGATCCGCGACCAGGCCCGGCTCGGCGATCAGCTCGGCCGGGTCGGTGGCGAGGAGTTCCTGCTGTACCTGCCGGGCGCGACGCTGGCCGCGGCGCGCGGCACCGCCGAACGGTTGCGCTCGGAGGTGCAGACGCGCTGTCGCGAGGTGATGGGGGCGCCGGTGCGGCTGACCCTCAGCATCGGCGTTGTCGAATGCGAGCCGCGCGACACGGTCGAATCGCTGATCCGGCGCGCGGACGAGGCGATGTACCGGGCCAAGCACGCCGGCCGCAACCAGGTCGTGGTGCTGGCTTAGGTGCCGGGAGTGAGAAAATGGAAGTGAGGAGTGAGAGAAAGGCAAACGCCGAAGCTTTTCCTCTCGCTCCTCGTTTCTCACTCCTGTCACTCACCTCCGGCCGGGTAGGCGCGCGGCAGGCCGCCCTGGTCGCGCGGCAGTTGCGGGCGCAGGTAACGGTCGCGCAGCTCGGTCTGGCGGCTGCGCATCGGCACCGCCTGGCCGTTCATCCAGACCTGCAGCGCCACTGCGTCGACCTCCAGCGGGTCGCCGCTCCACAGCACCAGATCGGCGCGGCGGCCGACCGCGATGGCACCGACCCGGTCGGCCACGCCCAATGCCTGCGCCGGCACCGTGGTCAGTCCGGCCAGGCCCTGCTCCCACGGCAGGCCGTGGGCGACCGCGTTGCCGGCCAGCTGGCGGATCTTGCGCGCGTTATGCGAGGCGTCGCCGCCCTGGCTGAAACCGACCTGGACCCCGGCCGCCGCCAGCCGCGCGGCGTTCTCGAAGCTGGAGTGGATCGCGTCGAAGCTGGACGGCAGGTTGGCCAGCGGGTCGACGAACACCGGAACCTTGGCCGCGGCGATGTCGGCCGCCAGTTGCCAGGCCTCGGCGCCGCCGGCGATCGCGATCCGCACGTTCTGGCGTTTGGACCAGCGCAGCAGCTGACGGATGTCGGCGGCGCGGTCGATGCCGACCATCACCCGGCCGCCGCCGTCGAGGTAGCGCAGCAGGCCGCGGCGCCCGGCGGGGGTCAGCAGGGCGCTGTTGGCATCGAGCGGAATGCGCCCGCGGGCCTCGTCGATCAGCTGGTCGAGCAGCATCCATTGCGCCGCCCGCGACTTGCCGCTCAGGCCCGAGGCCTGGCTGCCCAGGCGCACGAACAGCACCCGGTTGCCGATCGGGTCGGCGCTGCCGTCCAGCCGCACCACGCCGCCCTGGCCGCCGATGATCGAGCCGCCCTCGGGCGTGCCGGCGCCGAGCAGGGTCCAGCCGATGCCTTCGATCCGGCTGACCGGGATCAGGACCGAGGCGGGGTTGTAGGCGAGGGTGACGTCGAACTCCGGCCGCACCACCATCTGCTTGGTTTCCGCGCCCAGCGCCAGCGAGGCGTCGACCGTGCTTTCCTCGGCCGAGACCTCCTCCAGGCCGATTTCGGTGATGCCGCCGAACAGGGTCGGGGTCAGCGGCCGGCCGCCGGCATCGACCACCCGGACCCCGGCCGGGGCGGCCAGGCCGTTGCCGATCGCGCGGATCGTGCCGGCGCCGATCAGCACATCGGCGTTGTCGAGCGTGCCCTGCGCGGTCGCGGTGTGGACGCGGGCGTTGCGGACCAGCAGGTCCTGGGCGGGAGCGCCGGCCGAGGCCAGGGCGAGGACGGCCGCGGCCAGCGCGGTCAGGGACAGGCGCTTCATTCGACACCTCCGGTCATGCCGGCGCGGTCGCTGGCGCCGTGGCCGAGCATGAAGTCCGACGCCGGTTGTCGCGCCGGGTCGGCCAGGTCGTACACCCGCGCGCCGTCGACGTAGACCTGTTCGGCTCGGGCGTAGACGCTGAACGGGGTGCGGTTCCAGACCACCACGTCGGCCATCTTGCCCGGCTCCAGGGTGCCGGTCCGGTCGAGGATGCCCAGCGACTTCGCCGCGTTGGCGGTCAGCCAGCGGATCGCGCGCTCGGGCGGGATCTCGATCCCGGCCAGCCTGGCGTGGGCGATCACCTTGGCCGCCTCCTGGTTCAGCCGCTGGATGCCCTCGGCGGAGTCGGAGTGGACGATCGCGCAGCTGCCCTCGGGGCGGTCGACCAGGGCGATGTTCTCCTGGATGCCGTCGAAGGCCTCCATCTTGAAGCCCCACCAGTCCGCCCACAGCGCGCCGCAGGTGCCGGCCTCGGCCAGCCGGTCGGCGATCTTGTAGGCCTCCACGCCGTGGTGGAAGGCGGCGATCTTGAAGCCGAACTCGTCGGCGAGGTCGAGCATGGTCATCATCTCGTCGGCGCGGTAGCAGTGGATGTGCACCTGGATGTCGCCGTTGATCGCTCCGGCCAGGGTGTCGAGCTTGAGGTCGCGCTTGCCGCCGGTGGCCTGGTCGCTGTCGGCGCCGTTGCCGTCGCCCTGCCACCAGCGGCGCTTGCCGCCGTCGCGGGACTTGGGCGTGTTCTTGGCCAGGTACTCGGCGGCGTCGATGAAGGCCGCACGGTAGCCGGCGACGTTGCCCATGCGCGTCCCCGGCGCGGTGCCGCGGCCGCCGTAGACGCGCTTGGGGTTCTCGCCGCAGGCCATCTTCAGGCCCCACGGCGCGTCGGGGAATTTCATCGCCTGGTAGCTGGTGGCGGGCACGTTCTTCAGGGTCACGCCGCGGCCGCCGACCAGGTTGGCGCTGCCGGGCAGGATCTGCAGCGAGGTCACGCCGCCGGCCAGTGCGGCGGCGAAGCCCGGGTCCTGCGGCCATACCGAGTGTTCGGCCCAGACGTTGGCGGTGACCGGCGAGGTCATCTCGTTGCCGTCGCTGTGGGCGTTGACCCCGGGGCTGGCATAGACGCCCAGATGCGAATGCACGTCGATGATGCCCGGGGTGACCCACTTGCCGGTGCCGTCGACGAGGGTCGCCGCGTCCGCCGAAAGCCCCTGGCCGACCTCGACGATGCGGCCGTCGCGCATCAGCACGTCGGCGCCGTCCAGACGCTGGCCGGTGCCGGTCAGCACGGTGGCGTTGCGGATCAGCACCGGCGGCGAGGCGATCGGCCGGTAGGTGCTCGGGTACGGGTCGTCGATGAAGCGCGGCTTCGCGCCGTCGCGGTCGGCGGCCGCGGCGGCGCCGCAGGCCAGGGTGGTGGCGAGCGCCACGGCGAGTGCGGCGTGGGCGGTTCGGAACATGCGGGCATTCCCCTGGTTGCGCATGGCGTGTTGCACATGGCGTGCACGTGATGTGGCGCGGAAGACAACCTTGCGACCGTAGAGGCCGCCATCGGCGGTGCCAACCCTGACGAAGGTCATGGGCCGTGCCCTCCGGGCGGCGGCGAGGGTCGCGATACCCCATAAGATGGGAGGATTCCCCCGACCGACCGCGATGCCGAGATGAAGAACAAAGAAGAAATCGTCGAAAACTGGTTGCCCCGTTACACGGGGGTACCGCTGGATGCCTTCGGCGACCACATCCTGCTGACCAATTTCGGCGGCTACCTGGATGTGTTCGCCCGCCTGACCGGGGCCGAGGTGGTCGGCCTGGACCGGCCGATGCCCAGCGCCACCGCCGATGGCATCACCCTGATCAACTTCGGCATGGGCAGCCCCAACGCCGCCACCGTGATGGACCTGCTGTCGGCGATCTGCCCGAAGGCGGTGCTGTTCCTGGGCAAGTGTGGCGGCCTGAAGAAGAAGAACGCGCTGGGCGACCTGATCCTGCCGATCGCCGCGATTCGCGGCGAGGGCACCAGCGACGACTACCTGCCGCCGGAGGTGCCGGCGCTGCCGGCGTTCGCGCTGCAGCGTGCGGTGTCGACGACGATCCGCGACCTCGAGCACGACTACTGGACCGGTACCGTCTACACCACCAACCGCCGGGTCTGGGAGCACGACGAGGCGTTCAAGGAACGGCTGCGCGCGATGCGCTGCATGGCGATCGACATGGAGACCGCGACCGTGTTCGCCGCCGGCTTTGCCAACCGGATTCCCTGCGGCGCGCTGTTGCTGGTCTCCGATCAGCCGATGATCCCGGAGGGGGTCAAGACCGAGGCCTCCGACGCCAGGGTCAGCGCCAACTACGTCGACGCCCACATCAACGTCGGCATCGAGGCGCTGCGGCTGATCCGCCGCCACGGCAAGTCGGTGCGCCACCTGCGCTTCGACGAATGAGCGCCGGCGACGTTGTCGAAACCCGGGTCCGTGCCGCCACCGCGGCCGATGCCGCCGCGTTGGCGGCGGTCGGCGCGGCCAGCTTCCTGGAGGCCTTCGCCGGGGTGCTGGACGGGGCCGACATCCTCGCCCACTGCGCGCGCCAGCATGCCGAGCCGGTCTACGCCGACTGGCTGGCGCGCGCCGACACCGCGCTGTGGCTGGCCGAGACCGGCCGCGG
>NZ_VICD02000083.1 GCF_006546735.2 Marilutibacter maris | reverse complement strand
GCCCGGCGCCAGGCCTGGCGGGCGCTCTCGATCTCGGCATCGAGCTTGTGCAGCCGTTCGCCGGCGCCGCGCAGGCCGTCCAGCTCGGCGGCGATCGCCTCGCGCCGGGCCAGCAACTGGTCCGGCGGCACGCGGTGCTTGCGGGCCAGCTCGTGCAGGCGGCCCAGGCGTTGCTCCAGCGTCTGGAGCGCGCCCGGATCGATGTCCAGGTCGCTGCGGATGCGGTCGAGCAGGACCTGGGCCTCGTCGAGCTGGATCGCGGCGGCATCGAGCATCGCGTCGACCTCGCCCAGCCGTGGCTCGTGTTCATTCATCCGCTGCAGGGCGCCGCGGATCTGTTCGATGGTGCCGACCGGCGAGGGCAGCTCGTCGCCGGCCAGTTGCGCAAGGGCCTCGTCGCAGGCGGCGATCAGGTCGGCGGCGTGGGCCTGACGGCGGTGGTCGGCGCCCAGTTGCTCCAGTGCCGCCGGCTCCAGTTCCTCGCGTTCGAGTTCGGCGAACTGATGCTCCAGCCAGTCGATGCGGTCGGAGACGTCCCCTTGCGCGGACAGGCTCTCGCGTTCGCGCAGCAGCGCGCTCCAGCGGCGCGCGGCCTCGGCCACCGCGGCGCGCTCGGCGTCGGTGCGGCCGAACGCGTCCAGCAGCGCCAACTGGCTGGGGCGGGACAGCAGGGCCTGCTGCTCGTGCTGGCCATGGATCTCGACCAGCCGCGCGGACAGTTCGGTCAACTGCCCGACCGTGGCCGGGCGGCCGTTGATCCAGGCGCGCGAACCGCCGTCGGCGCGGATCACCCGGCGGATCTGGCAGGCCTCGTCCTCGTCGAGGTCGTTGTCGTGGAGCCAGGCCCTTGCCAGCGGCGCGTCGACGAGCGCGAACCCGGCCGAGAGCTCGGCGCGGTCGGCGCCGTGCCTGACCACGCCGCTGTCGGCGCGCAGGCCGCAGATCAGCCCCAGCGCGTCCACCAGCAGCGACTTGCCGGCGCCGGTCTCGCCGGAGATCACGGTCATGCCGGGGCCGAACTCGAGTTCGGCGCTGTCGACGACGGCGAATTGCTTGATGGACAGGTGGGTCAGCATGGGTGCCGATTCTAGGGGCTGTTGGCGGTCCGCAGATAGGGCCGGGCGGTGCCTTTCGCCGCGGCCGCCGACACGTCCGCCGGCGATGTCGTTTCCGGGTCACGTCGCCACCCGGGCTCCGCAAGCCTTGCGCCGGGCGGCGCTGGCGCTTATATCCGTCCCATGGGCCACCGTTCCTCCGCCTCCGACGATCTCGATCCCCGGGCCCGACAGCTGCTGAGGACCCTGATCGGCCGCTACATCCGCGACGGCGAGCCGGTGGGGTCGCAGACCCTGGCGCGCCACGCGGGGTTGGCGGTCAGCCCGGCGACGATCCGCAACATCCTCTCCGACCTGGAGGACGCCGGCCTGCTCAGCGCGCCGCACACCTCGGCCGGACGGGTGCCGACCGCTCAGGGCTATCGCCTGTTCGTCGACTCGCTGCTGCAGGTCAAGCCGTTGCCGGACGGCGAGCTGGCGCGGCTGCGCGGCGAACTGCCGGCCGGCTCGGGTACCCAGGCCCTGCTCGGCAGCACCTCCGAACTGCTGTCGGCGATGACCCATTTCGTCGGCGTGGTCAGCCTGCCGCGGCGCGAGCAGTTCGCGTTCCGGCGGATCGACTTCGTCCCGCTCGACGCGCAGCGGGTGTTGGCGATCCTGGTGTTCGCCGACAACGAGGTGCAGAACCGGATCATCCAGACCCGGCGCCCGTTCGACGCCGGCGAGCTCGAACAGGTCGCCAACTACCTCAACAGCCAGTTCGCCGGACGTGCGCTGGCCGACATCCGCGGCTCGCTGCTGCACGAGCTCAAGAGCGCGCGCAGCGAGATGGAGAGCCTGCTGGCGCATTCGGTCGAGCTGGCCGAGCAGGTGCTGGTGCCGGGCCAGGACGACATGCTGCTGGCCGGGCAGACCCGCCTGATGGGGGTGCAGGACCTGGCCGACCTGGACCGCCTGCGCGAGCTGTTCGAGGCGTTCGCGCGCAAGCGCGAGATCCTCCAGCTGCTCGAACGCACGATCCAGGCGCCGGGCGTGCGCATCTTCATCGGCGAGGAAACCGGGCTGGCGCCGCTGGAGGGCATGTCGCTGGTGACCGCGCCGTATGTCGCCGCCGGCCAGGTGCTGGGCGTGCTGGGGGTGATCGGTCCCAGCCGCATGGCCTACGACCGGGTGATCCCGGTGGTCCAGGCCGCCGCCGACGTGCTCGGCGACGCGCTGTCCCCGGACCCGGGCTGAGCCGGTCGTCGCCGCCGACAGGCTGAACCGGGCCCGGATACGCGCCCGCTGCTTGAATCCTGCCGCCCCGTCCCCATTGCTGGCCCTGTCGCGGACGCCCGCCGTCCGCCCGCCACCCTCCCAGCCACACCTGTACAGCGCAGGGGACAGACCAAGCACATGACCACAGCATCGCATCAGGACGAAACCCACCAGGACATGGCCATGAACGCCGACGACAACGACGCCCAGGCCCGGCTCGCCATCGAGCTGGAGGAGACCCGGGCCGAACTGGCCGCCGTGCGCGACGAATCGCTGCGCGAGCGCGCCGAGCTGGAGAACCAGCGCAAGCGGATGGCGCGCGAGATCGACACCGCGCGCAAGTTCGCCAACGAGCGTCTGCTGGCCGATCTGTTGCCGGTGATCGACAGCCTGGAGGCCGGCCTCGGGGTCGAGGGCGATACCGCCGCGCATCTGCGCGAGGGCATGGAGCTGACCCTGAAGCAGCTGCTGAAGGTGGTCGGCGAGAACGGCATGGCCGTGGTCGACCCGGTCGGCGAGGCCTTCAACCCCGACCACCACCAGGCGATGAGCATGGTCGACAGCGCCGAGCACGCGCCCGGCCAGGTGGTCCAGGTCTACCAGAAGGGCTGGCTGCTCAACGACCGCCTGCTGCGGCCGGCCCTGGTCGTGGTCAGCCGACACGACTGAGCGGCGGGTGTCTGCGGCCCGCAGCGCCGCAGATACGGGTCCGCGCCCCCTTGAAGGGCGCGCAGTCGACCCCTAGATAGCAGACATCGGCGGCGCGGCCGCCCTCCGGGAGGCCCCCGCCCCCCGGACTACCGGATTCGCAACAGCAACAGTCTTAGAGAGGGAACACCACCATGGGCAAGATCATCGGTATCGACCTCGGCACGACCAACTCGTGCGTGGCGATCATGGAGGGCGGCAACGCCAAGGTCATCGAGAACGCCGAGGGCGACCGCACCACGCCGTCGATCGTCGCGTACACCAAGGACAGCGAGGTCCTGGTCGGCGCCTCGGCCAAGCGCCAGGCCGTCACCAACCCCAAGAACACCTTCTTCGCGGTCAAGCGCCTGATCGGCCGCAAGTTCCGCGACGCCGAGGTCCAGAAGGACATCGACCTGGTTCCCTACGGGATCATCGAGCACGACAACGGCGACGCCTGGGTGCAGACCGTCGAAGGCAGCAAGATGGCGCCGCAGCAGATCTCGGCCGAAGTGCTGACCAAGATGAAGAAGACCGCCGAGGCCTACCTGGGCGAGACCGTCACCGAGGCGGTGATCACGGTGCCGGCCTACTTCAACGACAGCCAGCGCCAGGCGACCAAGGACGCCGGCCGGATCGCCGGCCTGGAGGTCAAGCGCATCATCAACGAGCCGACCGCGGCCGCGCTGGCCTACGGCATGGACAAGAAGGGCGGCGACCGCAAGGTGGCCGTGTACGACCTCGGCGGCGGCACCTTCGACGTGTCGATCATCGAGATCGCCTCGGTCGACGGCGAGATGCAGGTCGAGGTGCTGTCGACCAACGGCGACACCTTCCTCGGCGGCGAGGACTTCGACAAGCGCGTGATCGACTACCTGGTCGAGGAGTTCCTGAAGGACCAGGGCATCGACCTGCGCAAGGACCCGCTGGCCCTGCAGCGCCTGAAGGACGCGGCCGAGCGCGCCAAGATCGAGCTGTCCTCGTCGCAGCAGACCGAGGTCAACCTGCCGTACGTGACCGCCGACGCTTCCGGTCCCAAGCATCTGAACATCAAGCTGACCCGGGCCAAGCTCGAGTCGCTGGTCGAGGATCTGGTCCGCAAGACCATCGAGCCGTGCCGCACCGCGCTCAATGACGCCGGCCTGCGCGCCAGCGACATCAGCGAGGTGATCCTGGTCGGCGGCCAGACCCGCATGCCGAAGGTCCAGCAGGCGGTCGCCGAGTTCTTCGGCAAGGACCCGCGCAAGGACGTCAACCCCGACGAGGCGGTGGCGCTGGGCGCCGCGATCCAGGGCGGCGTGCTGGCCGGCGACGTCAAGGACGTGCTGCTGCTGGACGTGACCCCGCTGAGCCTGGGCATCGAGACCCTGGGCGGCGTGTTCACCAAGATCATCGAGAAGAACACCACGGTGCCGACCAAGGCCTCGCAGACCTTCTCGACCGCCGACGACAACCAGTCCGCGGTCACCGTGCACGTGCTGCAGGGCGAGCGCGAGCAGGCCCGCTACAACAAGTCGCTGGCCCGCTTCGACCTGGCCGGCATCGAGCCGGCGCCGCGCGGCATGCCGCAGATCGAGGTGTCGTTCGACATCGACGCCAACGGCATCGTCCACGTGACCGCCAAGGACAAGAAGACCGGCAAGGAGCAGAAGGTCGAGATCAAGGCCGGCTCGGGTCTGTCCGAGGACGAGATCGCGAAGATGGTCGCCGATGCGGAGGCCAACCGCGAGGAGGACAAGAAGTTCCAGGAGCTGGTCCAGGCCCGCAACCAGGCCGACGCCCTGATCCACATGACCCGCAGCTCGATCAAGGAGCACGGCGAGAAGGCGCCGGGCGAGGCGATCGCCGCCGCCGAGACCGCCATCGCCGAACTCGAGACCGCGATGAAGGGCGACGACAAGGCCCAGATCGAGGCCAAGTCGAAGGCGTTGGAGGAGGCCGCGCAGGGACTGTTCGCCGGTACCCAGGGCGGGGGCCAGCCCGGCGAGGGCGCCGCCGCTTCCGGCGCGACCGGCGACGATGTCGTCGACGCCGAGTTCACCGAGGTCAAGGACGACAACAAGTAAGCCGGCCGGCCCCTCTGGCATGAACCCGGCGGGGCCGCCACAGGGGTTCGGGACCGTTCCGCGGTTCCGGACCCTTGTCGTATCAACAGTCCGCGCCGGCCGATGCCGGTGCGGCGGGGGAAGTCGCTACAACCATGAGCAAGCGTGACTACTACGAAGTGCTGGGCGTCGGCCGCGACGTGTCGGCGGACGAGCTGAAGAAGGCCTACCGCCGTTGCGCGATGAAGCATCACCCGGACCGTAATCCGGGCGATGTGGCGGCCGAGGTCGCGTTCAAGGAGTGCAAGGAGGCCTACGAGGTCCTGTCCGACGCCAACAAGCGCCGGGCCTACGACCAGCACGGCCACGCGGCGTTCGAGCACGGCATGGGCGGTGGCGGTCCCGGCGCCGGCTACGCCGACATGGGCGACATCTTCGGCGACATCTTCGGCAACATCTTCGGCGGAGGCGCCGGCCCGCGCGGCCCGCGTCGCGGCGCCGATGTCGGCTACGTGATGGAGCTGAGCCTGGAGGAGGCGGTCGGCGGGGTCGAACGGCAGATCGAGATTCCGACCCTGGAGAGCTGCGACACCTGCAACGGCAGCGGTTCGGCCGACGGCAGGACCGAGACCTGCGGGACCTGCAACGGTCGCGGCCAGGTGCGCTTCCAGCGCGGCATCTTCTCGATGCAGCAGGCCTGTCCGCATTGCGGCGGCAGCGGCAAGACCATCGCCAACCCCTGCGAAGACTGCCACGGCCAGGGCCGGATCGAGCGCAACAAGACCCTGCAGGTGAAGGTGCCGGCCGGGGTCGATACCGGCGACCGCATCCGCCTGGCGGGCGAGGGCGAAGCCGGTCCGGTCGGCGTGCCGCCGGGCGACCTCTATGTCGAGGTGCGGGTCAAGGAACACGAGATATTCCATCGCGACGGCGACGACCTGCACTGCG
Source organism: Marilutibacter maris (assembly GCF_006546735.2). GTDB lineage: Bacteria > Pseudomonadota > Gammaproteobacteria > Xanthomonadales > Xanthomonadaceae > Marilutibacter > Marilutibacter maris. The sequence continues at coordinate 2,739 of NZ_VICD02000083.1, read as the reverse complement.
AGGTGCCGATCCGGATCTCGCAGGCGGCGCTGGGCGACGTGGTCCGGGTGCCGACCCTGAACGGGGACGCCGAGATCCGGCTGCCGGCCGAGACCCAGAGCGGCAAGCTGTTCCGCCTGCGCGGCAAGGGCGTCAAGTCGGTGCGCAGCCGCAGCGAAGGCGATCTGTACTGCCGGGTCGTGGTCGAGACGCCGGTCAATCTCACCGCCGAGCAGCGCGATCTGCTGGAGAAGTTCGAGGCGACCTTCTCCGGCGAGGGTGCGCGCAAGCATTCGCCGAGGTCGGCGACCTTCCTCGACGGGGTCAAGGGCTTCTGGGACCGGATGGTTTCCTGAGCCGCCGCGGCGCGCGCCGCCGCTCGCCTGCACGACGACCTGGCGCACACTGCGTCAGGTTTATGATGACCGTCGGTCATCAAGTTTTTGCAGGCGTCCGATGAAGACTCCCCCGCAGGATCCGCCCAAGGCGCCGCCACCGGAGGCCGACTTCGACAAGACCGTCCGCCCCTACGAGGGCCCGGCCGGCGGCTGGGGGGCGTTGCGGGCGGTCGCCGGCGCGATCCGCGGGCAGATGGCGGTGCCGCGCTCGATGGAGGCGCTGCACCGGGTCAACCAGCCGGTGGGCTTCGACTGCCCGGGCTGTGCCTGGCCCGATCCGAGCCACACCTCGTCGTTCGAGTTCTGCGAGAACGGCGCCAAGGCGGTGACCTGGGAAGCGACCTCCAGGCGCACCACGCCCGACTTCTTCGCCCGACACACTTTGTCCGAGCTGTGGCAGTGGAACGACCACGACCTGGAGAACGAGGGCCGCCTGACCCATCCGATGGTCTACGACCCGGCCCAGGACAAGTACCTGCCGATCCTGTGGGAAGAGGCCGCCGAGCGTATCGGCGACGCGTTGCGCGCGCTGCCGGACCCGACCATGGCCGAGTTCTACACCTCCGGCCGCGCCTCCAACGAGGCCGCCTTCCTGTACCAGCTGTTCGTGCGCGAGTACGGCTGCAACAACTTCCCCGACTGCTCGAACATGTGCCACGAAGCCACCAGCGTCGGGCTGCCGGAGTCGATCGGAGTCGGCAAGGGCACGGTGACGCTGGAGGACTTCGAGCACGCCGACGCGGTGTTCTGCATCGGCCACAACCCCGGCACCAATCATCCGCGGATGCTGGGGACGCTGCGCGAGGTCTCGCTGCGCGGCGCGCCGATCGTGGTGATCAACCCGATGCCCGAACGCGGGCTGGAGCGCTTCGTGTCGCCGCAGGATCCGGCCGAGATGCTGACCGGGCACGCGGTGCGGATCGCCTCGACCTACTTCAAGCCCCGGATCGGCGGCGACCTCGCGGTGCTGAAGGGCATGATGAAGTGGCTGCTGGAGGCCGACGCGGCCGATCTGGCCAAGGGCGGCGAGGGCCTGCTCGACCGCGCCTTCATCGCCGAGCACACCCGCGGTTTCGAGGCGCTGGCGGCGGATCTGCGGGCCAGCGACTGGGACGGCATCGAGCGCCATTCGGGCCTGAGCCGCGACGATATCGCCGGCGCGGCCTCGATCTATGCCCGCGCCGAACGGGTGATCGTCTGCTACGGCATGGGCATCACCCAGCATCGCCACGGCACCGAGAACGTGCAGCAGCTGGCCAACCTGCTGTTGCTGCGCGGCAATATCGGCCGCCCCGGCGCCGGCATATGCCCGTTGCGGGGTCACTCCAACGTGCAGGGCGACCGCACCGTCGGCATCACCGAGAAGCCCAGCGCGGCGCTGCTGGACGGCATCCGGCGGACCTATGGCTTCGAGCCGCCGGCCGCGCACGGCCACGACGCTGTCGCCGCGGTCCAGGCGATCGCCGAGGGCCGCTCGAAGGCGCTGCTGTGCCTGGGCGGCAACCTGGCGGTGGCGATGTCCGATCCGCAGGCGACCTTCCCGGCGATGCGCAAGCTGGACCTGGCCGTGCACATCGCGACCAAGCTCAACCGCTCGCACCTGATCCCGGCCAGGCAGGCCTTCCTGCTGCCGTGCCTGGGGCGCACCGAGCTGGACGTTCAGGCCGGTGGCCCGCAATCGGTGACGGTGGAGGATTCGATGTCGATGGTGCACGCCTCGCAGGGGCGGTTGAAGCCGGCCTCCGAGCACCTGCGTTCGGAACCGGCGATCGTCGCCCTGCTGGCGCGCGCGACCCTGCCGGACTCGAAGGTCGACTGGGAGGAGATGGTCGAGGACTACGACCGTATCCGCGCCGATATCGAGGCGGTGTTCCCGATCTTCGCCGGCTACAACGACAGGGTCCGCGAGCCCGGCGGCTTCCGCCTCGACAACGCGGCTTCCCGGCGGCACTGGAACACCGCCGACGGCAAGGCCCATTTCCTGCTCGCGCGCGGGCTGGTCGAGGCCCCGGCGGCTGCCGACGGCCTGCTCAGGCTGGCCACGGTGCGCTCGCACGACCAGTACAACACCACCATCTACGGCATGAACGACCGCTACCGCGGCATCCATGGCCGCCGCGACGTCGTCTTCGTCAATCCCGACGACCTTGCCGAGCGCGGCCTGAAGGAGGGCGACCGCATCGACGTGCAGGCCTGCGACCCCTTGGGCGCCGCCAACGGCCGCAGCGTGCGCGGCTATGTGGCGGTGGCGTTCGCCATCTCCCGCGGTTCGGTGGCGATGTACTACCCCGAAGGCAACGGCCTGCTGGCGCTGGACGATCGCGACCCGCGCTCCGGTACCCCGGGCTACAAGTCGGTGCCG
>NZ_VICD02000007.1 GCF_006546735.2 Marilutibacter maris | reverse complement strand
TCAAGGCGCGCTCTTCGGCGCTCAGGTGGTGGTAGGTTCTGGACATGGCAACGCCCCGATATGGGGGTGTTGCACTTGGAAGTTGAGCCTAAGCTTCCGCCTGTTCGGTGCTACCGCGGAACATGCAGAGGCGATGCGGAAATCTGGCCTCGATGTCGTGGGAAACTTGGATGATCTGCTCGGGATGAGCGATCTGGTGGTTGACTGCACGCCGAAGGGGATTGCGGCGAGGAACGTCGACAGTTATCGACGACGGGGCGTCAAGTTCATCGTCCAAGGTGGCGAGAAGCACGAAGTGACCGGGCACTCCTTCGTCGCCGAGGCCAGCTACTTGAGCGCATTGAACCGGGAAAGCACGCGCGTCGTCTCCTGCAACACCACCTCGATCGTCAGAACCCTCGCTGCATTGAAGCACGCTGACCTGCTGCGGCGCGCGCGTGGAACGCTGCTGCGCCGCGCCACGGATCCGTGGGAAAGCCATCTCGGGGGGATTATGAACACCCTCGTCCCCGAGCCTGAGATTCCCAGCCACCAAGGGCCAGACGCGCAGAGCGTCGACCCCGATCTGGATGTCATCACGATGGCAGTCAAAGTGCCGCAGACACTGGCGCATTTGCACTACTGGTCGGTGAAGCTGACCCGACCGGCGTCCAAGGAGGATGTGCTGGACGCCTTCGTCGCATCGTCCCGGATTGCCCTAATACGCATGGATGCCGGGTTGTCGGCTCTCAATACAGTCAAGGAACTCATGGCCGACCTCGGTCGGTCGCATGACAATCTCTATGAAGTGGCCCTGTGGTCTGACATGTTGAAAGTTGAAGGGGACGAGTTGTTCTACGCTTACATGGTCGATAATCAGGCGATCGTCATTCCAGAAACTATCGACGCAGTCCGGGCTTTGACCGGAAGAATAGACAATGCGGATGAGTCGATGGCCAAGACGGACGCAACGCTCGGCGTCGGTTTGCTGACCGAAACGCTGGACAACCATGATCGGAAGAGTGCTTGACGCCCACCGCGTTGAAGCGCCGCCGATCTGGTCCGCTTTCGCTATGGCCTTACACCGATTCTTACCGGCGGCGCATGGTTGGTGCATTCATCGCGTCCCCACCTCGCGTGATCGCCGGTTCCAGCCCAGGCTAACCATCGTGAACGGCGGTCCATCCTCGGCGTCAATGTCGGCCGAGCAGGAGGCCACGATTCCCGACCCCCGTTCGCACTGCCCCCGCTCGGATGAGGATGCCCGCAATTTCATCTCGACCCACGTACGGATTGCGCCAGCTGCGGGAGTCACTGGAAGCGTCCCGATTGTCCCCGAGAAGCAGATAGTGGTCTTCGGGCACTGCAAACGCGCCCTGATAGGCGGAGGCGGACGCGTACGGTTCGACCAAGATCTGCCCATCGACCCAGATCCGCCCTACCTCAATCCGCACCCGCTCGCCGGGCAGTCCAACGATGCGCTTGACGATCCGTCGACCAAGCTCCCGCGAGTCGACCGCAACCACTGCGCCCCGGCGAAAGCGATGCCCGCGCAGGGGCTTGAGGGTCAGGACGAGCTGCCCGTCGCGAAGGCCGGGGGCCATCGAGTTTGACACTACCCGCGTCAGCCAGAGGGGGAGGGCGCGGAGCATCGTCGGGGGTAATCGTCAGTGCTGACCGTGGTCGTGACCGCCGTGATGGTGGTGCTCGTCTTCGCCTTCGGCGTATTTGAAATAGCTGACATAGGCGGCGACGTAATCACGGGCGGCCGTGAGATCGTCGACATCGAATCCCTTCTTGCAGAGCGCGACATTGAAGCGCTTTTCCAGTTCGTCCCAGCGGTCTTCTGCAATCAGGCCGCGCAGTGGGCTGACCGTGCCGCTGTCCAGTGCGGTATCGGCTGCAACAACCTCGGGCGCAAGTTCGGTGCCCGTGGGCTTGATGCCTTCATAGCCCGCGCCCTCGCCGTGTCGGTGGACGCGCACGAGCGTTTCCAAGAAATGGCGGTCGCCGGCCCCGGCTCCGGCACCTGCGCGGCTGGCCCGTGCGGCATCGAAAGCGGCGCGCACCTCGTCCTCTCCCTCAGGGAAGACCCACTTCAGCGCGTAGTTGGGATTGCCGGTTTCCAGCGCCCGGTAGCCGTCCTGCACCGCGGGTCCGTCCTCGGTGTCGCAGTGGGCAGAGGCGGGCTGGACGAGCAGCGCGCCCAGCGATCTGGCGGCAGAAGCAAAGCGGGTGATCGGATTCATGGTGAGTCCTTCTCGATGTTGCAGAGGGCAGCAATGCCCGCGTCTCCAGTCTGCCCCTGCCCGAAACGCGAAAGCCTTGATGCAGGTCAACTCGCATTGGCGGGGACGGACACTGTCCCGGTGAGTGTGTTCTGCGGCGCGCGCCCGGTCAGAACCCCATCGCCGCGCCGTCCCCGCGCGGGTCGGCGCCGCCTTCGAAGAAGCCCGTGCGCCGGTCGATGCGGATCGCCTGGGCGTGGCCCAGCGAACCCTCCCAGCGCGGGGCGATGGTCACCGGCTGTCCACGCAGGCGCAGTTCGCGGGTGGTTTCGTCGGGGATGCGCGACTCCAGCATCAGGCTGCTTGAAGCCGTGCCCCAGGTGCGGCCCAACAGCCAGCGCGGGGCCTCGATGGCCTGCTGGACGTCATAGCCGAAGTCGATCAGGCGCGTCAGCATCGCGGCCTGGGTCTGCGGCTGGCCTTCGCCGCCCATGGTGCCGTAGGCCAGCACCGGTGCGCCGTCCTTGAGCAGCATCGCGGGGATGATGGTGTGGAAGGTGGTCTTGCCCGGCTCCAGGCGATTCGGATGGCGCTCGTCGAGCGAGAAGAAGCAGCCGCGGTTCTGCATCAGCACGCCGGTGTCGCCGGCGACCACCGCCGAGCCGAAGTCGTGGTAGATCGACTCGATCTGGGACACCACCAGGCCATCGGCATCGGTGACGCAGAAATAGACGGTGTCGCCGTCGGCCGGCCGGCGGTCGGCTTCCGGGCCATAGCGCAGGCCCGGTTCAACCCCGCCCATCGGCAGTGCGCGCGCCGGATCGATCAGCGCGCGGCGCTCGTCGGCGTAGTCCTTCGACAGCAATGTCGCGAGCGGGATGTCGACGAAGTCCGGGTCGCTCAGCCATTCGTCGCGGTCGGCGAAGGCGACCTTCACCGCCTCCACGATGTGGTGGTAGTAGTCGGCGCTGCCTTCGCCCCAGGACGCGACGTCGAAGCCTTCGAGCAGGTTCATGATCTGCAGCGCGGCGAAGCCCTGGGTGCTCGGCGGCATCTGCACGATGTCGTGGCCGCGGTAGCTGGTGGAGATCGGTTCGACCCACTTCGCGTGGTAGCCGGCGAAGTCCTCCGCGCGCAGCGGCGAACCCTCGGCAGCCAGCGCATCGCATATGCGGCGGGCGACATCGCCTTCATAGAAGCCCTCGCGGGCGCCGAGGTTCGCGATCTGTTCCAGCGTATGCGCCAGGTCGGCCTGCACCAGGCGCTCGCCTTCGCGCTGGGGCACGCCCTGCGGCAGGTAGACCTGCGCGGTCCGCGGATACTGCCTGAGGATCTCGACGTCGGCCGCCAGCCAGTCGGCCAGCGATCGCGTGATCGCGACACCGTCGCGCGCATGGCTGATGGCATCGGCGAACAGGTCCTTCCAGGGCAGCCTGCCGTGGCGCTCGTGCGCCAGGCGCCAGCCGTCGACGGCACCCGGAATGGTGAGCGCGGCCAGCGCGCCGCGCGCCGGGATCGCATCGGTGCAACCGTGTTCGCGGTAGTGGTTGCGGGTCGCGGCCTTGGCCGCCGGGCCGGCGGCGTGCAGGGCTTGGACGCCATCGGTATCGGGCCCGGCGATCAGCCAGAAGCCGTCGCCACCGATGCCGGCCATGTGCGGGTACACGGCGCACAGCGTGGCGTTGACGGCGATCGCGGCGTCAACGGCGCTGCCGCCGCGACGCAGGGCCTCGAGGCCGGAGGCCGAGGCGAGGTAGTGCGGCGAGGACACCATGCCGCGGGATGCAAGGACCGGGGGGCGCCCGGTGCGGGGTCCGTTGGCGTGGCTCATGTCGATCTCCTCAGGGTTGCGTGGATGGGGTGTCGTCGGCGGGCGCCGCGGCCGGGGGTGGCCCCAGCAGCAGCCGCTGCAGCGGCGGGATCAGGCCGCCGCAGACCAGCGCGGCCATGCCGGACGGGCTCCGTCGCGGTCATCTCCGATGCTTTCCACACCTTCTCCGCTGTTGGCGGCGTCCTCATTGCGTTGGTCGCGCTATGGCTCGGGGAGCGCAAATCCAGCCCCGCCCGGACATTCGGTTATGTGCGCGCCGAGATACTGGGCGCCCTGTTCAACGGTCTGTTCCTTGCGATCATGGCCCTGTTCGTCTTCGGAATGGGCGCGATGCGGCTGATGGAGCCCATCGATTTGCCGACGACGCCCATGCTGATGGCGGCGGCCGGCGGCATCGCTACGGAACTGGTCGCGCTCTGGCTGCTCTACGAGCGACAGAAGGGCGACTTGAACCTCCGCGGCGCCTATTGGCATATCCTCCAGACTTTCGTCGGCAGCCTCCTGATCATCGTGTCCGCCCTGGTGATCCGCTTCACGGGCTTCCTGGCAATCGACCCGCTGCTGGGGATGGCGTTCGGCGTCGTGCTCCTGTGGGCGTCATGGGGGATCACGAAAGACGCTCTCCACATCCTCCTGCAAGGCACGCCGCAGGATCTCGATCTGGACGCCGCGATCTCCGCCATTCGTGACGTAGAGGGCGTCACCGACGTCCACCATGTCCACGCGTGGAGCCTGACGTCGAGCGTCAATGTCTTCTCAAGCCATGTCCGCGTGCGCAGCGTGGCGGAAGGCGACCGCGTGCTGCGGGAGGTGAGCAGCCTCCTGCGCGAGCGATTCCAGATCTACTTCTCGACCACCAGATCGAGGAGCGCTGCCTTGCGACCGAAGAAGGGGCGGCGACCACGATCGAATAACGTGGCGCGAGTCCGGTACGAGCGCGACAACGGGCGCTACACGAGCCGGCCACGGATGAAACGAAATCCCGGAAGCAGAGGAGGAGTCCAGGCATGCAGCGCGAGGACAGGAACGCCGCATCCGTGGGTGCACGAATGCGCCAAGAGGCGATCAGCCAGTGGGAGAACGAGGGCGGATCTGTAGCGGCGGGTTGGCTCCTCCCAGAGGACGGCCGGACAGTCATCGGCGAAGTCGGGGACGCCCAAGAGAGCGACGATTGCGGTCGCCTTGTCGCGTCCGCCCGCGCCCTGAGCCCTGCGACTTCATAGTGAGCCTGTCTGGGCGGGTTCAACATCCATCGGGACAGTCCGGCCGCCGCCATCCGCCCCGGACGGTTATCGGGGGGCTGGCGACTGCGTTGTTGCCCTTCAGAGCAACAGAGGCCCTTCTAACGCCGCCCACAGCGAACCTGCCAGGATACCGAGGCCCAGGCTCGCGATAGCGGCAGTAGCGCCGGTGACAGCGGGCCATGCGCCTGTGGTACCCGGGCGGGGACCGGGGGAATCCTTGGTCGGCCGCGCGAAAGCGGGGCCGATCCAGCGCAGGTAGTAGAAGAGGCTGAGCAGGCTATTGAGCACCACTACGAAGGTCAGCCAGCCGTGGCCGGCATCCCAGGCGGCGGTGGCAGTGGTGAGCTTACCGACGAACACGGCCAGGGGTGGAGTACCTACCAGTCCCAGCAATGCGACGAGCAAGGTCAGTGCAAGCCCCGGCCTGGTGCGGACCAAACCCCGGTAGTCGGTGAGTTTCCTGTGCTCGGGTAGCGCCGCGGTGACGGCGAAAGCCGCCACATTGGTCAGGGCGTAGGCTGCCAGGTAGAACAACAGCGAGGGCAGGGCGAGGTCGCTCCGTCCGACGGCGGCTACGGGCACGAGCATGTATCCCACTTGCGCCACTGTCGACCAGCCCAGCAGTCGGCGGGGGTCACTCTGCCAGTAGGCAGCGAGGTTGCCCAAGAACATCGAGGCCGTGGCTAATGCTGCCGCGACGATCAACCAGGACTCGTTGCCGGTCGAGACGGTGGCCACAAGCCGGTACACGGCCACCAGCGCTCCGATTTTTGGGACGGTGGTGAGGAATGTGGCAGCGGTGCCACCGGTGCCTTGCGCCGCGTCGGGTATCCAGAAGTGGGCGGGCACGCCACCGGCCTTGAACATCAGCCCGGCCAGCACGCAGAGCACCCCGACGCCGACGGCTGCGACCGGGGCAGCAGGCAACTCGTCGGTGAGTCGGCTGTAGTCGGTGCCGCCCGCCAAGGCGTAGAGTACGGTGACTCCGAGCATGAGCACGATGCCGGACAGTGACCCCATGAAGTACGTCTTCATGGCTGCTTCAGCGCCGGTTTTGCCGCCGGTGAGCCCCACGATCCCATACAAGGGGATGCTGGTCAGCAGGAACCCAACGATGAGCACGAGTAGATCGGTGGTCCCGGCCAGCACCATCACCCCGGTGGCCGCGAAGAGGAACAGCGCGTAAGTGTCGGATTCTCGGTGGGAGCCGGCGATCTCTCCAGATGCCACACCGAGGACCAACAGGGTAGCCAGGGCGATGATCACCCGGGCTGCGCCGGTGGCGACGTCCACGGCGTAAGTGCCAGCAAACGCCGCCTGCGGCGGATCGGCCATGGCCACGGCGGCGACGATGGCGGCACCTACCAGGGCCAAGGCAGCCACCGTGCGAGCGACCCACTGCCGGTCGCGGGGCAGAAACGACCCGCCTATAAGCACGACCAATCCACCGAGAAAGACGATGATTTCCGGCAGGAGCAGTGCAGGGTCCATCTGCATCGAGGGGTCCAACGGTTACCTCCCGACCAGTTCGACGAGAGCGGCCGAGGCCGGCACGATCACATCGAGTAACGTCCGGGGTAATACCCCAATGAACAGCGACAAGGCCAGTAACGGACCGATGGACCATAGCTCTCGGCCGTGGAGGTCTGAAAATCCGCGCGAGTGGCCTTGCGTGGGACCGAAGAAGACTTGCTGGAACGCACGCAGGAACAACGCGGCGGTGATCAGGATGCCCACAAGCCCAATCGCTGTGACGGGGGCAACAGCGATGCTGCCGGCAAAGATCTGGAACTCGGCGATAAACCCGGACAATCCTGGAAGGCCCAGGGAGGCGAACGCCGCAACGGCGAACAGTACCGTGTAGCGAGGTGCGGGGGCAGCCAAACCGCCGTAGGAGTCAATGTTGTAGGTCTTGGCACGGGCATACATCGAACCGGCCAGCAAGAAGAGCGCGGCGGTGACCAGACCATGGCTGACCATCTGCACGACCGCCCCGGTTACTGCCACGGAACGCGCTTCGGCTGTGTCATCGACGACGAGCCCCGCCGCGCCCAGCGCCAGGACGATATACCCCATGTGGTTCACCGACGTGTAGGCGATCATCCGTTTGAGGTTGGTCTGAGCCAGCGCTACAAACGCACCGTACAACACCGAGACGATACCGATGACTATGATCACCCAGGCCCAGGCCTGCCACGCCGCGGGAAGGATCGGCATGGCGATGCGCACGAAACCATACGTGCCCATCTTGAGCAGCACGCCCGCCAGCACAGCCGAGCCGGTGGATGGCGCATCGGTGTGCGCCGGGGGCAACCACGTGTGGAAAGGCACGGTAGGCGTCTTCACGGCCAGACCCACCAGGATTGCCGCCAGCACCAGTCCACCGACCAGCGGACTGTCGTCCAGCGGGGTGGCTGCGACAAGTTCGAGAATGTCGAAGGTGTGTGGGTCAGAAGCCACGTAGAGCCCGATGAAGCCCAGCAGCAGGGCCAAGGAGCCTAGAAAAGTGTAGAGGAAGAACTTCAGGGCCGAACGGGCTGCGTTACCGTGGCCCCACCCGGCGATCAAGAAGTACATGCCCACGATGGAAAGATCAAAGAACACGAAGAACAAGATGAGGTCGGCGGACACGAACACGCCGAGGCTCACACTCTGCAGGAATAAAAACAGCCCCACCTGCGCGCGGGGCCGTTCAACGTCCCGAAGAGCGTAGATGGCACAGGCCAAGAAGACGACTGCCGTCATAGCTAACAGCGGCAATGACAGCCCGTCCACACCGATGTGGTAGCTACTGTTGACCCCCGGGATCCAGGGCACCCGTTCTTCGAACGCCAACGCGTTCGGGCCCGGATCTTCGTAACCGGCCCAGAGCACGCCCACGAGCACCAGTTCCACGACACTTACGGCCACCCACACCCACCGGGAGGTCGCGGGCCCGATCGCGGGCACTACCGCGATAACGAGTGCAACGGCCAGAGGCAGAAAAACAATCAGACTGAGCATGCTTATCCAATCACAAGGTAGATGGACCAGACCACGACGCCCACGGCGAGCACCACGACGGCCTGGAGTAAGTACTGGTGGACGGCCCCGGTCTGCGGGACCCGGGCAAGATGTCCGAGCCGGCGAACCCAGCCGGCGATGACCTCGACACCTCGGTCGATGCCCTCGTCATCGACACGGGCCATACCCCTGGCTATCACGGGCATTGCCCCGGCGATGACTTCAACACCTCGGTCGATCCCTTCGTCATCGACACGAGCAGCACTCCTGGCAAATACAGGCACTACCCCGGCCAGGGCGTTCAGGGATCGGTCTACAACTTGGTCATCGAACCACGCCAGGGCGTGGGCCAGGGCCAGCGACGGACGGACAACGATGGCGTGCGCAGTCGCCTCCAGCCCCAGCCACCCGAGAGCCCACCCGGGTTCGGGTGTACGGAGTCTGCGCATCAGCAGCACCACGACCGCAGCGACGCCGGCAGAGATAATCAGTTCGGTGACAGAGACTTCACCGTGGCCACCCATCGCGGCGGTCAGTATGCCGCTTAACGGCGGCAGGGCGAGCGCACCGAGCAAGGCTGCACCGACAGCGAGCACGAACAGGGGAACCTGTTCCGGGGTACTGACCGTGCCGGTGGCATTGGAATCGACGCTCTCGCGCGCACTGCGGCGCCAAATCGTCCACAGGATCTTGCCGGAATAGGCTGCCGACAGCGCTCCGGCCACCAGTCCGACAGCGTAGAGCCACGGAGAAGATTCGAGTGTGGCCGTGAGCACTGCGTCTTTCGTGGCCCACAAGGACAAGGGGGCGACCCCGGCCAACGCCAATGAAGCCACGGTCGCGGCCACGCCCGTCACAGGCCACCGCCGGGCCACACCCCGCAATTTCACGAACTCTTCGGTGCCCAGTGCCGTCAACCACGCACCGGCCGCCAGGAACAACAGCGCCTTGACCGAGGCGTGTGCCACCAGGTGGGCGGCACCTCCACTCACGGCGCCCACACCGGCGGCAAGCACCACGAAGCCCAACTGGGCAACCGTGGAAGCGGCGAGCAGCTGCTTGAGGTCCCGCTGTCCCAACGCGACAGCCCCCATGAGGACCGCTGTGATCACACCGATCCAGGCGGTCACCGGCCCGGCCCACCCGGTCGAGGCCAGCAACGGCTCGACACGCAACAACAGGTAGCCGCCCATGGCGACCATCGCTGCCGAGTGCAGCAGTGCGCTCACCGGGCTGGGACCCTTCATCGCCCCGGAAAGCCAGAAAGAGAAGGGCAGCTGTCCAGCTTTGCCCAGAGCCGCCACCAGGATCCCGGCCGCGGCGACGTGTCCCCACGGGCCCTGTGCGGCTGGCAGATCGGCCAACGCCATGCCCGCCCCACCGGCCAGCGCGGCACCGGCAGCGACGTAGAGGCCCAGGTCAGCAGTGCGAGTCGTGATAAAGGCAGTCAGTCCTGCCGAAACCCGGTCGGAGTCCCGCCACCAGAACCCGATCAAGGCATACGAGGTCGCCCCCATTAGCTCCCAGGCGAACAACAGTGCAGGCAGGCTGGCGGCCGATGCGGTTGCCAGCGCAGCTGCGGAGAAAATCAGCATCAGCCCGTGGAAACGGGCGTGTGACTGCCGTATGTTTCCGGCCGCGAACACCAGTACCAGGAAGGTCACTGCGGCGACCATCGGCAAGGTTAACGCCGCGAGAGCGTCGATTTCCAACGCGAAGTCGGCCCCGGCCACGAACGGGTACGACACCGCAGGCCGCGCCAGCGCATTGCCCAAAGCCAGGACAGTCGTCAGCCCTGCAGTCATGAGCGCGATCGGGATCGCGAACCGGCGTGTCCGGGTCAGGACGAGCACAGCGCCCACGGCGGCCGGAAGCACAATCATGGCCAGGAGTGCGATTTGGGCCCCGGTCATCCGGCCAGCTCTTGGGCATTATCGGTCATGTCTGTCTGCCGTCGGCGGTGCAATAGCGTGGCCACGGCAAAGCCCATGCCCATCTCGACCGTCATCACGGCCAATATCACCAGCAGCAGAACCTGTCCAGACGGGTCCGGGGCCAGAAACCACCAGAACCCGGCGGCAGCCAGCAACACCCCGTTGATCATCAACTCCAGTCCCATCATCACCATGACGACGACCTGCTGAGACAAGGCCCCGTAAAGACCCACCGAGAACAAGGCTGCGGCGATCACCAACACACCTTCCAGTGTCATCGGCCCACACCCCCCGGCTGGGGATCGTCTGCAGGTCGCCGACGCAAGTCGTCACCGAATCGGTCATAACGGCTGCGGTGGGCGGCGAGGACCACTCCGGCGACGATGGTTGCGACCATGACGGGGGCCACCACAGCCATGACCAGCATCTTGTCGCCCATGATCGCCAAGCCGAGTGCGTATGTGACATCGTCCGGCGGTCCGCCGCGGCGAGTCGGCCACGGGATAAGCAAGGCACCGCCTGCCAGCAGCACGAAAACACCGACCGAAACGCCGATGGCTGTCTTCTTCCCATGGGTCATATCCATCGGCATCAGCGCCGGATTCATACCCATGAACATCACCATAAAGACAGCCATCACAGCCATTTCCATAACCATCATCAGGATCGTGATCACACCAAGATAACTTTGCTGAAGCAGGAGGATCTGCACGCCCACGGCAAGGAATGACACCGCCAACGCATACGTCGCTCGAGCCATGGAGTCCACCACGAACACCAACGCACCCGCGCCGACAGCAACCACAGCAAGCACCCAGAACGTGATGCCGATAAACATGTTTCAACCTTCCCAGAGGACGACCAGAGAAACGACCAGGTCCTGAGCCACGGCAGCGGGGAGCAGGATTACCCATCCGATTTCCATGAACCGATCCGGGCGCGCCAAGGGAATCTTTCGGCGCAGCCACACCAGCACGGCCAACACCGCGACAGTCTTGATCAGCACCCAGGCCCAGCCTGGCAACCACGGCCCTGAGCCCCCACCCAGGAAGAGTGGCACCGAGAACGCAGCCCCGGTGGCAAGGAACATGTATCGGCCGGCCTCGAATACCAGGCGGTCCACCGCCGAAAGCTCGGCTCGTACCCCACCAGCGATGTCCGCAGACAGAGCTGAGGCGAACGGACCCCACACGGAAAATCCAGTCACGCCGATCAAGAAGACAAGAAACGCCACCGGCATCCACACCACAAACCACAGGCCCTCTTGCGCGGCAGCGATGTCCCCGACGGCGAGACTGCCAGCAGCGATTGCTGGGGCCACCAGGGCGAACATCAACGGCAGCTCGTAGGCCATCCCGTGAGCCAGGAATCTGTAGCCCCCTACCAGACTGTGCGTTGAATTCGCTCCCCACCCCATCAGCCACACCAACGCCCAGACCGCTATATCGACGGCGTTGAACCAGACAACACCGACATCGAGATCGAACAGTGTCCACTGGCCCAACGGAATCACCGCGACCATCAAGAACGCACCCATAAACATTCCAGCGCCGCCCACCCGCCACAGCAGGACATCCGCCGCCACGGTCTTGCGCCGACGCTGTCGCAACAGCCGGGCAGTGCCGCTCAAGGGCGCGGACCACCCACCGCTGCCGCCCTGGGCCCGGGCTGACAGGACCGCATCAAGAGCCACCGCGAAGAAAGCCAGACCGAACAAGATGAACGCGGCAAGTACTGCCCACACAGCGGGCACGACCACCACCGTTTCTTCAGGCATGCCGCACCTCCTGGCTGGTCTGGAACGCCCCTGGATTCAAACTTGCTACGGCCAGTCGCACAGTACCCAGCTCCAACCCCGTAATCAGTTTCGGCAACGTCTCCCACGGAACAGCCCCATCCTGCTCTGAAACCAGACTCCCGCCGCCCACCCCGGCCTGGAGCCGTTCAACCATCGACAACAACCTGTCATAGGCGTCGCCCCGATAACTTTCCGGCAAGTCATGGTGTTCCAGATCGGACTGATCGAGTACCAGCACCCCCCGTAGAAACCAGCGCAGCAACAAAGATCTCCGAATCTTGCGCTGTAACCGCACGGCGCTGTCCCGGGCAGCAGCCCGATCCCCACGCACTAGAGCGTCTCTAACCACACTGGCCCGGGCAGCCAGGTCATCAGCCCCAGCCAGGGCCAGCAGCGACATGACGTCGTCCGACAGCACGGCAGTTGCCAGGTCAGGCTGGGAGCCATGTGCTCGGCCCCCACCATTGTGTCCCGCAACGACAGCGGTCACTGCATCGACGACAACATCACCCTGAAGAGAACAATGCAGCACCAGTCCGGCCGGCCAGAACGGAAGCACGGGACCGAGCGGCAGGTGCAGTACATCCATCTGAAGGCCGTCCCGGCCCTGTCCACCCTGCGCCAGAGGAATCCCCTCCGGAGCCATGTCCATCCCGTGATGACCGCCGTGACCGCCATGGTCCATCTGACCATGAGTCTCGTGGTCCATATGACCATGGCCTTCGTGACTCGTCTGGTCGTGGCCGCCATGGTCCATATGGCCAAGGCCTTCGTGACTCGTCTGATCGTGGCCGCCATGGTCCATCTGATCATGACTCTCGTGGTTCATCGGGTCGTGGCCGCTATGGTCCATCTGATCATGACACTCATGATCCATCTGATCATGGTCTTCGTGGCCCATCTGCCCATGACCCTTATCGCCCATCTGATCATGGTCTTCGGGAATCTGAGGTCTCTTTGCCCGCTCCTTGGCGTCCGTGCGGTGATACGGGGTGTCGACAAGAAGAGTCGCGGCCTCGTCCAGAGCGGAACCCACCTCTCTGGGTGAGGTCGCGTCGATACGGACCCGGGGGCCGGGCATCTGATCCCACAGACGGTCGACTATTTGTGCGAGATCAAGGCCGGGCACACCACAGACCGCGAGCACGTCCGCATCTGCAGCCGTCGATGCCCGACGCCAACCACGGCGCGACAGTTGTTGTTCGAGTTCCACCCGCGTGAACCAATGGCCCGGGACCTCAACGACGAGGACCCGGGTTGCGCGAACCGCCAGACTCGCAAAAGTCCTGGTCAAGCCCACCGGAAGGCTCCCTCCCGCCAGGCCCACGCCACCGCGACGAGCAGGGCTCCGAGAAACAGAAACATCTCCACCACCGCAGAGACCCCTACCTCGGCTACAACCACCGCCCACGGATACATGAACAACATCTCCACGTCGAAGGCGAGGAAGACGATCGAAGCGAGGTACCAGCGCGCATGGAACCGGGATAGCGCGTGCTCCTGGGGCAACCACCCCGACTGGGCAGGAAGCACAGTCAGTGGTTCAGGCTCCACGCTGAGTGCCCGGTGAAGCGCGTAGAGGAACACTACAGCGAAGATCGCCAGCAGTGCCATGGCTATAATCCCGGAGTACATTACAGTCACCTTTCCCTGTGGTCGAGAAAACGAAATCTGTCACTTGTCATCGGGAGAGGTGAACCTGCGCGAGTCATGCCCAGGTGCACTGGCGTCTGACAATGACCGCGCGTTATCCCCGGAACGATGAAGTCGTGGGTCTCGGCCATGGTGATGCAGATCCCTTCCACGTGATATTTGGGGCGGTTAAGGAAGCTCTGAACAACGCCTCTGTTTCGCGCGACAATAGCGCAACCTGATGTGGATGACGATTCACGCAGCTGACGTTTGGTGACGCCGATGGCATTGGCAAGCGCGAGCGCACGGGCCGGGAGATCTTTCTGGCGGAGATGGAGCACGTGGTGCGGTGAAAGGCGTTGCTGGCGCTGATCGAGCCGCAGTGTCCGCGACGCCATCTATTTCCATCTGGGCGGCCTGGATCTCTATCCGCCGGCCGTACATGCCGGAGAATCGTCCACCTGAAACGGTGAAACGCCAATGGATTGAGCTCATCGTTGACAAAGAAGCTGCGGTAATAGAAGTCAGGTTGCATGGCGAGCCGCGGTCCGGCGCGACGTGAGCGCGATGTAGACCATGACGCTGAGCAAGGCGGCATAGAAGCACCAGACCGAGATGAACCAGCGCGCATACACCAGATAGGTGAACCCCGCCGATGCCAGTGCCAGCACGCCGAACCAGCGGATCACCGGCTGGCTCGACATGCCCAGCCCGACCGTCGTCGCGGCAAGGTACAGCGTCAGCGATATCGGCAGGAAGAAGTGTGGCGATCGGTACGCGAGGTGGCCTCCGGTGGGGACCACCTCGATCGGCGTGGCGACCATGCCGAAGAGCAGAAACAGGGCGCTCAGAAAGCCCGCGACACCAAGCAGCGCCAACACGTGGCGCCGCCACGGCACAGGCTCCAGTGCACGCACCGCCCAAGGGGTGAAGACGGGCCAGACCAGGTGGGAGAAGACCGAATAGACCTGTGTTGCCCAGGCGCGCAGGGTGGGTGCGTCCCACGGGTAACTCATCCATACCAGGCCTTCCGTCGCCTGCTGGGCAGCGAACAGGAGCGGGATCAAGGCGAACATGCGTTCGCCGGGCGTGTGCGCGGCCCGCAGCGCAAGCACGCCGATGCCGGTGAGTGCGACGCTGGCGGTGAAACTGGCCGTGGCGGAAAAGCACATGGTAACCTCCTGTCAGCGGGGCGCGACGTAGCCGCCTGGCACGCCGTCGCGGGAAAGGACAAGCTGCCAGAGTTGCGCGTTGCGGCTGCGGAACGCGGCCATGCTGGCGTGCAGGTAATAGCGCCACATGCGGCGGAAACGTTCGTCGTAGCGGGCCGGCAACCGTGACCAGGCAGCTTCGATGTTGCGGCGCCAGGCCTGCAGCGTTCGATCGTAGTCGGCACCGAAGTTGTGCCAATCCTCGTGCACGAACAGACCCTCGCTCGCGGCCGTTATCTGAGCCGCTGAGGGCAGCATCGAATTGGGAAAGATGTAGCGCTCGATCCATGGGTCGGTGCGGTCGGTCGACCGGTTGGTGCCGATCGTGTGCAGCAGCGTGAGGCCATGCGGCCGCAGGCAGCGGTGCACGGTTTCGAAGTAGGCGCGGTAGTTGCGTACGCCCACGTGCTCGAACATGCCGACGGAAAACACCCGGTCGAACTCGCCGCGCACATCGTGGTAGTCCTGCACCCGGATTTCGACGGGAAACCCCGCACAACGCTCGCGCGCGAAGTCCGCCTGCTCGCTGGAGATGGTCAGGCCCACACCGCTGACGCCGTAGTGCTCGGCGAAGTGGCGCAGGGCCTCGCCCCAGCCGCAGCCGATGTCGAGCACACGCATGCCCGGCGCGAGCTGCAGCTTGCGCGCGATCAGGTCGAGCTTGGCGACCTGTGCGGCGTCGAGCTCGGTCGCCTCGCTCCAGTACGCGCAGCTGTAGACCAGGCGCGCGCCGAGCATGGCGCGGTAGAGATCGTTGCCCAGGTCGTAATGGCGCTCGCCGACCTCGAAGGCGCGCCGGCCGCGCTGGCGATTGAACAGCCGCGCACGCAGGGCGTCCCAGCGGTCGGCCCAGCCGATGACGGCCTCATCCAGCCGCGCACGCAGCAGGCGCGTGAGCATCTGGTCCAGCGCCTCGCAGTCCCAGGCGCCATCCATGTAGGCCTCGCCGAGCGCGAGCGAGCCGTTCCGCAGCAGGCGGGGAAACACGCCGGGATCGTGGACGCGCATGTCCCAGGGGCGCGGCCCGTCGACAAGCACGTCGGCGCGTGCAAGGACAGTGGCGACGGCCGCCTGGCCAGGGACCGGACGGCGCGTCGGCGGCGTGGCATGGGGGACGTTGCCGGGCGGCGCAGCGCGGTCGGCAGCAGGAAGAGTGGTCTGGGACATGGTCATCGCTCCTGAGTCGATACGGAAAGTGGAAGCCCGGCCGGTGCGCGGCGTCGTGCAAGCGCGAGCATGGCCGCGGCAAGCAGGATCAAGAGGAGGGTGGCCAGCACAATCTTTCCGGTAAGGGTGACGGCGAACGCGAAACCGCCGGCAAGACTGCCAAGCGCCTGGCCGGCAGCCGTGAACGAAGCGCGCCACCCCAGGCTGGTGGCCTCGGCGGCCCCCGCGGCTCGGGAGGTCCAGTAGACGAGCGCCGGCTGCAGCACGCCGCCACCTGCCGCCACGAGGACCAGGCCGAGCGCACCCGGCCACCTGCCGCCGAGCCAGGCGAGCAATGCGAGGCCGGCAGCGGTGGCGACAAACGAGGGCGCCACCCAGTTGAATGCGCGCAACGGGTCGTGACGCGGACGGAACACGAGCGACTGGGCGAGCAGCATCACCACGCCGCAGCCGGTGAACATGAAGCCGAGTTCGCGCGCCGACAGACCATCCGCGCCCCCCTGCGTCGCGAGCCCCACCTCGTAAACGCTCATTGCCGCAGCCGCCAGTGCGGCCAGCAGAAGCAGCACGACGACGTCGCGATGGCGCGTGGGCGAACCCGGACCGGCCACGACGATGGTGGCTGACCCGGTCGCCGGCCGCTGCGCCGCGGCTGCCAGCACGAGCACGGCGGCGCCGACCAGGACCGGGCCGACCAGGCTGTCGTCAGCCGCTACAACGCCGCCCACGCCCGGGCCGAACAAACTGCCGACCAGCGCGGCGCGGGTCAGGTCCGACAGGCGCTGCGAGCGGTCGCCCTCGCTGCCAGCGGCGCGCGAAGCGGCGGTCTGCAGGGCCGGGAGTGCGGCGCCTGCGAAGATGCCCTGCAGGCCGCGCGCCAACAGCAGCACCGTCGTTTCCGAAGACCAGAGGAGCATGATCATCGCCGCGGCCTGGCCGAGCAGGCTGAAGCGCACGAGCAGGTGTGCCGGGAGTTGTCGACAGACCCGTACCCAGATCGGTGCCGTCACCACCATGGCGGCGCTGTAGACCGCCATCAACTCGGCGATCGCGCGCGCCGGCGAAGGCGACGAAGCCACCACCGTGGGCAGGACGGGCAGCACCACGCCATAGGCGAGCGCGACCGCTGCGCTCGCCGCCAACCCCGGCCGCGCGCTCGCGATGCCGACGGGTTCGCGTCCGGCCATCACGCGATCGCCTCGGCGCGGACGGCTTCCGGCCGCACCGCTTCGCAGAGGGCGTCGATTATCCCATGGCAGGCGCCCGGATCGCGCAACCACGGATGATGGTCGGCATCCAGCGTCACATGGCGCCAGCGCGGGAAACGCGCCGCCAGCTCGGTCACGCGCGCAGGCGGTGCCGTCGCATCACGCAGGCCGTGCACACACGTCACCGGCAGGTCCGGTGGCAGGGCGGCCGCGTCGCCCCGCACGTCGTGCTGGTAGAGGACCTCCCACAGCGACGTGGTGGACGAGGCCATGTTGTGCAGCACCAGGTCGCGTGCGACCTCGGGCGGCACGTTGCGCACCAGATAGGGCAGCCAACGGCCCGCCACGCGACGGGTGACCAGGCACGCGAGCGCGGTCGCCAGCATGTTCGTGTAGATCCAGCCGCCGCGCTGGCTGGCGAACCATTCGATCGCGCCAGCGCGCGAGCCGAAGTCGGGCAGGCTGAACAAGCACAGCGCCTGGACCCGGTCGGGGTGGCGCGCGGCCAAGGCGAGCGCCAGCGCCGCGCCGAGCGAATGGCCGACGAGGACCCGCGGCGGGCCGGCCTGGAGGGTGCGTGCGAGCGCGTCGACGTGCCGCTCGACCGTGTAGCGGCACCAGGGCCGGGGCGAGTGCCCGAACCCATAGAGATCGACCAGCTCGGTCTGCGCCTGCCGGAACGCCGGTGCCACCGGCGTCGAGGTCCAGTAGCGCGTGGTGCCACCGAGGCCCGGCAGGAACGTCACCCGTAGCGACCCCCGGCCGAGAGACTCCACATGCAGGCGTTCGGGAAGACCGGGATGTGCCGGGTCGGCGAAGCCTGGCAGCGTGGTCATGGATTGTGCGCCAGCGTATAGGAGAAGCGGGCGACGATCAGTTCGGGCTCGCCAGGCACGCGCACGGTGGTGGTGAAGACGTAGCGCCCCGGGCTTGGCAGTACGAACACGGCGCCGTGGCTCATCGAGTCGTTGATCGTCATCGGCGCGAGCGTGCGGCTCACCGTCTGCCCGGCGATCGGCACCGTTGCCACGACCTGCACGCCCGTCGGACGCACCCCGTCGCGCATGCGCTCGACGACGACCAGCAGGTGATGTTCGCGCGCATAGTCCCCGCGCGGCAATCCGTGCGCGTCGCGCGGACCGGGGCTGTGGGTTCCGATCGAGGGCGCAGCAATCGCACTGGGCACCATGCCGAAATACAGCGTGTATCCATCGATATGCTGGACTGGACCCGCCAAGGGCGCCTCGGTGGCGGACGCGCTGCCGACGGCCAGGAACAGCACGCCGGCGAGGGACAGGACAAGGCGACGGTTCATGGCGGTTATCCTCCGGATGTCAGTGGCGGGATGCGCTTACAGGTGGCCTGACCGTCCTATGGCAACGACGAGCCGCAGCGACAGGAGCGCTGCGCCGGCGAACGCGATGACGGACAGCCATGGCAGATGTCCGGCCAGTAGCGGACCGGTGCTGTGCAGGGCGAGCAGGGCACCGCTGACGTAGAGGCCCAGGGTAACCAGGGCCAGCGCCAGCCGGTTGCCGGTGCGCGCGAGCGCCTCGTGCGTGGGAGCCAGGCCGTGGTGGTGCACCGAGAACGCGGGTCGTCCGTCACTCAGCTGTGCCTGTCGCAACAGGTCGGTGGCGATCTGCGGCAGCTGGCGGGCGGTGCGTGCCAGCCGCATCGCCAGCGGACGGCGCGCGGGTCGGCTGGCGTCGACGATCGCCATGACGTCGGCTGCCTGCGCCGACAGCGTGCCCAGCAGGTCCATGTCCGGATCCAGTGCCCGCAGCGTGTTCTCGACCAGGAACAACGTGCGGATCAGGGCCAACAGGTGGGCGGGTAGCCGGAAGCCAGCGCCCTGCCCAATGCGTGCCACGCGCCAGATCGCCTCGGCAATGGACCATTCCGCCAGCGGGCGGCTGGCCATCTCGGCCAGGATCAGGTGGATCTCTCGCACATGTGAGCGTCGCTCGACCTGTGGCGGGAAGAATCCCAGGGCGATTGCCGCATCCAGCACGCCCTCGGCATCGTCGGCCGCGATGGCCTCGACCATGCCGCCCAGCGCGAGCCGGGAAGCCGGGTCGAGCACGCCGATCGAGCCGAAATCATGCAGGCACAGGCGACCGTCGTCGAAGAAGAACAGATTCCCCGGATGGGGATCTGCATGGAATACGCCGGCGCCGAACACCTGATGCACGTAGGCATCCAGCAGCTCCCTCGCCAGTGCGGGAGCGGCCGCTGTTCCGTAGGCGGCCTCGAGGCGGGTGCCGTGGCTTCGATCCTGGACCATCACGGCGCGGGCGGCGTAAGGTTCGACGACGTGTGGCTGGGTGATGCCGGGCAGGGCGTCAAGCACCCTGGCCATGCGACGCATGTTCTGTGCTTCGTGGCGCATGTCGATCTCGTCGCGCAGGAAGGCACCCAGTTCGTCGACGAGTTCGAGCGGGCGGTGCCGCATGAGCGGCGGCCACAGCCACTGGGCCACGCGCACCGTGCGCCGCAGCAGCCGCAGGTCGGCCTGCACTTGGGCATGGATGCCGGGGCGGGTGATCTTGACGACCACGTCGCGTCCGTCATGCATGCGCGCCGGGTGGATCTGGGCGACTGAAGCCGCGGCCAGCGGCCTGTCATCGAAGCTGGCGAAGAGCGCGTCGACCGGTGCGCCGAACGCCTGCTCGACGCTGCGCCTCGCCTGCTCCGCAGGAAACGCCGGCACATCGCTGTGCAGTCGCGACAGCGCCTCTCGATAGGGCGCCGGCAGCAGGTCCCAGCGCAGGCTCAAGCCCTGGCCCAGCTTGACGAAGGTTGTGCCGAGCCCCACCAGGGTGGTGCTGATGTAGGCGGGAAGCCGATCGGGTGCACGCCGGCGCAGGCGCAGCACGGCGACTCCGAGCTTCAGTCCGGCCCAGGCGATCTGACCTCCGCGGCGCACCGTGCCGGCCATCAGCGCGAGGTCCTGGCCGGCACGCTCACGACGCCTGTCCCGTTTCCGGGCGCAGGACGGTGGCCGGATCGCCGCGACCATCCACTGCCGCCAGCTCCGCTTCCGACAACAGGCTGCCACGGGACTCGCCGAGGACGCCCGCGGCCGCGTCGACCACGTGCGCCCAGGTGCTGCGGTTGGCGAACAGCAGGCCGGGCACGTCCAGCGTGCCGCCGCGGTTGACGAAGCCCAGCGCCGCGGTGGTGGCCGGGCCGGTGTCGAGCCGGCGCAGGGCGCCGAGGAAGGGTTCGGGGCGGGTGTGGGTGACGAATACGCGCGGTCGGCCCACCGGGAACAGCGCCTGGACCGCGCTGTCGGAGTGCACGTACCGCGCCTCCTCCGGATCGCGCGGCGCGCGGAACCGGCCGGGCTCGCCGAGATAGACGATCGCGGCCGACACCCCGCGTTCGGCCAGGCGCGCCTGCGCGCGACGCACTTCCTGCAGCTGGTACGCGCCGGTGGCCACCAGCAGGATCGCCGCCGTCGCCGGATCGCCGGCCAGGCAGGTTGCGCCGGTCACGGCCAGCGCCTCGGCCTGCTGTGGCGTCAGCTCATGCGGCACCGGGCGCTTGGGGACGACCAGGGTGGTGACCGTGCCGCGTTGCGCGTAGGCGTGGGCGAGGGCCGCGGCGGCGCCATTGGCGTCCGGGGGAAACACCACGCGCGAAATGTCGGCCATTTCGCCCAGCAGCGCCTCGGCCATGGTCGGATCCTGATGCGACTGCTCGTTCTTCGCGTTCTCCCAGGTGTGGGAGGTCAGCACCAGGGGCACGCCCAGCCAGCCGGGCGGACGTCCCGCCTGCGCCTGATGGCGGGCGAAGATCAGCTCCTGGCGCACGGCGCCCAGCATCTTCGGTGCGAACGCCTCGTAGGTGACCACCAGGTTCAGCCCGCCCTTGTTGCCGAGTGCGGCGCAGACCACGGCTTCCTCGTTGAGCGCGGTGATGACCGCGCCGGTGGGCGATTCGGCGACGCCGGGCTCGGGCTCATGCACCCGGTGCTTCATCGCGTCCAGGGTGCGGTCGAGCTTGTTGCTGCGCAGCTCGTCGGGATTGCCCACGCGCACGCGCAGGCCCGGGTTCGCTTCGGCGATCGCGACAAACTGCTCGTCGAGCGCGGTCATCGGCGAGCTCTCGCCGCCGGCGCCGCGGTCGGCGATCGCCGGGACGCGGGGCGGTTCCACCTGGCGATCGGCCAGCGCATGGTCGCGCTCGCGCACCCGCTGCTGGAGATCGTGGCTGTTGAGTGCGGCAACGGCCTGCTCGAGCTCCGACGCGGCCACGAACAGCGCCGCTGCGCCTTCATTGAAGAGCGTGCGCGCCGCGGCATCCTTCGCCGGATTCCCCGGCAGCGGCAAGTTGTGCGAGGCGTTGGTCCCGGCGCCGGGGAAGCCGAAGCCCTTGACGGTTTCGGCGATGCCATAGGGCAGCCGCACGTCGGCGGGAACAGCGGCGCCCGCTTGCAGGCGCGACTCCATCACGTGGATGCCCCACGCGATGCTGGCCGGATCGCGCCCGTCCAGCGCGATCGGATCAAAGCCGTTCAATCGCAGGTGCCGGTCCAGCCACCGCTCGCCGCCCTGCTGGGTGATCTGGCTGCGCTGTTCGATGCGGCGCCCGTTGAGGATGATGATCGGGCTGACCAGTCCGCTGTCCTCGGCGCGCCACCAGCGTGGCGCCCAGTCGCTGCCACGCTGTTCCTCGAACGCACCGTCGCTGAGGAAGGCGACCAGGCGTTCATCCTTGAGCGGCGCATGCACGTACTGCAGCTCGGCAAAGCCGAGATAGCCGCCTTCCATCACGCCCCCGGCGGTGTGCGCATTGACGTGGGAGCCGAGGGGCGACGCCGGCGTTCCGTCCGGATTGAGGGTGTAGGCATAGAAGTCGCTTACGAACCGGCTCAGCCCTTCGCCGGTGCGGTCGTAACGTTCGGCGTGCCGGTCGGTCATGTTGCCAACCAGCACGTTCAGCGCGTCGATGGCGGCCACGCAGTGCCCCTGGCCCATCATCCACGCGCGGGTGACGCCATCCAGGGAATCCATCAGCAGGTAGCCGGCGTAGGCGGGCACCATGTTGAGGGACCCGCCGGTGTGGCCTTCAGGCGTGGTCTTGAAATCATCGACCTCCAGGGCCGCGCCGTCGGTACGAACGCGCTGGCTGTAGGTCATGTGCGCCACCAGCCACATGCCGGCGCTGGTGACGCGGTCGGCCGCGGCGAGCCGCTGCCATGCGGTGCCGGCATCCGGCGTGCGGCCCAGGGCGACCAGCTCGTGCACCATCTGGCGGACCCGGAGCTGGGTAAGCGGGTCATGTCGGATCACCCCGTAGCCGGCCGCCCAGTGGGCGAACGCGGGATCGGCCTGCCGGTGGGCGTCGGCGAGTTCAAGGATCCGCTGGCGCTCGGCGGCCAACAGCTGGTCGGCGGTGCAGCAGTTGAGATGCAGGTTCATGGGTCCTCCGGGGAATCGGTCGACGCGGTCATCAGTGTCGAGGCCGCAGCGGCAAGGTCCGCGCCGAGCGCAATCGCGTTCGACGGGTGGGGAATGGTGTCGGTGCTCACGATGCGGGCCAGGCCCGCCTCCTGCAGGCGGGCATAAGCATCGCCCGCGAACACCGGATGGATGGCGACCAGCAGCGGCGGCGGCAGGGACAGCTGGCGCAGGTGCGCGAGGGTTTCCAGGATCGTGTGGCCTGACGACACGATGTCGTCGATCAGCACCGGGGTGCGGCCGGCTACGGCCGCCGGGTCGGGCAGGCTCACGCGCACGTCATAGTCGCCGTGCCGCTCCTTGGTCAGCACCTGCCAGGGCATGCCGGAGCGGGCGGCGATGTCGGCGACCCATTGCTCGCTCTCGCTGTCGGGTCCAATCAGAACCGCGTCGGGGACGGTCTCGGCGATCCAGCGCGCCATGGCCGGCGTTGCCGACACATGGGCCGTCGGCATTTGGTAGAGCGATTGCAGACGCTCGACGCGGTGCAGGTGCGGGTCCACGGTCACCAGCCAGTCGAACGCCTCCTCCAGGAACTGGGCAAACAGAGGGGTGCTGACCGCTTCACCACCATGGAAACGCTTGTCTTGGCGCATGTACCCCAGGTAGGGCGCGATCAGGCCGACCGAGCGCGCTCCGAACTCGCGCGCCGTTCGGGCGGCGAAACGCAACGGGAGGGCCAGGGCATCGGCGTGGCGCAGGCTGGCCAGGATGGCCACATCCGTGCCAGCCAGAGAGTCCTCCAGGGTCACCAGCGACTCGCCGTCGGGAAAGTGCCGCCAGGCCACAGCTGCAATGCGCGCCTGCATAGCCTGGTTCATGGTGCTGGCCAATGCTGCATCGGCCGGGAAAGGCATCAGCACACGGGTCATGGAACCTCTCCAAGGACGAAGGGTTGCAAGGTGGCGGCGTGCTCCAGCGCATAGGCCAGCTCGCCCGGAGACTCCGCATGCAGGGTCAGCAGAGGCTGTCCGCGCTCGACCGCATCGCCGACGCGCAGACTCGTTTCCAGGCCGGCGGTGGGGGATGTGGGTGCGCCGGCCAACTTGGCCAGCTTGGCCAGCCTGCGGTTGTCGATTTCCGTGATGCGGCCCGACGCGGATGCCGGAACATCGGCGGTGAATGGCGCCCGCGCCGGTTCGCGGAAGCCTCCCTGGGCTTCGCAGATCGCCAGGAACTTGGCCAGCGCCCTTCCGGAATCCAGCACGCTGCGCGCGCGCTCCAGTCCGGTGCCGGCGCTGCTGCCCGGTGCCATGTCCAGCAGCGCCGCCGACAGCGCAAGCGCGCGTTCGCGCAGGTCGGCCGGTGCGTCGGTGGCGTTGCGCAGCACCTTGAGCACATCGTGCGCCTCGAGCGCCGGGCCGATGCCCCGACCCACCGGCTGGGTGCCGTCGGAGCGATGGATGGCCAGCTGCAATCCAAGCGCGCTGGCGGTGTGTGCAAGCCGCGAGCCGAGGCTGTCGGCCGCAGCCTCACTGCGCACCTTGGCGGTCGGACCCACCGGCATGTCGATCAGCACGTGGGTGGAGCCCGCCGCGATCTTCTTCGACAGCACGCTGGCGACCAGTTGGCCGTCGCTGTCGAAATCCAGCGGCCGCTGGACCCGGATCAGGATGTCGTCGGCCGGGCTCAGGCGCACGTTGCCGCCCCAGACGATGCAGCCGCCCTCGCGCTCCACCACCCGCCGCATCGCCGCCAGGTCGAGCGCCACCGGCGCCATCACTTCCATGGTGTCGGCGGTGCCCGCGGGCGATGTGATGGCGCGCGAGGACGTCTTCGGGATGCGGTAGCCCAGCGCGGCCACGATGGCCACCACGATCGGGGTGGTGCGATTGCCCGGCAGGCCGCCGACGCAGTGCTTGTCCAGCACCGGCCCATCGCCCCAGTCCAGGCGCTGGCCAACCGCGATCATGGCCCGCGTCAGCGCGGTCGTCTCGACGTTGTCGAGGCGGTCGCCCGCGCTGGCCGTGACGAAGGCGGCAAGCTCCAGGTCCGACAGCCTGCTTTCTATCACGTCCTGCACCAGGGCGAGGTACTGCGCGTCGTCCAGCCGTGCCCCGAACACCTTGGCGCGGAGCGCGCCTGCCGACGCCGCGGGTTCCGCGTGCCGGACCCGGGCAAGGACATCGGGCATGGGATCGAGCAGCGTCCACGCGGTCTCCGAGAGCGCCACCTCGTCCAGGCCGAGCCGATCGTCCACGACCACGTTCAGAGTCGCCACCAGCGTGCGCGAACCCACGTCTAGCCTCACGCGAGTCATCGCGGCAAAGCCTTCCGAGCGGCAGACTTCACAGTCGCGGTGCATGTACACCACCGGCTGCTGGTAGGTGTCGATGCCGGCACGGGTGACGCGCAGCAGGGTGTGACCAGCGGCCAGCTCGCTCATCGCGCATCCTCCAGCCCAACGCGCTCCAGGTGCTCCGGAACGCGCGCGCGCCAGCCCAGCTCACGCTGCACGCGCCCGCGCAACGTGTCGGCTGCATCGGGCTCGCCGTGGGTGAGGTAGACGACGCGCGGCGCGGACGGCGCGGTGCGCATCCAGTCCAGCAGTTCCCCGGCGTCGGCGTGGCCAGAGAAGCCTTCCAGCTGCACTACCTCGGCGCGAATGGGGACCTCGCGGCCAAACATGCGCAAGGTTCGCTTTCCTGCCGCCAGCGCGGCACCGCGTGTTCCGCCGGCTTGGTAGCCCGCGAGGAGGATCGCGTTGCGGTCATCGGGGCCGAACGCTTCGATGTGGTGCAACACGCGCCCCCCGGTCGCCATCCCGCTGGCGGAGATGATGATCATCGGCCCGCGCTGGCGGTTGAGCGCCTTCGACTCTTCCACCGTGTTGACGAAGGTGGCCACGTCGAACATCCGCTGGCAGTCCTCTTCGGACACGTGGTGCTCGGAATGGTGGGCGTGGTAGTGCCGGGTCGCGTTGATCGCCATCGGGCTGTTGAGGTACACCGGCACGCGAGGGATCTCCTTGCGCTCACGCAGCCGGGCGATATGCAGCATGAGCGCCTGGGCGCGGCCGACAGCAAAGGCGGGGATGACGATAACGCCCCCGCGCGCGGCAACACGGCGGATGATCGGGGCCAATTCCGCTTCCTGGTCGATCGGGACGTGTTCGCGATTGCCGTAAGTGGACTCGCAGACCAGTACGTCGCAGGCGGGCAGGGGCGTCGGCGGATTCATCAGCGATTCCTGCTGCCGTCCCAAGTCGCCGCTGAAGTGCAGGCGCTGCCCCTGGACATCCAAGCTGACGTGGGCGGCGCCCAGGATGTGGCCTGCGGGGTGGAAGCGCACCGTGAAGCCGGGCGCGACCTCGATGTCGCGTTCATGGTCATGTCCCTGCAGCTGCTTCAGGCTGCGACGGGCGTCCTCTTCCGTATAGAGCGGTCGCGGCTCCTTGTGCTTCGAGTAGCCCTTGCGCGCGGCGTACTTCGCCTCTTCTTCCAGCAGGTGCCCGCTGTCGGGAAGCAGCAGTCCGCACAGCGCCACGCTGCCGTGGGTGCAGTGGATCCGGCCGCGGAACCCCTGCTTGACGAGTGCGGGCAGGTAGCCCGAATGGTCCAAGTGGGCGTGGGTCAGGATCACCGCATCGATTGATGCCGCGTCGACGGGAAACGGTGCCCAGTTGCGCTCGCGCAGCTGTTTGTAGCCCTGGAACAGGCCGCAGTCGACCAGCACGCGCTGGCCGTTGGCCTCGACCAGGTAGCGCGAGCCGGTGACTGTGCCCGCGGCGCCGAGGAACTGCAGGGTGGGGTTGGAAGACGCTGTCATAACGTGACTCCTGTCTCGGAAAGAAGCGATTGCGGGAGGCGTTGGAAGGGCCGATGCGCATCCCCGTGCGACGCGCCTGGTCAGGGGCGAACGAGCTCCACCGTGTCGTTGACCTTGGGGCTGCCGGAGATCACTTCGGCATCCGCGTAGTGACCGTCGAACAGTTCAACGATCCGCACTTGGCCGACGTTTTCACGGCGGTAGCGTGGACCGCCGGTCCGCGAATGCCGGATGCGGCGCTTGTGCCGGATCACATCCAGCACCTGCCCGACCTGAGCGCCGTCGGCCTGTCCGACGCAGACGACGAGCGTTTCGTCCTGCTTCTCCAACACTTGGCCGCGCATCAGTACGTTGTGACGGAACCCACCTTCACTCGCCGAGGCGACACCCGGCAGTGCGAAGGCGAACAGAGCAGCCAAGGCCAGCGCGGCATGCCAGCGGCGGGGATACGTGCCTCGGGCCCTTGGGTGGGCAAGGTGCGTCGCGGGATTCATGGCGTGGACTCCTTGGACTGGATGCGAGGGGAGGCGGCAACGTCCGCCAGTGGAAGGCGTTTGAGAAGCAAGGCATTGAGGGCCACGATCACCGAACTTCCCGACATCGACAGGGCGGCGATTTCCGGCGACAGCACGAACGGATAGAACACGCCGGCCGCGAGCGGGAAGGCCAGCACGTTGTAACCCACGGCCCAGCCGAGGTTCTGGTGCATCTTGCGCAGGGTGGCCCGGGCGATGGAGGTCGCGCGCACGACGTCGTAGGGGTCGCTGTGCATGAGCACGATGTCGGCGCTCTCGATGGCGACGTCCGTGCCGGCGCCGATCGCGAAGCCGACGTCGGCCTGCGTCAGCGCCGGTGCGTCGTTGATGCCGTCGCCCACCATGCCGACCTTGAGGCCCTGCGACTGCAGCTTGATGACCTCGTCGGACTTGCCGCCAGGCAACACGTCTGCCAGTACGATGTCGATCCCCAGATCCTGAGCTACGCGTTCGGCGGTGGGGCGATTGTCGCCGGTGATCATCGCCACTTTGATGTTGCGACGATGCAGTTCGTCGATGGCGGCGCGCGAGGTCTCGCGGATCGCGTCGGCAATTGCGAAGAAGCCCGCAAGCTCGCCGCCTACCCCTGCATAGATCACGGTGCGGCCGGCGCCGGTAAGGCGCGCGGCCTCCGCTTCCAGCACGGATAGATCGATTGCGTGTTCGACCATCAGGATGCGATTGCCCAGCAGGACCTGCACCCCGTCAACCACCCCGGTGGCGCCCTGGCCGTCGATGTTGGTGAAGGCCGTAGCGCGTTCGGCTGCCGGACCGGCGCGCTTGAGGATCGCTTGCGCCAGCGGGTGCTCCGAATGCGCCTCGACCGCAGCGGCCGTGGCCAGTAGCCGCTCCTGCGTCCAGCCCGGTGCGACCGCCATGTCGACCACCTCCGGTGCACCGACCGTCAGGGTTCCAGTCTTGTCAAAGATCACAACGTCCAGCCGGGCGCTCTTCTCGATGGCTTCGGCGTGTTTGAACAGAATGCCGTGTCGAGCGCCCAGGCCCGTGCCGATCATGATCGCCATCGGGGTGGCCAAACCCAGTGCGTCGGGACAGGCAATGACGAAGACGGTGATCGTCAGCGTGAGCGCGAACATGAGCGGCTGTCCCTGCCACCAGAACCAGACCGCGAAGGTCAGCAGCCCGATCACGATCGCGGCCAGCACCAGCCACTGCGAAGCGCGGTCGGCGAGCAGTTGCGCGGGCGCCTTGGAGTTCTGTGCGGTCTGGACCAGCTTAATGATCTGCGCCAGTGCGGTGTCGCTGCCGATCCTGGTGGCGGTGTAGGCAAATGCGCCGCTCTTGTTGATCGATCCGCCGACAACGGAGGCCCCGGGGTCTTTGCGCACGGGCATCGACTCGCCGGTCAGCATGGATTCGTCGACCTGGGAGCTGCCTTCAGTGACGGTGCCGTCGACGGGGATCTTCGCCCCGGGCCGCACCACGACGATATCGCCAACCAGGACTTCGGCGGTCGGAATGTCGAGCTCCTGTCCGTCACGGCGTACCACCGCGCGGGGCGGGGACAGCTTCAACAACGCCTTCATGGCATCCGAGGCGCCGGCGCGTGCCCGCATCTCGAGCCAGTGGCCGAGCAGTACGAAGGTCAGCAGGACCGCTGAGGCCTCGTAGAAGTTCGGTCCGTCGAAGAAGAACGTCGACGCGATGCTGAACCCGTAACCGGTGCCCACGCTCAGCAGCACCAGCACCGCCATGTCCAGCACGCCGCGGCGCAGCGAACGAATCGCCGCACTGAAGAACGGCCAGCCCGGATACAGCACGGCGCCGGTCGCCAGCAGGAACAACCAGACGTTCTCGCGCAGTCCAAACGGCACCGGCGGCGGCTCCATCAGGCCGCCCATGGGCGACCACACGAATACCGGGATCGCGAAGGCGAGGGCGACCAGGAAGCGGCGGCCCATGTCGCGCGCCGCGGCGTGCAGATCGCTGCCGTGGTTCATGCCCGCATGCGCGTCGTGACCTGCGGCATCCCTGGCGTCATCGCCGTGGCCGGCGTGGGCGTCGGCAGTGTGCGCCGCGACCGTATCCTGTCCGTGCCTGGCATGCGCAGCATGGTCGTGCGCGCCTGTGGCGGAGCCGGCAGCGGGCATCGAGGCGTCGCATTGAAAGCCGCAGTCACGGATCGCGGTGGCGACCGCACCCGACGACAGGCGGGCCGGGTCGTAGGACACCTGCAGGGTCGCGGTGGCGAAGTTCGCGCTGGTGGCGTTGACTCCAGGCAGCGCGGCCACGGCCTTCTCCAGCGTGCGCGCGCAGCCGGTGCTCACCATGTCGCCGATGGGCCAGGTGCGCGTGCGCACCGTGGGTTCGTGGACCTGCATCATCGGGCTTCTCCTTGGGATGGGGCGGGGCCGCGCCGGCGTCGGGGGATGAAGGCCGGCACTTCCTGCATGTAGCGGACGTAGTCGTCGCCGAAGCGGCTCAAGCAGTCTTTTTCCTCACGGCGCGCCAGTCGGGCATAGGCCCACACGAGCACCGGATAGCTGGCGAGCGTGAGCAGCGTGGGCCACTGCAGCAGGAAGCCGGTCAGCACGAGCACGAAGGCGACGTACTGCGGGTGACGCATGCGCGCATACACGCCCTCGCGGGCGAGCCGGCCTTCACGCTGTGCCCGATACAGCATCGGCCAGGCGGCCGACAGCAGCCAGAAGCCGCCGCCGATCAGGACGAAGCTTGCGATGTGGAATGGGCCGAAATGCGGGTTGGCGCGCCAGCCGAACCACATCTCGAGCAGATGGCCCGCGTCATGGCTGAGCCAGTTCACTTGCGGATAATTGGCACTGAGCCACCCGCCCAGGACGTACAACGTCAGCGGGAAGCCATACATTTCCGCGAACAGGGCCACGACGAAGGCGGAGAACATCCCGAACCCCCGCCAGTCCCAGCGGGTCAAGGGCTTGTAGAAGCTCCAGGCGAAGAAGATGAAGAACGCGGCGTTGATGGCGGCCAGCAGCCAAAGGCCGTAGCCGGAGTCGGGTGCCTGCATGTCAGTGCCCTCCGTTCGAGGTGTCGGACGTTTCGTCGTTCAGTGCCCGCTTGCTACGGCTCTCATGCTGGCCATGGGGTGTGTCGTCGGCATTGCCGTCGCGCCCATGACTTCCGGAACCTCCATGACCGCCATGCCCCTTGTGCATGAACACATGCATCAAGGGACATAGCAGCAGGATGGCCAGGGGCAACCAGCGAAGCGTCCCCCCAAGGTGGGCGCGGTGCTCGACGGCGAGATAGAACACGGCCAGCGCCAGGAAGATCCAGAAGACCCAGCGTCGGGAGCCTGAGGGGGCAGGACTGGAGGCTGTCATGGCAAATTCTCCTCTGTGGGGCGGCGTCCAAGAAGTCGCCGGGGGGTGGACTTGACGAACCCGCCGCCTTCAGCAGCGGCAACAGATTCGATCAATGCGCAGACGTCATCGCCAGTCGGAATGGAGTCCGGAAGCTCCGCCCAGGCGTGGATGGCACGCTCCATTCGTCCGTGCATGGCGAGCAGCCTGTCCAGTTGTTGGCGGGTGTCGTCGAGCCTGCGCCGAATGATGTCCCGCACAAGCGGACAGGGACTATGTCGCAGCAGGCTGTGGTGGATGATTTCCTCGATTTCCCCCAGCGTGAAGCCAAGGTGTTGCGCCGTGCGAATGAAGTGCAGGCGAAGGAGCTCCGAGGTGGAGAACAACTGGTAGCCGCCCTCGGTACGCGTGGCCGCTTGCAACAGACCGCGCCGCAGGTAGTTGCGCACCACATGCACCGTGACATCGCCCTGCCGTGCCAGCTGGCGGACCGTCATCAGCGGCAGCGTCACTTCTTCCTTGGTCGTCATCGGCTTGCTCCCGGCGAGGTGTTGATCAGGCTAGACCTGTGTCTCGCACACAGGTCAACCGGCCTTGCGGTGGGCGAAGCCAGTAACGCGCGAATTGGCCGTAGACGGACGGATGTTCGCGGCCACAGTTGCATGAACCGTCGGTCCCTGCCTGCGTTGAACGGCCCCATCACTACTTCTCCTTGGGTAGTGCGGAGGAGGGGTGCGGCTTCCTGGCCAGCTGCCGCTGCTTGATCAGCGAGTACAGCGCCGGGATCACGACCAGGGTGAGGATGGTCGAAGACACCATGCCACCTACCATCGGCGCAGCGATTCGGCGCATGACTTCCGAGCCAGTACCGCTGCTCCACATGATGGGCAGCAGGCCCGCCATGATCGCGACCACGGTCATCATCTTCGGGCGCACGCGGTCGACCGCGCCTTCGATGATGGCCTCGCGCAGGTCCCGTGAATCCAGTGCCCGGCCTTCGGCCTGCCTCTGCGCGGCACGCGCTTCAAGTGCGTGGTCGAGGTAGATCAGCATCACCACGCCGGTTTCCGCGGCGACGCCGGCCAGCGCGATGAAGCCCACGATCACCGCGACGCTGGTGTTGTAGTCGAGCATCCACATCAGCCAGATGCCACCGACCAGTGCGAAGGGCACCGACAGCATCACGATCAGCGACTCGGTGACGCGGCGGAAGTTGAGGTACAGCAGCAGGAAGATCAGCGCCAGCGTCACCGGAACGACGACACGCATCTTCTCCGCGGCACGTTGCATGTACTCGTACTGTCCACTCCAGGTTACGTAGTAGCCAGGCGGGAACTGCACCTGCTCGGTGACCGCTTCCTGCGCAGCCTTCACGTAGCGGCCGAGATCGCTCTCGCGGGTATCGACGTAGATGTAAGCCGCCAGCATCGCGTTCTCGGTGCGGATGCTCGGCGCCCCCTTCCTGACCTCGATCTGCGCCAGTTCGCCGAGCGGCACCTGGGCGCCGCCGGGGACCGGCACCAGGACTTGGCTGCCTATCCGGTGCGGATCGTCGCGGAGTTCGCGGGGATAGCGCACGATCGCGCTGAAGCGTTCGCGGCCCTGGAGGATGGTGGTGACGATCTCGCCGCCCAGCGCGGCGGCCACCACGTTCTGCACCTCGCCCAGGGTGACGCCGTACTGGGCCAGGCTGCCAAGGTCGGGGGTGATGTCGAGGTAGTAGGCGCCGGTCAGGCGTTCGGCGAACGCGCTGGTCGTGCCCGGCACTTCGCGCACCACGGCTTCGATCTCGGTGGCCAGCGCGTCGAGTTGCTCAAGGTCCGTGCCGAAGAGTTTGATGCCCACGGGCGTGCGGATGCCGGTGGCCAGCATGTCGGTGCGCGCCTTGATCGGCATCGTCCAGGAGTTGGCGACGCCCGGGAACTTCAGCGCCGCGTCCATCTCGGCGATGAGCTTGTCGGTGGTCATGCCGTCCCGCCAGTCGTCCTCGGGCTTGAGGTTGATGACGGTCTCGAACATCTCCAGCGGTGCGGGATCGGTGGCCGTCAGGGCACGGCCCGCCTTGCCGAACACCGACTCCACTTCCGGGAAGCCCTTGATGATCCGGTCCTGCTGCTGCAGCAGCTCCGAGGCCTTGGTCACCGACATGCCCGGAAGCGACGCGGGCATGTACAGCAGCGTGCCTTCGTTGAGGGTTGGCATGAACTCGCTGCCCAGCCGCGATGCAGGCCACAGGCTTGCAAACAGGGCGACCAACGCAAACATGATTGTGGCCATGCGATGCCGCAGAACGACGTTGATCACCGGCCGATAGGCCGCAACCAGGAACCGGTTCACCGGATTCTTGTGCTCGGGCACGATCTTGCCGCGCACGAACAGCAGCATGAGTACCGGTACCAGCGTGATCGACAACAGCGCGCCACCGGCCATCGCGAAGGTCTTGGTGAAGGCCAGCGGCTTGAACAGGCGACCTTCCTGAGCCTCCAGGGCGAACACGGGCAGGAACGAGACGGTGATGATCATCAGGCTGAAGAACAGCGCCGGCCCGACCTCGCGACAGGCATCGATGATCAGCTGGGTCCGGCTGCGGGAGCCGTCGGAGCGCTCGATGTGCTTGTGCGCGTTCTCGATCATCACGATCGCCGCGTCGACCATCACGCCAATCGAGATCGCGATGCCGCCCAGGCTCATGATGTTGGAGTTCATGCCCAGCATGCGCATCGCGATCACCGCGATCAGCACGCCGACGGGCAGCATGATGATCGCGACCAGCGCGCTGCGCGCATGGAACAGGAATACCAGGCACACCAGTGCGACGATCAGGCTCTCCTCGAGCAGCGTCGTGCGTAGCGTCTTGATCGCGCGCACGATGAGATCGGAGCGGTCGTAGACCGCCTGGACGCTGACGCCCTCGGGGAGTCCACTCGCAAGCTGGGCGATCTTGTCCTTCACCCCCCCGATCACGGCCAGGGCGTTTTCGCCGAAGCGCGCAATGACGATCCCGCCCACAACGTCGCCTTCGCCGTCCAGGTCGACGATGCCACGGCGCTCATCGGGTACCAGTTCGACCCGGGCGACGTCGCCGATCAGCACCGGTGCGCCCCCTTCGGCGCGCAGAACCAGGCTCTCGATATCCTCGATACCGCGCAGGTAGCCGCGGCCCCGCACCATGTACTCGGTCTCGGCCATCTCGATCACGCGGCCGCCGACGTCGCGGTTGCTCTCGGCGATCACCTCGGACACGCGTGAAATCGGGATGTCGAACTCGCGCAGCCGGACCGGATCGACGGTGATCGAGTACTGGCGCACGAAGCCGCCGACGCTGGCGACCTCGGCCACGCCGGGCGCGGTGGTGAGCTGGTAACGCAGGTACCAGTCCTGCATCGCGCGCAGCTCGTCCAGCGAGTGGCGGTCGCTCTGCAGCACGTACTGGTAGACCCAGCCCACGCCGGACGCGTCGGGTCCCAGTGCCGGTGCCACGCCAGCCGGCAGGTTTTTCGACGCGACGTTGAGGTTCTCGAGCACGCGCGAGCGCGCCCAGTACAGGTCCGTGCCTTCTTCGAAGATGACGTAGATGAAGGAGGCGCCGAAGAACGAGAAGCCGCGGACGTCCTTCGACTTCGGCGTCGCGAGCAGGGCGCTGGTCAGCGGATAGGTGACCTGGTCCTCGACCACCTGGGGCGCCTGCCCCGGGTACTCCGTGAACACGATCACCTGCACGTCCGACAGATCCGGTTGTGCGTCCAGCGGCGTGTTCATCAGTGCGTAGATGCCACCGGCGACAATCGCCAGCGCCATCAGCAGCACCAGGAAGACGTTGCGCACCGACCATTCAACGAGACGGCCAAGCATGTCAGTGCCCCTCGTGGCCGGTGGGGGCGGGCGGAGTCTCTTCCGGGGTAGCCGGCATGGAATGACCGGCGTGCGGATCAGAGGCCTCGTCACCATGACCTGCGTGCGGGTCGGCGGCGTCCTCGCCGTGCCCGGCGTGTGGATCCTCAGCGGTGCCCGAAGGCGCGCCGTGTCCTGTGTGACCCTCAAGACCCTGGAGTGCCGACTGCAGGTTGCTTTCGGCGTCGATCAGGAAGTTGGCGGAGACCACGACCTGTTCGCCTTCGGCGATCCCGTCGAGCACTTCGATGCGATCGCCGCCACGGCGACCCAGGGTGACGTCGCGCGGTGCGAACCGGCCGGGGCCGGTCTCGACCAGCACCACCTGGCGCTTGCCGCTGTCGAGCACGGCCGAGCGCGGAACGGTCAGGACCGGTCCAGCACCCGGCTCCTCCAGCACCACCGTCCCGTAGAGCCCCGGCCGGAGGTCGCCGTCGGGGTTGGGCAGGGCGATGCGCACATCCACGGTGCGCGTCATCGCATCGATGACGGGCTGCACGAAGGTGACCGCGCCCTCGGCCACCTGGCCCGGCAGGGCCACGGTTTCAAAGCGTGCGGGCTGGCCGGGCTGGATGCCCGCGGCCTGCGCCGCCGGGACCTTCGCGATCACCCACACCGTCGACAGGTCCGCCAGGCGCAGGATGGTTTCGCCGGGCTCGAAGCGTGCGCCCTGGACCACCGGCTTCTCGATCACGACCCCGTCCGCGGGCGCGGTGAGCACCAGCCCCGTCTTGCCGAGTTGCGCGTCGCTGATTTCCCAGTTGCGCAGGCGGGTGCGTGCGGCATCGCGCAGGCGGGTCATCGATGCCGCGCTCGCGGGATCGGACCCGGCCAACCTGCGGGCGGTCTCGTCGGCCAGCCGGTATTCCTCCTGCGCCGCCGCCAACTGTGGGCTGTAGACGGAGAGCAGCGGCTGCCCGGCGCGGACGCGCATGCCGGTCTGGTCCGCGTACAGCCGCTCCACCCAGCCTTCAAAGCGGGGCGCGATCGCGTACTGCCGGGTCTCGTCGACCTCGACCGTGCCGCTGGTGCGCACGGTGGCGGACATGGCTCCTCGCTTGACCGCCTCGGTGCGCACGCCCAGCGCCTGCACCTTGTCCGGGGGCAGCACCACCGTACCCGGCGCCGCCGGCGGGGCGTCGTCGGCATAGACCGGGACGTAGTCCATGCCCATCGAATCCTTCTTCGGCACCGGCGACGTGTCCGCCAGGCCCATCGGATTGCGGTAATAGAGCACCTTGCGTTCCGCGGCCGGTGCCTCGGCGGACGTGGCTGCGGTGGGCGAATCGTTCGTGGCGCGGCCCGCCATCCAGCCGACGGCGAGTGCGGCGAGTGCGACGCCGATGGCGAGCGACAGGGTCTGGACACGGGTCATCGGATCTCTCCTTCGATGGCGCGCACGGCGGCGGCGCCCAACAGTTCGTCACGCAGTGCATCGACCCGTGCGAGGTCGGCGCCCTGCCATTCATTGAGTGCTTCCAGCAGCGTCCCGAAGTCGACTTCGCCGACCTGGTAGCTGGCCAGCGCGGACTGCCAGGTGGCGTCGGCCTGCGGCAGCAGCGTGTTCTCGATCAGCGCGCGGCGCTCGCGTGCGCTGGTCCACTGCGACCAGGCGGAGGCGCCGCTTTCCTCGACGGCCCGCAGCGTGGCGTCCCTGCGGGCAAGCGCTGCGTCTTCGAGCAGGCGCGACTCGCGCTCGCGTTCGCGGCGGGCGCGCTGCTGGAACGGGATCTCGACCTCGAGCATCAGCTCGGTGCTTTCGATGCCGTTGCCGTACTGCATCGCACCCACGCCCAGGGTGATGTCGGGAAAGCGGTTGCGACGCTGCAGTACCACGTTCGTGCGCGCGGCCTCGGCGCGGGCCTGCTGCGAGCGCACCGCGGGGTGCGCATTTGCGTCATCCAGTGCCTCGGTGAGCGAGGCGCTGTGGACGACGAGGCGCGGCGCCTCATCGGGAGTCGCCAGCGGTGCATCGGAACGGCGTCCCAGCACCGCGTTCAAGGTGGCGGCCGCCTCCTGCTTGGTCGCGAGGCGTTCGATCCGCTCGCGCTGTAGGCTGGTCTGCTCGACCTGGGCGCGGATGGCATCCTGCTGCGCCGCGCGACCCAGGGCGTAGCGCACGCCGGCTATTTCCTCGACCTGCCGGAGCAGGGCGATGCGGCGGTCGAGCACGGCCACGGCCTGATCGGCATGCCAGTAGCGCACGTACGCCGCTTCAGCCTCTGCCAGCAGGTCGCGCGCCGCGGTGATGCGGTCAAGCCCGACCGCGACCGCGTCCTGGCTGGCCGCGGTCCGCGCCAGACCACGCTTGCCCCAGAGCGGGAAGCGCTGACGCAGCGCGTAGTTCACCTCGCGCTCGGCACCGGCGGTGCGCCAGGGCTTGTCCGGATCGAGGCCGCGGAATCCAACCGAGGCCATCGGATCGGGCAGGGCACCTGCGGGAAGGATCCTCGCTTCGGCGGCCTGGGTTTCGAAGTCCATGGCCCGCAGCTCGGGGTTGTGTTCCAGAACCCAGGTGCGGATCGACTCGAGGCTGTGCCCCGGGATGGGTTCGGTGGCGGTCGCGGGCAGCGCCAGCGTCCACAAGCCGCCGGCGAACACGCAGGCAAGCAGGTGCCGGAGCAGTGGCCGACGGCGGAACAGCGGGTAAGGGTGCAGGCGCCTGGCCTGCATCGGGTCGAACAGGGATGCCATATCAGTGTCCTTGGGCCGACGCGACGCAGGTCGCTCGGACGAGGCAGAACACATGCCGTGACGCGCACGGCACGAACGCACAGCACTGCGCCGCACAGAGGCGTGCGGAGCAGTCAGCGTTCGGGCATCAGATCAGCAGGAGAGCCGCTGGATGGGCGGTGGGGCGGTGCCAGGCGGGCCTGGGTGGGGCGTCTACCCAGGCAGACGAAACTCCGGGACCGGCGTCTGCGGTCTGAGCGACCGCGAACCAGGAGAGCCACGCACTGACAATGAGCGGTGGCACCGGGGAGATGCGACTACTGTCGGCCGAAATGCCCCCTTCGTTGCAATGTGCGGCACACAGCGCCGTGTCCGCTGAGGGAAGATCGGCGTCACAGCCATGGTTGGGATCGTGTTGGGCGTATGCGTCAGCCCCCTCTGCGGTGGTCGCTCCCGGGAGATCCAGGCAACCGCCATGACCGGCCAGCGCGAACTGGGACCAGAGCAGCGCCGCCATCGCGAGGAGGGCGGCGCGCTGGAACCAGTTCCGGTGGCGACGGCGGATCATGACTTGAGGTTACCTCTTTCGCGGTCCGATGCAACTGATCCAGATCAACCCTGGGCCAGACCGGGCGTCTGGTCTGGCACGGTCGCCTTCGGTGTCGCCGGAATTGCCGCCGACTTGGCCAGGCGCAGCGCGTTGGCGACCACCGACACCGAGCTCAGGCTCATTGCGAGCGCCGCGACCATCGGGCTCAGCAAAATCCCGAACGCGGGTAAAGCACCCCGGCCGCGATCGGGACACCCAGCGCGTTGTAGAAGAAGGCGAAAGTAAGGTTCTGCTTCATGTTGGCCACCGTGGCCTGCGAGATCCTCCGGGCGCGCAGGATGCCGCGCAGGTCGCCCTTGACCAGGGTGATCTGCGCGCTGGACATCGCGACGTCGGTGCCCGTGCCCATGGCGATGCCGACGTCAGCCGCCGCCAGCGCCGGCGCGTCGTTGATGCCGTCGCCCGCCATCGCCACCCGCCGGCCTTCGTGCTTGAGGCGCTGGACCAGCTCGGCCTTGTCTTCGGGGCGGACCTCGCCGTGCACTTCGTCCAGGCCCAGCTCGGTGGCGACGGCGCGTGCGGTGGTGAGCCCGTCGCCGGTGGCCATAATGATGCGCAGCCCGGCGGCGCGCAGCTCGTTGATGGCGGCCGCAGCAGACGCCTTGATCGGGTCGGCGACCGCAATCAGGCCGGCGAGGCGACCATCCACCGCGAGGAACATGGCGCTCGCGCCCTCGCGACGCAGGCGCTCGGCCACGTCGACATGAGCACCCGGATTCGCGCCCAGGTCGTCCATGAGTGCGGTATTGCCGAGCGCAAGCTCGCGGCCCGCCACGGTTCCGCGCACACCCATGCCGGTCACCGAGTCGAAGTCCTCCACGCGGTCGAACTCGAAGTTCCGGCGTCGGGCCTCGGCCACGATCGCATCGGCCAGCGGATGTTCGCTGCCCTGGTCCAGGCTGGCCGCCAGGTGCAGCACCTGGTCGGCGTCGAAGCCCTCGAAGGCCACGACTTCCTTGAAGGCCGGGCGTCCTTCGGTGAGCGTGCCGGTCTTGTCGACGATCAGGGTGTCGATGCGGCGCATGTGTTCGATGGCCTCGGCATCACGAAACAGCACGCCGACTTGGGCCGCTTGGCCGGTGGCGACCATGATCGACATCGGCGTGGCCAGGCCCAGCGCGCAGGGGCAGGCGATGATCAGCACCGAGACCGCGTTGAGCACCGCGTAAGTCCACGACGGCTCCGGGCCGAAGACGCCCCAGATGAAGAAGGTCGCCACCGCGATCGCCAGCACCGCGAGCACGAACCAGTAGGCGACGGTGTCCGCCATCCGCTGCATCGGTGCGCGGGAGCGCTGCGCTTGGGCAACGAGCTGCACGATCTGGGACAGCACGGTGTCGGAACCCACCTTGGCGGCGCGGATCACCAGCGCGCCGGTGCCGTTCTGGGTCGCACCGATGACCTGGTCGCCGGCGGTCTTCTCGACCGGGATCGGTTCGCCGGTGAGCATCGACTCGTCGACGCTGGAGCGGCCTTCCACCACTTCACCATCCACCGGCACCTTCTCGCCGGGGCGCACGCGCAGGTGATCGCCGACATGCACGTGGGTCAGCGGGATGTCTTCCTCGGTGCCATCGGGATTGACCCGCCGGGCTTCCTTGGGTGCCAGGCCAAGCAAGCCCTTGATCGCCGCGGACGTTTTCGAACGTGCCCGCAGCTCCAGCATCTGGCCGAGCAGCGTCAGCGACACGATCACCGCCGCCGCCTCGTAATACACGCCGACGCGCCCGTGCTCGTTGAACGAGGCCGGGAACAGCCCGGGTGCCAGGGTAGCGACCAGGCTGTAGCCAAAGGCCGCCGCGACGCCGATCCCGATGAGCGTGAACATGTTCGGGTGGAGGTTGCGGATCGACTGCACGCAGCGCTCGAAGAACGGCCAGCCGGCCCACAGCACGACCGGCGTGGTCAGCACCAGCTCGACCCAGGTCTGCACGTGGATCGACAGCGGCAGGATCTGCACGCCGCCCAGTTCGAGGCTCGGGAGATGCCGGCCGAACATGGCCAGCACCAGCGTCACCACCGTCAGCGGAAGCGTCCACCAGAACCGGCGCGAGAAGTCGCGAAGTTCCGGATTGTCATCGTCTTCCAGGCTCGGCATCTCCGCTTCCAGCGCCATGCCGCAGAAGGGACAGGTGCCGGGACCCTCTTGCCGGACTTCAGGGTGCATCGGACAGGTATAGATGGCGCCGGGCTGTGCCACCTCGGGCTCATCCCGGGGCGACAGATAGCGCTCG
This sequence comes from Marilutibacter maris, assembly GCF_006546735.2. Lineage (GTDB taxonomy): Bacteria > Pseudomonadota > Gammaproteobacteria > Xanthomonadales > Xanthomonadaceae > Marilutibacter > Marilutibacter maris. Next base: position 42,868 of record NZ_VICD02000007.1, on the reverse strand, counting down.
GGATCCTCGACGAACTTCGCGCGGCATCGCTCCGAGCAGAAGTGGAAGGGGACGCCCGCGTGGTCCGCATGATGCGCCGTGGTGGCGGGATCCACCTGCATGGCACACACCGGGTCGATCACCTGTCCATCCACCGTCTCAACAGCGGTGGTCGCGCCTTCAGCTCGGGAATGATGATGGGGAGAGGGCGAGTTCTTGCAGGTGCTCGTTGCATTGGGAGTGGCTGCCAAGGCAGTGTGCCATAGGGGTTTGACAGCCGGACCGGCCACTGTGATCGACGAGGAGGTACTTGCGCTGGCGCCCACGCATCTGCCGCGTCCGCCCGCGCACTGAGCCATGCGACATTATATTGAGGGCGACGCGCTCTACGCCGATCTCCGCGAAGACATCGCGGCGGCCGGTTCCACCATCCGTCTGGAGTCCTACATCTTCGCGGACGATGAGGCCGGAGAACCGATCCTCGATCTCCTGGCCAGTGCCGCTGCGCGCGGGGTCCTGGTCCGATTGCGCATCGACCCCGTCGGCTCCTGGGGCATGCTTTCCAGTGCGCGGCTGGCGGCGTTGCGCTCGGCCGGGGTCCAATTGCACTGGAGCCGTCCCTGGTCGTGGAGGCGGCCGTGGGCGTTCCATCGGCGCAACCACCGCAAACTGGTGGTCGTGGACGACACGGCCGCCTATCTGGGCGGGTTCAACATCCATCGGGACAGTTCGGCCGCCGCCATCGGCCCCGGCAGGTGGCGCGACACCCACCTGCGGTTCCAGGGTGAACTCGTGCAGGATGCCATCCGCCACTTCGATGCCTTCCCGCGTGCGCCGTGGCCACCCGCCACGCACTCCGGCCGGCAGCTGGTACCCAACAGCAACGGCCGCTGCCGGCACGTCCTGCACTGCGAATTCACCGATGCGTTCCGCGCCGCGCGTCGCCGGATCTGGCTGACCACGCCCTACTTCGTCCCGGACCGAAGCAGCCAGGCGGCGCTGCGCGATGCGGCCAGGCGAGGCCTGGATGTGCGCCTGCTGGTGCCGGGCAAGAGCGACGTCGTCATCACCCAGTGGGCCGCGCGCGCAGCCTATGGCAGCCTGCGGGCGGCGGGCGTACGGATCTGGGAGTACCAGCCCCGCGTCCTCCATGCCAAGACAGTCCTGGTGGATGACGACTGGGCCACGGTGGGTACGGCGAACTTCGATTACCGCAGCTTCTTCGTCAACGATGAGCTCAATCTGTTCGAACACGGCCCGGCGCTGAACGGGCAGCTCGCCGGGCAGTTCGTGCTGGATCTGGGCGACGCCGCCGAAGTCACTGAAGACTGGCCGCGGCGCAGGCCATGGCACTCGCCGTTTACCCAGCTGATCGGCTGGTGGGCACGCCGCTGGCTTTGAAGGAAACGCGAATGGCAGTGTCCGGCCCGACCAGGGGTGCATTTGCTGGTGCCGACGCACCACCTGCAGCCATGAGTTCAGTCGGGCATCGCTTCAGGCTGGTCGCCTGGCCGCGTACCCAGCCTCGCCAAGCGCTGAGAGGAACGCGCCCTCGTCCATGCCGCTATCGACCCTCACCTCGCGCGTCGGCGGATCGGTTTCGATGCGGGCTTGCGGGTCGACGCTCAGCAGCGCCTTGGTGACGGACTTGGCACAGCCGCCGCAGGTCATGTTTGGGATGTGGAAGTGAAGCATCGCGATCTCCTGGTTGCCGGGTGTCTGGTCAGTATCGGGTTTGACAGCGTGGCAAGGTCAAGCGGTTGTCAATGAAATGCTTGCACGCTGTTCGCGGCGGGCTGGCAACGATGCCGTGATCTCTCCTGCGACCGTACATTCGATCACGAATGCGCAATCTCGACGCGGCGGTTGCGTGACGAGGCGGGCGTGTCGACTCCGAACAGAGGCGTCCTGTGTGGAGTCTGCGGACGCGAGTCCACCGCGGCGGTTGGCTCAGCCAGATCCGCAAGGATCGGGCAGTCCGGCCGATCATCGCCGTGGCAGTGATCGGCCAGATGTTCGAGCGTTTGCACCATCGCCTGTAGTTCGCCGATCTTCGCCTTCAGTCCGGCGGCATGGGTAATCGCCATCGCCTTCACGTCGGCGCTCGCGCGGTCACGGTCGCGCCACAGGACCAGCAGTTCCGAGATCTGTTCGACCGAAAAGCCAAGGTCGCGTGCGCGACGTATGAAGCGAAGGCTGTGGGCGTCAGGCGAGCTGTAATGTCGGTAGCCAGCATCGGAACGAACAGCTTTCGGGATCAAGCCAATCTGTTCGTAGTAGCGAATCATCTTTGCCGAGACGCCGGAAAACCTGGCTGCTTCACCGATATTCATCATTCTTTTCTCCTGGTCAGCCAAGGGTGATTGGTGCTTCGCCCCGGGATCAATGCTCATCCACCAGGCGCGACTGGGGCGATGCCGCACCGCTCCCCGGCATGTCGGCACGGGTTTCGACCGTCATGGGTGCCTGGAAGCGCTTGAGCCGAAGCGCGTTGCCGAGCACGAAGACACTGGAGAGGGCCATCGCGGCCGCCGCGAAGATCGGCGAAAGCAACATGCCGTTCACCGGGTAGAGCACACCCGCCGCGACAGGGATCAGCACGGCGTTGTAGGCAAAGGCCCAGAACAGGTTCTGCTTGATGTTGCGGATCGTCGCCTGGCTGAGCGCGATGGCATTCGTCACGCCGCGCAGGTCGCCCGACATCAGCACCACGTCGGCGGCCTCGATCGCCACATCGGTTCCCGTGCCGATGGCGAGCCCGACGTCCGCTTCGGCCAGCGCCGGCGCGTCGTTGATGCCGTCGCCCACGAAGGCGACCCGCGCGCCATTGGTCCGGAACTTCTTCAGCGCCGCGACCTTGCCGTCGGGCAAGACCTCGGCCGCGACTTCATCGATGCCGAGCTGCCTGGCGATCGCCGCGGCCGTCGCGGCATTGTCGCCGGTGATCATCGCGACCTTGAGTCCCAGCGCATGCAACGCCTTGATCGCCTCGGGCGTGGTCTCCCTGATCGGGTCGGCCACCGCGATCACCGCCGCCAGCCGGCCGTCGATCGCGGCATAGAGCGGACTCTTGCCTTGGTCGCCGAGACGCTGGGCGACAGGCAGGAAGTCCGCCACATCAATGCCGAGCTGCGTCATGAACCGGTCCGCGCCGACGGCGACGGTGCGACCGGCGACCTTGGCCGACACGCCGAAACCCGGCGTGGCCTCGAAGCCCCCGACGGGTGCGAGCGTGATGTCCCGCTGCTTGGAGGCGTCGACGATCGCTTCTGCGATCGGGTGCTCGGAGCGGGTCTCGACCGCGGCGACAAACGCCAGGACTTCGTTGTATTCGAAGCCTTCGGCAGGCACCAGGTCGGTCAGCTCCGGGCGCCCCTTGGTCAGCGTGCCGGTCTTGTCGAGCGCGATGACACTCACATCGCGCAGCGCCTGCAAGGCCTCGCCCTTGCGGAAGAGAACGCCGAGCTCGGCCGCGCGGCCCGTCCCGACCATGATCGAGGTCGGCGTGGCCAGCCCCATGGCACAGGGACAGGCGATGATGAGCACCGCGACCGCATTGACGAGCGCGAAGGACAGCGCGGGCTCCGGTCCGAAGGCCAGCCAAACAAGGAAGGTCAGCGCGGCCCCGGCCATCACTGCCGGGACGAACCACATGGTGACCTTGTCGACCAGCGCCTGGATCGGCAGCTTGGAACCCTGCGCTTCCTCGACCAGGCGGATGATCTGCGCGAGCACCGTGTTCGCGCCGATCCTCGTCACGCGGAAACTGAAAGCGCCGGTCTTGTTGATCGTGCCTCCGACGACATCGGCGCCCACCCCCTTCGATACGGGGACCGGCTCGCCGGTGATCATGCTCTCGTCGACATAGGAGGCGCCCTCGACGACCTCGCCGTCCACCGGAATCTTCTCGCCCGGACGAACCAGCACGACGTCACCGGTCGCCACCTGATCGAGCGGAATTTCGACCGTATCGCCGTTGCGCTCGACGCGCGCGGTCTTGGCCTGGAGTCCGACCAAGCGCTTGATCGCCTGTGAGGTTCGCCCCTTGGCGCGCGCCTCCAGCGAGCGCCCCAGCAGGATCAGGGTCACGATGACCACGGCGGCCTCGAAATAGACGTTGGCGGTGCCCGGGGGCAGCACGTCGGGGACGAAGGTCGCGACGACTGAATAGCCGTACGCGGCCGCCGTGCCAACCGCGACCAGTGAATTCATGTCGGGGGCAGCGCGCAGCAACGCTGGTACGCCCTTGCGGAAGAAGCGTAGCCCCGGACCAAACAGCACGAGGGTGGCGAGCGCGAACTGGATATACCAGTTCGTCTGCTGACCCAGGACCCCCATCACCCAATGATGCATGGCGGGAATCAGGTGGGACCCCATCTCGAGGATGAAGACTGGCAAGGTGAGGACGGCGGCAATGGTCAAAGCCCGCCGCAGCCCCCGTGCCTCGCTCTCACGACGCTCGGCGTCATGATCGCCTGCACTTGCCGTATCGACGGACAAGCGGCGGGACTTGTAACCCGCCTGTTCGACCGCCGCTTCAAGGTCCGCCGTGGAAACGACCCCGGCAAGGTGGCGCACCCGCGCGCGCTCGGTCGCCAGGTTGACGTTGGCTTCGAGCACGCCCGGGATCTGTGCGAGCGCCTTTTCGACCCGGCCCACGCACGACGCGCAGGTCATGTCCTCGATCGCGAGCTCGGTGGTCTCTTCGCGCACCGTGTAGCCGGCACTCTCGATGGCGCGAACCGCAGCCCGCGGATCGGCCAGGCCAAAGAAGGTGAGGTCGGCACGTTCGGTGGCGAGATTGACCGCGGCCGCCTGCACTCCGGGGACCGCGTTCAGCGCCCGCTCGACGCGGCCAACGCAGGAGGCACAGGTCATGCCCTCGACTGGCAGGCTCAGGCGGGAGACGGCGGAGCTGGGTGGATTGGCGACCGGTCGGGTGGCGACGAAAGTCATGGAACTATCCCTGGAATATGCGCGGGAAGCCCAGCTTAAAGATTCCCACGATGGCAAGGTCAAGGCCCGGCAGCTCGGCAGGTCGCTACCGCGCAGCCAGCTCATGCACTGCCATCGTGCGGATGGCGATTGCGGCTGTTGAATCAGCTCGCTGGCCTCTGGACCGCTGTCTGTAAGACGATCGGTCGACCGAAACCGGCTCCGGTGATCAACGTCATGGACCGCGCGTTTCGAAGTTGGACAGCGCCGGCGGCACATTGTCGAGTGCCATCATGCGGCTGCCGGTCTCGGCGCCGGAGTTTGGCGAGTTCTGGAGCGAGGCCGGGCGGCATTTTTCTCGGACACCGGGCAGCAGATGGAGGCAGATCCTCGGCCTAGTCGAGACGGGATCTGATGCTCTCCATCTGGTCGATCTCGGAGCGCTGCGCTTTGGTGATGTCGTCACACAGCGCGAGCAGTTCGGCGTCACGCAGTCTGGCTTCCCGGCACATGAGGATCGCACCTGAGTGATGGGGGATCATCGAGTCGATGAACTGACGGTCATCTACAAGCACCTGCGCGCGCGTGGCGCCGAACGAGCCGAGCGTCACTGCGGCGAAGATTGCGTAAAGCGCCATGTTCAGGCCCTTCTTGGGGAACATGCCAGGCATTGTGGCGAGCATGAAGATCCCCATCGGAGCCCACATGGTCAGTGCCATGTAGAACATGTTCAGGTTGTTCCGGAAGTCGCGGACACCATCGATCATCGAAAACATGACGATGTACATCACCGCGAGACCGAGCACCATGTTGATCCAGAACAGCAGATAGGGACGCCCGCTGCCCTCGGCGTGCTTGTGATCTGTCCCTTGAACAGCGTGTGCCATGTTGCTTCTCCTAGTGTTTCCGGAACAGTGTCCCACCCGACGTCAACCATCCTGGAAAGCGTTGCACCGCGACAGTTACGGCAACGTGTGCGGTCGCACCTGGTTCTCGGGTGCGTCGGAGACGTACAGGCGGCACCAGTTAGGCCTGCCAGCGTGTGTGTCGTTGAAAGGTATGGTCAAGCGGGGCTGAGCGTCCCGAGCACTGAAACGACAATGAGGATCAGGATCGCCAGCGCAGCCTCGGCCGCAACGCTCTGCCGCAAGGCTCGCACCTCCTGCGAGGGATCTCCGCCGGCCAGCGCCCGTTCAAGGCGCGGCACCAGCGTCCATCGGTGCATTGCTCCCAGGCCCAGCATTCCGCCGAACAGGGCAAGTTTGAACAGCAACAGGTTTCCGTAGGTGCTCTGGACCAGCGTCGACAATGACCACGCGGTGAGATCACCGTAATGCGCGATGCCGGACACAATGAGCGCAGCAACGAAAATCGTTCCAAGCGTCGAGAATCCACGCAGGAAGTCATGCGTTGATCGCAGACGCCCGTTGCCCGCAGCGCCCTTGCCGCGCAGGAGCATTCCCAGGAACATCAGGACCGCTGCGATCCAGCCGCCTGCAGCGAGAAGATGGACGAGGCCCGCAGAGAGCCGGACCGCGCCTGCCACGCCCTCGCCAGCGGCGGCGTGGCCGTTCCATGCCAGCGAGGCGAGGGCGCCGCCCGCCAGCGTCGCCGCGAACGGGAAGGCGGCCTCCACCTTCCCGCGACGACGATGCCATCCGAGTACAAGCACCATGGCGATCAGCAGCGCGCCTCTCGCCATGGCTGCGCGGCCTGCGGACGTATCAAACAGATACCAGCCGAGCGATTCGCGATCAACGTCGGCAATCGGCATTCCCATGATGCCCGCGGTCTTGAAGACGACATCGGCCCCGGTCAGCACGAGCCCGACGGCGGCACTCACCAACAGAACGCCCATGAATGGCCACCCGGCCAGGGCGTCGGCGAGTGCCGGTCGACGCGAACCGTACCAACCGAACAGTGGAACCCCGAAAAGAACCATGAGAACCAGATATTCGAGGAATCTCAGTGCATAAGCCGACAGGTCGAACATTCGCGACTCCTCAGCGCACCGTGAAGCTGAAGCTGCCCGGCATGGGGTGGTTGTCACCACCGACCGCGCGGTACTCCACGGTGTAGACGCCCGGAGCAAGCGGACCAGTCAACCTGGCGCGCAGGGTCTTTCCGTTGTTGACGATCTCGGTGGTGAAGTTCTCGATCGGCATGGCGGAGCTGCCGTGCTTCATGAGCAACTTGAGACGCGACGCCCGCGGAATCAGTGTTTCGTTGAACACGAGATCGATCTGGCCTGGAGAGGCCACCACCGCATCTGCCGCCGGTGTGGACTGCTGCAGCGCAGCGTGGGCATGCGCGATCTGCAGCGAGAACTGCCCTGCAGCGATCGCCAGGACGAGCGCGAAGGATTGGGAAAGGTTTGACGACTTCATGGATTGTCCTCTTTGCGAGTGTGATGCAAGGTCCCGTTCCTGGGGCCGTGCAGTGGTGGACCCGACAGCGTTGGCTGCCTGCTTGTCAGTGAAACGACGGTTCGTCGACTCTTGATGCTTGTGGTTTCGCGAAGTGAGGATCCCGCTGGTTACGGCGGGATCCCCGACGCATCAGGCTGCCATGGCACTACAGCTTTCCGCGCAGCGGCGACAGGCATCGGCGCAGCGCGTCATCTCGGGGTCGTTCATGGCATCGCATGCATCGGCACACTGGCGGCAGATCTCCGCGCAGGCACCGCAAACGACGGAGTGAACGCTGGCGCCACGCAGCGTCGCGTCGGCGCTGGTGGCGCAGATATCGGCACACGTCGCCAGCAGGGCGATGTGCTCCGGTGCTGCGTGGGCACCGCCTTTGCCCAGGCAATAGTTGATGGTCTCCAGGCAGATCGCGTGGCATTGCGTGCAGTTGTCGATGCACTCGTTCATGGCCTGAGACCGGTGGTCTTCGGAATGGTGAGTCATGTGGATCTCCTGCTTCATCGCGGACGAGAATCGGCGCGCCCGCAACACCGCCCCCTGTTGCTCTTGCGGATCAATGCTGTGCGAAGGGTTCGGTGGTTCCGTCGTGATGGACCAGCTCGACCGTATACGGCTGCTGGCGTCCTTCCGGGACCTCCATGCCCGGCGAACCGAGCGGCATTCCGGGCAGGACCAGGCCGCGTGCGTCCGGCTTTTCTTCGAGGAGGCGCTTGATGTCCTCGGCCGGGACATGGCCTTCGATGACGTATCCGCCGACCTCGGCCGTGTGGCAGGAGCCCTTTGCATAGGGGACACCCAGGCGCTCCTTGACCGGCCCCAGGTCATCCATGTCATGCACATCCACGGCGAAGCCCGCCTTTTTCACGTGGTCGATCCAGCTACCGCAGCACCCGCAGGTCGGGGTCTTGTGGACCGTCATGCGTGGCAGGGTAGCGGGAGTCGCGTCGGCCGTTTTCGGGGCGACCTGCGCTGTGGGCGCGATGGTGGATTGCGCGGGTGTAGCCGCCTGGGTGCAGGCACCCAGGCCGGCGACCGCAAAAGCCGCCCACGCCAGTCGGTTCAATCTGCAGGTTTTCATTTCTGGTTCTCCGCTCAGCGCTTGGTCCGCGAGGACCAGTGGATGTGGACGATCCGCCAGCCATCGGCGGTCTGCTTCAGCACCATCGTCTCGGTGCTCTGGACGGTCAGCGGCTTGCCGTCCTTCTGGGCGTGCAGCTCGCTTTCGGTGCCGACCCACGCGAACTCGCCTGCGACCCGTGCGCGTTGACGGAGCAACTGGCGATGGGCGCCCTTGAGGAACGCCGCATCGCTGACGGCGTGATGGCCCAGATATTCCTCGCGGCTGCGCTCGGCCCCCCCGGACTCGAGGATGAGGACGTCGGCAGCGAGCAGGGATCCGACCGTGGCCAGGTCGCCGTTGGACAGGGCGGTGTTGAACCGCTCCGCCACGTCGACGGCGGCCTCCGCGGCGGCCGGCACGTCTACGTCCGCCGCTGCCGCAGCGGCGGGGTGATGTGTATGCGACTGTGCCGTCTGCGCCATTGCGGGCGACACCATTGCGAGCATCAGCGCGAGGCCAGACGAAATTGCTGTTGCATTCATTGTCTAACTCCAGGTTTTCAGTGAGTGTGCGCAGGGCCGTCTTCGGCCTCGGTCATACGGGGTGAAGGTGGAGACTGCACTTTGCCGTCGGCATGGCGATGCTCTACCGCGCGGACTTCTGTGTCGGTGACACGCGTTCCGTGGTCATCGTCCATACCCGGCGACTGCGCGTGCGGCATCGCGTCGCTCCCAGCTGTGGGCTGGGCAGGGTGATCCTCCGTCGCCGCCTCGCCATGGTCGTCGTCGTGTGTCTCGCCGCCGCCATGCGCGTGGCCTTCGCTGCTGTCGACCAGTTCCCTGTATGCAGCCGCGTCGAGCGTGGGCAGCACCTGCAGGAACGCGGCCATGTTCCATATGTACTCGTCCTCCATGTTCTTGCCCCAGGCGGGCATGCCGCTTGCTTTGATCCCGTGCTTGATCACCCAGAACGCTTTTGGCGCATCGACCCCGTACTGGCTGAGGTTGGGCGGGGCTGGATACAGGCCTTGGCTCATCTCTGTTTCGGCCATCGATGGAGCCAGGTGGCACCCGGCGCACATCGCTGCGTAGTTGCCCGCGCCCTGCACGATTCTCGCTGGATCGTCCAGGCCCGGCGGGACGTCCAACCTTCCCGCACGCGCTAGGATGGAGCGCTCGCGTGCGGTCTCGAGCACAAAGTGCACGGGCCTGGTGTGCATGTCATCCGCGGCGACGTTGTATACGCCGCCCCAGATAAAGCCCGCCGCGCCCACTGCGGCAACCAGGGGAACTCCGATCAGCCAAACACGCTTGCGAGTCTTCGGTTGCATACGAGTACTCCGATCAGAACCAGATCCTCACGCCCGCCACGATACGGGTGTCGTCGACATCACCGGACTCCGCGCGACGGAAGTCTGCGGTTCCGCCGTAGGCACGCTCCCAGACCACGCCGACATACGGCGCGAACTGTCGATGGAACTCGTAGCGCAGCCGGAAACCGGCTTCGACCTTGCTCAGCCCACTGCCGATTCCCACCGCCGGATCGTCCTTGCTCCAGGCCTCGCCTTCGACCAGCCACTGGCCGATCAGCCGGTTGGTGAACAGCATTTCGTATTCGGCTTCCGCACCTACCCCGAGCTGACCGGACTCGCCTAGGTAGGCCGTCGCGGAGACTTCGAATTTGTACGGCGCAAGACCGATCACACCGAGCGCGGCATAGGTGCGCGACGGCCCGCCGCCGAAGGCGAAGTCATGGCGGACACCGGCGACTGCGTCCCACCATCGGGCGATCGCTCGGCCGTACAGCACTTCCACATCCGCCGACTCGGTGGATCCACCTGCACGCTCGCCCTCGCTGCGCAGCCAGAGCCGGTTCAAGTCGGAACCCACCCAGCCTTGTGCTTCCCAGGCCATGCCGGTGCCGTCCTCGTCCGCGTCCCACGCCTCTAGCCGGTCAAGCGCCCAGTAGGAATTGATCGATTCACCATGCATCAGGTGCTCGTCGAGGTCCGGGAACGCCGCAGCCCGATCTGTCGGCGTGACAACCGGGATTGGCTCGCGCGGCTCGGCCGTCGGCGGCAGGTCCTCGCTGACACCAGGTTGATGGCCCATGGAAGCGTGATCCATGCCCGAGTGATCCATGCCGGAGTGATCCATTCCGGAGTGATCCATCCCGGAGTGATCCATCCCGGAGTGATCCATCGTGGAGTGGTCCATCGTGGAGTGGTCCATCCCGGTGTGTTCGCTGTCGGCAGGATTCGCAGCTCCGTGCCGCATGTTCCCGTGGTTCATCGTCCCGTGATCGTCGGAACTCTTGTCCGGTGAAGTCGGCAGATGGCCGGCGTGCGGATCCGCGGGCCTTGGCGACGATGGTGACGCAGCCGGCTTGGCTGCCGGATGGTGTGCGGCGTGGTCCGTCTCCTGCGCCCACGCCGGGGCGCAACCAGTTGCAAGAACGAGTACGGACGTCAGGCCGATGGCTAGGGAGTGACGATTGGAACGGCTCATGGCGTTCATTCCTCCACCCGCACTTCGCGGAACATGCCGGCTTCCATGTGGTAAAGCAGGTGGCAATGGAACGCCCAGCGACCCAGCGCGTCGGCGCGCACGCGAAAGGCCCGCTTCGTACCAGGCGGCATGTCGATGGTGTGCTTGCGCACCATGAAGTTGCCGGACTCGTCCTCGAGGTCGCTCCACATGCCGTGCAGATGGATCGGGTGCGACATCATCGTGTCGTTGACCAAGACGACTCGCATGCGCTCGCCGTACTTCAGACGCAGGGGTTCGGCGTCAGCGAACTTCACTCCATCGAACGACCATGCAAAGCGCTCCATGTGACCGGTCAGGTGCAGCTCGACCGTGCGGCCGGGCGCGCGCCCGTCGGGGTCGGGGAACGTGCTGCGCAGATCGCCGTAGGTCAGTACGCGTCGGCCGTTGTCGCGTAAGCCAATGCCCGGATCATCGAGTCTCGGCACAGGGGCCATCGTCTGCATGTCGACCAGCGGGTTGCCGGTTTCGGTGGCTGGATGCTCCTGCATCCCGCCGGCACCGTGGTCCATCCCGGCCATGCTCCCTCCGGCGGCCGTGCCTGCTCCCATCGACGACATGTCGTGACCGCTGTGGTCCATTCCGGCCATGGCACCGCCGGCCATCGCACCGTGCGACATCGAAGACATGTCGTGACCGCCGCCACCCATCCCGCCGTGGCCCATGTCGTCCATGGTGAGGAGTGGCTTGGGGTCGACGTCCGGCACCGGCGCCCGCAAGCCTTCCCTGACGGCGAGTGTTCCGCTGATGTATCCCGTGCGGCCGCTGTCCTGGGCAAAAATGGTGAACGCATCCTGCCCGGTCGGCTCGACAATGACGTCGAACGTTTCAGCGGTGGCGATGCGGAACTCATCGACCGTGACCGGGCGGACGTACTGTCCATCGGCCGCGACCACCGTCATCTTCAGGCCCGGGATGCGCACATCGAAGTACGTCATTGCCGACCCGTTGATGAAACGGAGGCGGACCTTCTCGCCCGACCGGAACAGCCCGGTCCAGTTGCCGAGCGAGGTCGTGCCGTTCATGAGGAAGGTATAGGTGTTGCCGTTGACGTCCGACAGGTCGGTCGGCGTCATCCGCATCTGGCCCCACATCTTGCGGTCCTCGACCGTAGCGGCCAGGCCGTGCTGCTTCACGTCGTCGAAGAAGTCGCCGACCGTCTGCTTGGAGAAGTTGTCGAAGTCAGACCGCTTCTTGAGCCTGGCGAACAGGCGCTTCGGATCGAGGTCGGTCCAGTCGCTGAGCATGACCACGTAATCGCGGTCATAGGCGAAGGGCTCGGGTTCCAGCGGCTCGATCACCACTGGCCCGTAGAGACCGGCCTGCTCCTGGAAGCCGGAATGGCTGTGGTACCAGTAGGTGCCGCCCTGCACGACGTTGAAGCGGTACTGGTAGGTCTCGCCACGGTTGATGCCGTTGAAGCTCAGCCCGGGCACGCCGTCCATGTCGGCCGGCAGCAGGATGCCGTGCCAGTGGATCGACGCCTGCTCGCCATGGATCGAGCCGCGGGGCAGGGCATTGCGGACCCGCAGGTTGACGGTGGTGCCTTCCCGCCAGCGCAGCAAGGGTGCGGGAATCGATCCGTTGACTGTGATCGCGGGGCGCGTGGCGCCGGTGAAGTTCATCGGCGTCTCGCCGATGGTCAGGTCGAATTCGGTGCCCGAGAGCACGTTGGGCAGGCCCTCGGCCTTGACGGCCCAGCTGGAACGGGGCCACAGGCCCAAGGTTGCGACGGCCCCGCCAACAGCAAGGCCCTGGACGAAGCGGCGGCGCGACGGGGCAGACAGCCCCTCGGCACGGCCGAAAGAATCGGATGACATGGGAACTCCGGGAAAGGTCGAAGGCTCGCGGGACGAGCGTTACCCTGTCAGTGCGGAGCAGCGGACAGGATCCATCAGCGCCTCGGAAGGCGCGCAGGGACACTTAGCCGATCGGAGGTCGGAAGAGATTGGTCAGGGCCGCGGACGCGTGCACCGACAGGAACGGTTCGGCGGTGTGCCGGTACCGGATGGTGAAATCGGCGAGTGCCGACCCGGCGAGCGCCGCTGCGCAATGGTGCATGCAGGGGCAGCAATTACCCGCCTCACAGCAGTCGTCCCACGGCGATACCGCTCCGGCCTCGTCAGTGGCCTGGGGGTGATGGTGTTCATTGGCCCCCGTAGCAGCCGCTGCTCCTCCATGGCAGGCCGCCATGGCCTCGGCTGCTGTCGGTGCCGAGGTGACGTCACCGGCGGAGTCGCGCACGTGCTCCATGTGCATGGACGCGCCAGCGATGCCCGGACCGTTGGCGAGCAAGGCAACGACCAGGAACAACCGCATCAGGAGCGCGCGGAAAGGCATGCGCCTTAGTATACGTGCGGATATAAACTCCGGATGAATACAGTGACAACGCACGGGGGATCGAGCCGCGGGTCTTCGTCGCCTGCCTGACCCAACGTCGCCTCCCGCTTTTCGGCTACAGGGCCATGTCTTCGTAGCTGCGGGGATCGGAGACCGGTTCCAGGTGCCCGGTCACGCGCATGGCGGGAAACTCCGCCACGATCTTCTCCACCAGGTCTTCCATGGCGTCATGCCCGCGCAGCACCGTCCAGTCGCCGGGCACCAGCATGTGCATCTCCATGAACTGGCGGGCCCCGGACTCGCGCGTGCGCACGGCGTGGAATTCGCTCCGGCCCGGTTCGGCGTGCGCGTCCAGGATGGCCTGGATCCGGGCGTTGTCCTCGGGGGACAGGGTCGCGTCCATCAGGCCGGAGGCGGATTCGGACATCAGCCGGTAGCCGACAAACCAGGATGTTCACGCCCACCAGGATCGCGATCACCGGATCCAGCCAGTTCCAGCCTGTCAGCCACGCCAACCCCAGGCCCACCACGACCCCGACCGAGGTGTACACGTCGGCCATCAGGTGCTTGCCGTCGGCGCGCAGGGTGATGGAGCGGTGGCGCGTGCCGACCTTGATCAGGATCCGCCCGACGATGCCGTTGAGGACGGCGGCCATGATCGAAACGGCGAGGCCGATGCCGAGCGATCCCAGCGGCCGGGGGTTGAGCAGGCGATCGATGCCCAGGTAGATGATCGAGGCCGCGGCGACGAAGATCATGATCCCTTCCAGCGCGGCGGAGAAATACTCCGCCTTGCTGTGGCCGAAGTGGTGGTCGTCGTCGGCCGGCCGGGCGGCGATGGTCAGCGAGACCAGGGCGACGATGGCGGCCACCAGGTTGACCATCGATTCGGCGGCGTCCGACAGCAGGCCCACCGAGCCGGTGATCGCCCAGGCGCTGCCCTTGAGCAGCACCGTCAGCACCGCGGTCACGATGGCCAGCCAGGCGTATTTCCTCAGGTCCGGCGTGGCTTCGGCCGGTCTGTCGCGGGGTTTCATGGCGACCATTGTCTGCTGTGCGCGCGGGTCCGGCCAGCCGAAGCCTGTCGCCTCACGATCACCAGGGTCGCCCGGAATCTCCACGTGGCCCGTACGTACACGTTGTCATTGCGGCGCGCGCCGGGCGATTTCCTCGCGCGGCGGAGGATGCCCCCGTTGGTCATGGTCTACCACACCCACCGCACCCCGAGCAGTTCGTCGCTGACCTGAAATCGCTCAGCAACAGCTAGCCGTTGGGGCGCCGAGTAAACGATACCGGCGCCGTGATCGTAGGCCGCTTTGGCCGGAAGCGAACATCGATAGGGCAGGGGATTAGGTGGATTTATCGAGGGTAGGGAAGGGGGCTGTCCGACCCAAGAATTCGACTATAGAGCGGTCCGTCCGGCTACCTAGCGAGTGCCAAGTCAGCCAGTGCGTCCAGCCGCGCCTTGGTTCGTTTCCAGTCGGGAAGGTGCCGGTCGAGGATTCGATAGAACGCTGGGCCGTGGTTGTGCTCCCTGAGATGGATCAGCTCATGGAGCAGCACATAGTCGATGCATTCTCGAGGCACGCGCACTAAGCCCGCGTTGAGGGCAATGCGTCCTTGGGGAGAACAACTACCCCACTGCCTGCTCATGCGCCTGATCGACAGCGGTGGAATCGCCTTCACCCATTTCAGGCGCTCTGACATCATCGCCAGACGTCGCGGCAGGAACTCTTTTGCCCTGGCTTGGAACCACTGCTCCAGTTCGTGTCTTACGGTCTCCGGAGACCTGTTGCTCACGGCCACCTCCAGGTAGCCGCCCCGAAGGCGAACCTGGTTTCCGCCTTGGGTGCTTACGACCTTAAGGCGATAGCGGCGGCCCAGGTAAACCGCGGTCTCTCCGCTGACGTACTCGCGCGGGGTGAGCACCATCTGGCGATTTTCGACTTCCACCATCCGTCGGTGGATCCAAGCCAATCGGCGCGTTATTGCCAAGCGGATGTCAGGGTCGGCCGCCTGCAGGGGGGCATCGACCACCACGCGTCCGTCCGGTTCGACATGGATGGCGACGCTGCGCTTCACGCGTTGCTTCGAACGCCGAACCTCACAGCGAATTCGACTGTCGCCGTAAGGAAGTACCAAGCGGGTGCTGGTCTGCGCCTCCTTCATGCGCGGCTGAGCCCAATCCGGGTGATTTGTACCACCTGCTCCACCACGGCGCGGGCATGATCAAGCCCGATCAACTGGAACAGCCTGGGCAGCAAATTCTTACGGATCGCGGACTCGATGCTCTGCGGATTAAGCGAGTTCTCGGCGACTGCGTCACGGACGACGGTGTCGATCTCCATCGAGAGATCAGTCAGACTGGCGCGCTCGGCCTCAGACATGGCGTCAATCTTTTCGTCGCCCAGCTCAAGACGGATAGCGCCGTAGTAGGCCTTGGCCTGCCGATTGGTCTCCAGACCATTCGGTATCCCGGGTACCTGCAAAGCTTCCAGGCGATCTTCGAACTTCTTGAACAGGGCGTATTGCTTCAGCGGGTGATCGAACATCGCTTCGGCTTCAGCGATCGCTTGGCGTAGCAGTTCACCGAACACCTTCTGTGCGTAGGGATCGCCAGCGAGATCCTGCTCGATGGTTTTGCGGATACGCGTCCGGATCAGGTCCGTCTCGTTGCGAGTCTTTTCCTCGGTCCAGCCCTCTGGATCCTCGGGCTTGCCCAACTCATGCACCAGGTACACGCCTTCCGGTTCCCGAACCTCGGTACCAATGACCTGCTTGTCGACCAGTCGCCGGATCTGTTCTTCATAGGCGCTGTATTCGACCGTCTCCATGGCATCTTGCCGGGCAATCCGACGAAGGCTGGAGAAGAAGCGCAGGTCGTCTTTGTACCGACGAATCGTTGTCTCGGAGAAGCTAGCGTCCTCGAAGAAGCTGCGCGACGACAGGGCCATTTGCAGGCACAGGCCGAACTCGGTCAAGGCTGTGGAGAAGTCATCGCGCAGCTTCTGACGCTCGTCGTACTCCTCGCCGTCCTCGCCTGAGACGAAGCGGGGGCTTAGGACCTGTCGGTACTGTTCTAGATCCTTGCGGTTGGCAACGCCCTTAAAGAAGGACCAGACGCGGTCGTGCAGGCCCGGGAGGCGCTTGTATTCGGTGCTGATGGATTGATAGAGCCCTTCGAGATCGGCCAGATCGAAGCCGGCCTGGGTCTGGGCTTCGAGGTCTTGGTATGCCCGCACGGCCGTGTCGAGCTCCGGGAGGATGCCGCGGTAATCCACCAGGACGCCGTAGCGTTTGGCATCATGCAGTCGGTTGACCCGAGCAACGGCTTGGATCAAGTTGTGGCCCTTCAAAGGCTTGTCGATGTACAGAACCGTGTTGCGCGGTTCGTCGAAGCCGGTGAGCAGCTTGTCGACGACGATCAGGAGGTCAGGCGCGTCGTCGCTGCCGAAGTCTCGGATGACGTCCTTCTCATACCCCTCCGGGTCAAGCTTGCGGTCGATGATGTTCTGCTTCCACCATCGCTGCACCTCAGGCAATGATTCCTCATCCACCTCGGTGTTGCCCTCACGGGTGTCGGGTGGTGAGATGACGACCGCAGTACTGACGAGCCCGGTTTCGTCCAGCGCCCGCTTGTAGCGGATGGCGTCTAGCTTGCTGTCGGTGGCAATCTGCCCCTTCAGCCCCATGCCGAGTTGCTTGATGTTCTCGTTGAAATGGGTGGCGATGTCCCAGGCGATCAACTCGATGCGGTTCGCCGCGCCGTAGATGGCGCGCTTGCTGGCGAACTTCTTCTTTAGATCTGAACTCTGTGCGTCGGACAGACCAGCCGTGATCTTGTCGAACCAGCGGTTGACGGCCGCTTCGTTGACCTCGAGTTCGGGCACGCGCTCTTCGTAGAGCAGCGGCGCGACGGTTTCGTCCTCCACCGCGCGCTGCATCGAGTAGGCGTGAACGATAGGGCCGAACTTGTTGGCGGTCTTCTCGTCCTTGAGGAGCGGCGTGCCAGTAAAGGCTAGGTAGGCGGCTTTGGGTAAGGCCTTACGCATTCGCTCGTGAGTCTCACCACCATGGCTGCGGTGGCCCTCGTCCACAAGCACGATTAGGTCAGCCGATTCGTTGCGGCACTCGGGCAGCTTTGACGCTGTGTTGAACTTCTGGACCAGTGAGAACGTGATTCGCTCGGTACCATGTCCGATACGACGTGCCAAGTCGCGGCCGGTCGTCGCCTTGCTGCGCTCGCCTTCTTTTTTTGTGGCGATGGCTGAGCCGAACGCCCCGCCACTGATGAAATTGCGCGACAGCTGCGTCTCCAGGTCGACGCGGTCAGTCACCACGACGACGCGGCATTCCTTCAGAGCCGTATCCAGCAGCAACGCCTTGGTCAGGAAAACCATGGTGAAGCTTTTGCCTGAGCCGGTGGTATGCCAGAGCACGCCGCCCTCTCGCCCTCCATCCGGGCGGATCTGGCTGATCCGGGCCAGTAGCGCGCGAATGCCAAAGAACTGTTGATAGCGAGCGACGACCTTGCCAACCTTCCGGTCGAACAGAACGAAGCAGCGCAGGAACTCTAGGAGCCTCGCGCGAGTCAACAGGCCTACCAGCAGGCGGTCCTGGTCGGTGGGCAGCATGGGCTGGGACCACAGCGACTCACAGTAGACGCGCACCCGGGCCGGCTTATTGTGGAGTATTGCGTCCAGGGTGCTGCTCGGTAGCGTGTGGTTCTTGACGGCCGTGAGGTGTGCTTCGTCGAACTCCTCTTCGCGCCATCGCGCCCAAAACTTGGCGGGGGTATGGGTGGTGCCGTAGCGTCCGTCAGTCAGGCTGATGGACAGCAGAAGCTGCGCGTAGGCGAACAGTTGCGGAATCTCGTCCTGGCGTTGGTTGCGTAGGTGCTGGCTGATGCCCTCGGTTACCATGGCCTTGCCGGCGTGACCGGACTCGGGGCGCTTGGCTTCGATCACTACCAGTGGCAGACCATTTACGTAGCAGACGATGTCCGGCGTGCGGTGGTGCGTGCCCTGGGTGGACAGCACCTCGCACTCGTCGGTGACGTCCCAGAGGTTGGCGGCGGGGTCGGTCCAGTCGATCACCGGAATAGTCGGCTGGTGCTTCTTGCCGTCCGGCATGAATTCGGTGACGGTGATACCTAGTGCCAGCAGCTGGTACAGGCGTTCGTTGGCGACCAGTAGCCCCTCGCCCATAGGCAGCGCCGACAGCTCGCGGACCATCTGATCGATCGCGCTGGGCGAGAGTGGGTACTGCTGGCCCTTGTAGTCGAAGCGACGAGCCTTCAAGGCCTCGATCAGACGTGACTTCAGCATTACCTCGCGGGTGCCGTCACGTAGCGCCACGCACTCGGCCGCCCCCCGGTAATGCCAGCCCAGGTTGGCGAGCAGATGCAACGCAGGAAGTTGCGCGCTGACCTTCTCGCGGGTGTCGGGGGCGCTGTCGTTCATGCCGGCATACCAAGCATGTTTAGGAGGCCGTCTAGCTCAAGGGAGATCTGAGCTCGTTGTTTCCTCAGCGCGACGATTTGATCGTCGAATGTGTTCAGCGCGCCTGCAATAGCCAGCTGCTCTTCAATCTTTGGAACTGGAAAGCGCATTCGTTCGAAATCACGCTTTGACAACTCGAGGAAAGTAGAACCACATGCCCGCCGGACAAACTCCTTCTTATAGAATCGAAAGAGGTGGTACAAGAAATCGGCAGCGTAGCTGCTCGTTGGAGTTAGGCTCTTGAACCCTTGGTTCGTGGCCATCGGAACTTTGGAAATTGCTAACTCACAGATGGTCGCGCGCGTGCAGACTAGCAATGTGCCGGGTGGCATGACCTTCGCAGAACTTGCCGCGAGGCCGTCGGCAGTCAAGCGTCGTTCCGTATTGTAGATGTAACGACCGAGAACAGCGGAAATGTCGCTCGGGGTTGCCCAAGGAATGTCGCCGTTCCAGAACGAAGCATCATCTGTCTCGGGAGTGCCTCCAGACGTGACATGGCCAAGATCCTTGATCGAAACTTCGTTCCATTTATCAGAAAAGCCCGGCAGTCTGTCTAGTTGTAGCAACAGGCGCCTAGTGAAGTGCTTCCGTTGAGTTTCAGTTGTTCGGATCAGGTCATCGATAACGTTGATGGCACGCTCCCAATGCTCTAAGCCAGTCGCAATACGCGATTGAACACTCTTCGGTGGAACGTTGACAGGAATTCGCGAAAAATCCTTGGGATACAGCCTCAATCGATCATCCGTTAGGCCGTACGAGTACGCTCGGAAGAGATACAGAAGCTTGGGGGTCTTGAAGAGGTATGCGGCGTACTTCGAATCGACTGACTTTGTCGGTTTCAATACAGCATATGCAGGGCTAACAAGGCCCTCTTTGTCAGAAAGACCAAACGCCCCCTGCCACATACGCATCATGTTGTATGCAATATCTCCAGCCTTAACAACAAGGTGCTCCTCGGGGAGCAGATTTGTATCCTGCTTTCGATCTAAGTCACTTCGGACAACGAGACCGTCATCCATCGTCACGGAGAGAACAGGTAGTCCGTCGCGTCCCCTTTCGCGTCGGCTTTGAAACAAGTCTCCAAGGCGGCAGTTTCCTTCGTAGATCATTGCTGCCTCCTTCCATCAAAGGCGCGCACGCTCCCTTTGTGCAATGCAACGGATAGTGGCAGCTCACTCATAGCCTAGCTCCTTTAGATAGCCGGCCATCTGCTCTTCCAGGCGGGCGAGTTCGTCCTTAAGCTTCTCGCGTTCGCGCCGCACGGCCACCAAGTCAATCTCCTCCTCTTCCTCGAACGTATCGACGTAACGCGGAATGTTGAGGTTGTACTCGTTCTCCGTGATTTCGGCCGGACTGGCGAGGTAGGCGTACTTGTCAACGTTCTGGCGCACCTGCACGGTGTCGAAGATGCGCTGCAGGTCGACCTCGCGCAGGAAGTTCTGGTTCTTGCCGTCCTGGTAGTCGCGACTGGCGTCGATGAACAACACCTTGTCGTCCGCCTTCTTCTTGCGGAACACCAGTACCGCAGCGGGGATGCCCGTGCCGTAGAACAGCTTCTCCGGCAGGCCGATCACCACGTCGAGCAGGTTCTCGTCGATAAGCTGCTTGCGGATACGGCCTTCGGCGGCGCCGCGGAACAGCACTCCGTGTGGCACGACCACGGCCATGCGGCCGCTACGCGGCTTCATGGTTTCGATCATGTGAAGGATGAAGGCGTAGTCGCCCTTGGTACGCGGCGGAACGCCGCGACGGAAACGACTGAACGGGTCGGCGTCGGCGCCTTCGTGGCCCCACTTCTCCAACGAGAACGGGGGATTGGCAACAACTATGTCGAAGTGCTTCAAGCCATTTGCGCCGTCGAGCAGTTTGGGGTTGCGGATGGTGTCGCCCCACTCGATGCGGTGATTGTCCTCGCCATGGAGGAACATGTTCATTTTGGCCAGCGCCCAGGTGCTACCGATCGCCTCTTGGCCATGAAGCGCGTACTTTCGGGAGCCGGTGCGCTCACGGATCAATCGCCCGCATTTCAGCAGCAGTGAGCCGGAACCGCAGGTGGGATCGCAGATCTCGTCGCCTTCTTGCGGCGCCATCAACCGGGCCATCAAAGTGGAGACTTCCGGTGGGGTGTAGAACTCGCCAGCCTTCTTGCCGCTGGTGGAAGCAAAGTTCTTGATGAGAAATTCGTAGGCGTTGCCGATGATGTCCAGGTGACCAATGCGGCTGGGGCGCAGGTTGAGCTCGGGCTTGGCGAAGTCCTCGAGCAAGTGGCGGAGGATGTCGTTCTTCTGCTGCTCCTCACCCAATTTGTTTGAGTTGAAGCTGATGTCTTGGAAGACGTCACGTAGCTTGCCAATGTTGGCGTCTTCGATGGCGTGCAGCGCCTTGTCGATGCGTTCGCCGTTGCCGGGCTGGTGGCGCTTTTCATGTAGGGCGTAGAAGTTGGCACTGGCTGGAAGGACGAAGCGCTCGTTCTTGAGCATCTCCTCGATCAGTTCCGGGTGGTCGCCGTATTGCACCTTGTATTCGTCGTAATGGTCTTGCCAGACGTCGGAGACATACTTGAGGAACAGCATCGTCAGGACGTAGTCCTTATAGATGCTGGGATCCACGGTGCCGCGGAAGGTGTCGCAGGCGGACCAGACGGCGGCGTTGATGGTGTCCTGGGTGAGGTCGGTCGTACTCATTCTGGTTTCCATTTCATTAGGCGAGGAGGCGCTCGGCGAGGATCGCCAGCTCCGTTTCCCGGTTCTTGATAAGTGATTGCATTGCTTCGCGCTCCGCGCGCGCTAGCCGCTCGAGCTCGACAACGACACGTTGCTGCTCGAGCGGAGGAATTCGGATCTGTGTTGCATCGAGTACCGAGCGACGCACGCTGAGCTGGTGGCTGCCTTCCGCCGATTGGCGGAGGTAGCGCTGGGCTGGTGGCTGATTGAGTTGCCAGGCCAGGAACGCGGGAAGCACGTAGCCGGGTTCTTTCACCCGCACTACATAGATGTGTTGAGAGCAGACCGTTCGCTCGGGCGCGCGAGGGACCGGGGCGGCATAGGCATTGGAGCCCTTGGCGACGAAGAGCACGTCCTCGTCCTTCAGCCAGTCAGGATCCTTTCGGCCTTCTAGTTCGGTGCGAAGGAGGGCGTCGCAGTCTCTGAGACCGTGGCGGCTTAAGTCACGTATCTGAACCACGCGTGCGCTACCCCCCTCGACCTGCGGCACAGCTCCTCGGAAAGGGTGCCCAAGCCGGACGTCAGCGATCTCGTTCAGAAGAGCATCATTTGCCATGATGCGAAGATTGCTTGACAACGCCGATAGTTGTCAAGTACAAATGCTCCATCGATGATGATGCAAGGAAAGTCCGGTGGCGCTGACGAAGAAATCCAGCAAAAAGGCCGGACGGTTCTCGACCCCGGCGCCGATCCGGCAGTTGGTTTGGGTTCGGGCCGCCGGCCACTGCGAGCAGTGTGGCGCGGACGTCACCCAGGATTTCCGAACTGGCAAGACCTTCCGCTGGGCCGAAGTTGCCCATGTTCTGCCGGCCAGTCCTCAGGGTCCGCGCGCGACGACGGGCCACGACGAAGACGCTGCCAGGCGCCGTACGGCAGACCCGGACAACCTGATGCTGCTGTGCCCGTCATGTCACGAAAAAATCGATATCGACGCGGATGGGTATCCGCTGGAGGACTTGTCGCGCCAGCACCGGGATCACGTGGAGCGGGTCCGATTTGCAGCACGGCGGGGAGAAACCCAGCGCGCTACCGGTTTGGTCGTGTTGGGCGGCCATTTCGCGACGGAGAACGTCGTTCGGGCCAGGGATCTCGCGGAGGCGATGCTGTCCGAAGGGCTGTGGGCCGAAGGACCGATCCATGTTCTTAAGCTTCGGCGACCAGGTGGCCGTGGTCGCGACGACCTGTACTGGCGTGCGGTTGAACAGGATATCGACGAGGAGCTGCGGGACCGTTTGAACAAGCGCACGAGCGCCGATGGCGATCCTCTCAGCCTCGCCGTTGTCGGGCTGGCGGACATCCCATCGTTGATTCGGGTGGGGCGCCAGCTCGGCGACCGCAGCAATCGCTTCTTGTATTCTAAAGATCGCAGCGGAGGCTTACGTTGGACTGATCCGGACGCACCGCCTCCGACTTGGACCTACACGCCGGCACCGAGCGGCGACGGACCGCTCGCGCTTGTTCTCGCGTTGTCCGCGGAACTCGCTGACGACGCGATTCTCCAGGCGCTGCCCGGCGCGCGCATCGCACGGTTCACCGTGCCGCTGCCGGAATATGCCCTTGTGCGGAACCGGAACACGATCGACTCGTTCCGCAGCGCCATCCAGCCGCAGCTCAGCCAGCTGGAAGCGAGCACTTCCGAGCCCATCCATCTGTTTGCGGCCGTGCCGGCGGCGATTGCCATCGAGTTTGGGGCTTTGCTGTCTACCCAGCATGCCCATCCCTATCGAATCTATGACCGGGGCGACGGCAACCGCTTTGTTCCGATGATGGACCTCGGCCCCCGCCGCTGACGCCCCTTCACCTTAGGAGTCAACATGGATACATCCGCCGCAACTACCGCCGCCGACGCCCACCTTGCCGCATTGCTGGAAGAAGTGGATCTCCCCGAGCGCGCCTACGAGCTCGCGGAGGGTCGCTATGAAGATCTTGCCGACTGGATCGGGCGTCCCGGGTCAGCACTCGCCCGGTACGACTCGCACATCTTCGTCCAAGGCTCATTCGCCCTGGGTACCGCGATCCGTCCCGTAAACGATGGTGAGGAGTACGACCTCGACTTCTCCTGCAAGCTGAGGCGTGGCGTTTGCAGGGACACGCAAAGCCAGGCTCAGGTTAAAGCGCTGCTTGGCGCCGAGCTGGAGGCCTACCGCGTAGCGCGCCAGATCCAGAAGCGGCTTGATGAAAAGAGGCGATGCTGGCGCTTGGGCTACCGGGACGACATGCCTTTCCATATGGACGTGGTGCCTGGCATTCGAGCGGACGAGCTCCGCCGGCGCGAACTGCGCGAACTGATGGAACAGAAGGGTGTTGAAGGCCCCATCGCGCAGGAAGCTGCGAGGCGGGCCTTGTGGATTACGGACATCCGCGATCCCGCGTATCACGCGCTCGGTGCGGCGTGGCCCTCGAGCAATCCCGGCGGGTACCAGCTCTGGTTCAGGTCGCGGATGCGGGCTCTCGAGAAACGCATGCTGGCGGAGGCGCAGGTGGACCCGGTGCCTGTGTATCGCAGCAAGAGTCCGCTCCAGCAGGTCGTGCAGTTGCTCAAGCGCCACCGGGACAAGATGTTCAAGGACTTGGCGGACGCCAAGCCGGCATCGATCATCCTGACTACCGTGGCGGGCCACGTGTACCAGGTCGGCGACTCTCTCTCGCAGACAATGAGACGCGTGCTCGATGAGCTTGAGCGCATCCGGGTCTCGGACACGGACAAGATCCTCAACCCGGTGAACCCGGCGGAGAACTTTGCCGATCGCTGGGGGTGGCAGGACTGCGCTCACCTCCAGTTGAAGAAGAACTTTCATGACTGGGTGAGGCAGGCGAACAGCGACTTCACTAAGGTGATGAGCGACGCGTCACGGCAGCGGATGGTGGAGATTGCCGAGGACGCGCTTGCGGTCAAGCTGTCGGATGACACGTTGCGGCGTCTGGGCTACGTGGCCGCGCCTGCCCAAGCTCCTGCCCGTGTGGTTGCGGCTGCCGAGGCGCCGCCCAGGCCGTGGGCGCGCTGAGCAGTGCGTTTTTCGCAGGACAATGTTGATGACCTGCTAAACGCATGGCCTAGCTTGCGTCGCGTACCCAGCACGCGCGCTGATGCGACCGTCTTGGAGGGTCGGCTTGATTTCGTACTCGACCCGCCCCGATTCCCACCTATCGAAGACTGCTACTCGGTTCGCATCGAAGTGCCTCTGGGTCCTACGGACAGCGTTCCGGAAGTGTTCGAAACAGGGCGGCGAATTCCTCAGGACTCCGATAACCACGTCAATCCGAATGGCGCGCTGTGTCTTGGATCGCCGTGGCGAGTTCGGCAGCTTCTCGGGCATCCGGTGTCCCTTGTCGCCTTGGTGGAGCGTTGTGTCGTTCCCTTCCTCTATGCGGCCACGTGGCGTGCGCAGGGAAATAGTGGCTACCCTTTTGCAGAACTGCCCCACGGTCGGGCCGGGCTTCTGGATGACTACTCTTCCATTCTGGGCGTCGAGCGCCCCGTAGCGGTCCTCCAGGCACTGGAGGCCTTGGCGCGGCGCCGGCGTGAGGCGAACAAGCTGTCGTGCCCATGTGGTTGCAGGGTCCGTTTGGGACGATGCCGATACCGATTTGTGCTCGATAAACTGAGGCAGGGGATGGCGAGGTCTTCCTTTCGGCGCCTTCGCGATCAATTCAGGCTCGAGTACCCTCCCGAAATGCCACCGCGGAGGGCGCGTCGTAAGCTGCGCTCTTGGCGCACGCAAGGCCGACGAGGGCGGAAAAATTGAGGAGGCGCTTCTCTCGGCGTGCAACAACGCGTGCAAGGCATGTGTACGAAGACGCCATGTCCCATGAGTAGTGCGAGGGGCACCTAACTTGAGGTAGCGTATTCATGTTCATTGCGAGCGAAACCACTATCACTTGAGTAGGCGTGCCGCTGGATTGTCTTCCGCAGCTCCGGCTTGAAAGTACCCAATTACACTCGCCACGGAACGGTGTTCCGTCATGGCCATCACCGCTGGTAATGGCACGCCTTGCTTGCCTGCCTCAGTGACGAAGCCAGATCGCAGGCTATGCGCTCCAAAATCTCCCTCCAATTCCGCCAAGCGAGCCCGGCGCTTCACGATGCTCGCGACAGAACCCGGGAGTAGGGCAGGGCCGATTCGCCCTTTCCAGATTCGCCGAAAGATCGCCCCCTCGCGGATCTCCGCCGCATCGAGCCAGGCCGCGAGTGCTTCGGCACTGCGTCCGAGGATTGGCTTGTCCGGCGTCGAATCTGCCTTCACCCCCGATTGCTGGGTCTTCGAATACTCCAGTCGGTAGATGTAGCCGTCGTCACCGACCTTGCGTAGGTCCCGCATGTTGGCAGCAGCGATCTCGCTACGACGACGCCCACCGCTGGCAAACCCAAAGCAGAGCAGGGCGCGATCGCGCAGGCCCTCCAAGCTGTCATCGCAAGTCGCGAGCATGGCCTCGAGTTCAGGCCGGGTAATCGCGGTCTTCTTGGTCGGGCGCTCGCCGCGTTTGACCGCAGCACGTCGGGCGCGACTGAGCAGCGTTCTCACGCTCGGCAACTCACAGGGGTTGGCCAGACGCTTGAGCTTATGTGCGGTGGACAGTACGGCCACGCGCTGCACCACGGTCGATAGCTTGAGCGGCCCAACTCTGGCCTTGAGGCCGGCCGCCACCAACGCTTGATCCAAGGCGGGTGGCAGTTCGCTGATCAGGCCGGTCTTGTTCCTGCGCTGGATGTGGTCAACCAGGAACTGGATCACCACGGCCTCACTGACCGGCAGGCTCAGATCGATGCCGTAGCGGCCTTGATGCCAGCCGGCCCAGTAGCGCAGGGCGGTGGCGTAGCTGCGCGTGGTGTTGGCCGCGGCCGCTTCCGCGAGCAATTCGCGCACGGCGTCCGCGGCTTGCTGTGCCAACTGCTCGGGCAGCACCAGGTGGGTCGCCGTCGCGGGGGTGGTCATTGATGTGCTATTTCGTTTCATACTATGTAATGTAAGTTATGAAATAGGGTGTCTACTAGCGATAATCATCACTTATCGTCAGTACGGAATCAACAGAGTAGGGCGCCTGTGTAGGAGGCACACCCATGGCACGAGGCATCACAGAATCAGACGTCCACACTGCCGCGGATAAGATCGTCGGCGCCGGAGAGCGGCCGACCGTCGAACGTATCCGCGCCCACCTGGGCACCGGCTCCCCGAACACCGTGACCCGCTGGCTAGAGACCTGGTGGAAGGGGCTCGGTCAGCGACTGGAGGTACAGCAGGCGAGTCTTTCGCTCCCGCAAGCTCCAGACGCCGTGGCGAAAGCCGCGGGTGAGCTATGGCGCCTGGCGCTGGAACATGCCCAAGCCAACGCCAAGGAGGCACTCGAGGTGGAGCGCGCGGCCCTTGAAGAGGGACAGACCGCGCTTCAGGCCGAACGCGAATCCTTCGCCGTTGAAGCCACCGCCCTGCGCGACAAGGCCGAGGTGGCCTCCCAAGCTGAACGCGTAGCTTCCACCCAGGCGGCCGAGCTCAACCGGTTGGTCAGCCAGATGGAAGGCCAAGCTGCTGAATTGGCTCAGCAGCGTGACGTCGCGCTGGAGCAAGCCGCGAACGCCGAGATCGCGCGACAAGCAGCTGAGCGACGCCTGCAGGCGCTCCAAGACGCTGCCCAGACCGAACGAGAGACGCTGGCGAAGCATGTCCAAGCGACCGAGGACCGGGCCCATGCCGAAGTCGATCGCGCCCGGCAGCAGAGCAGGGAGCTCCAAAGCCGTCTCACGGCCCTTCAAAAGGAACAGACAGCGTCCCAGAAAGCGCACCTTGTGGCCCTGGAGCAAAGCAACGTCAAAGCCATGGAGGCACAGCGGAAGGCTGAGATCCAGCAAGCCAAAGCTGAGGCGCTAGCAGGACAGCTGTCGCAGCTGCGCGACTTGCCGGCCGAGTTGGAGTTGGTTCTACGCCAGGCCAAAAAGGCCACGCCGAGCCCCAGAAAGATGGCCCGACGGAACGTGCAAGCGTCCCAGAGGAAGAAAGTGTCAGCGGCGAACCGGAAGACGTCAGCCGCGGACCTTGACTAGGCCACGCTTGGAACCGTGCCATAGAGTTGCACTACGCCTTCAGACGGATCCAGACATGATCAGCGAAAGCGAACTTGAGGAGCGCCTAGAGCGGGCTCGTGGGAATCCGGAGGCGGATCAGGAATTCTTCCGACTTCTGCTTGAGGCCGCGGTGTACGCCCATGTTCCGATCTCCGACGACTCGGCAAAGTTCCGCCTGATTCAGTTCAGGCACCCTGATGGCTTCGACGCGTTGCCGTTCTTTACGTCTGAATCCAAGGCGGCCGCCGCTGCTGGCCGTTCGGCGAGAGTCGTGACATTCACGGGGCGCGAACTACTCGAAGTCACCCGCGGGGCTACCTTGATGCTCAACCCGAATGACGGTGGCGCCGTGTTGTATCCGGAAGAGGTCGAGTCCTTGTTGACGACCGGGAACATCGCTCAGTTCAGGAAAGACCTATGGCCAGATGGGGGGGCGTGGTTTGGCGCCCCAGACTACCTGCCTTCTTGGCTGATTCCCGCGTTGACCCAAACGTTGAAGAGACAAAGCCCCGTCATGTCGGCTTACGTGATCCAAACCGCTCCCGAAGCTAATAAAAACGACGTCTCCTTGCTGATTGTGCTCGGCGTAGCACCTGACCAAGCGGAGCGCGCAGTGCGAGCGTGCCTGACATCGATGCAACCGGAGATCCAGCGATCACCACCGGAGCTGGCGATTGACCTGACGGTGTTCGATCCGGCCCAGGGTGTCCCGGACTTCGTTACTGAAAGCTGTGTAGAGCCTTTTTACCGGGTCCAGGAGGCTTCGCCGCATGCAACAGTCGTCTGGAACTCAGGACCGCGTGGAAGTCGGGGCTCTTAAAGTGCGTCAGCGTGATTTCTGAGGAATTACGCCTGCGGACATTGAGACTGGGGATATCAGAGTGCGGAAAATGGGGATGGTTGGCGCGGGTGCAGGGGACAATCAAGCGCGCTCAACAAAAGCCCGCAAGACCAGCGTGAAGAAGATCGCTCGCAGTTCAACCAGTCGGACGGTCAAGTGCGCTCAACACTAGCCGAGGGCAGTCCAACGCGCTCAACAGCCGCATCAGTGCTCACCGAAAGCTGCGGAAATCGCAAGAGTGCACACGCCTCTGTGCGGTAGAAATTTCGATGTACACGTGTGAGTGCGTTGGAAGTACATCGAATGTGTTCGCGCGGTACACCAAAGAGTGCGGTGCCCAGCGAGGTGGGCGATCGCGCGTGGGCGCGCGGCGCTCAGACGGGTTTCTTGAAGAACAGCCGGATCTCGTGGGTGGTGCTGGACTGGATCACCGTGACCAGTTCCCAGCCCTGTTGGCCGTGCTTGTCCAGTTCCTGCTGCACGCGCTCGGTCTGGTCGTTGAACAGCTTGTACGCGACCGCGACGATCTTGTGCTGCCAGCGGTTACTCATCCTGGGGTTCTCCATCGTGGGCGTCGTCCGCGGGGGGCGGCGACGGGGGGGGCTGGGGCTGCGACAGGCGGCCGGCCTTGCGCAGCGCATCGCGCAGCACGTATTCGATCTGGGCATTGAGACTGCGCAGTTCGTCGTCGGCCCAGCGTTGCGCCGCGGCCAGGACCTCGGCGTTGATGCGCAGCGGATAGGCTTTCTTCTTCTCGCTCACGAGGGGTCGTCCCCGTTGCCCGGATCGTGTCCCTGCGGCGGCAGGTAGTCGTGGCGGGCGCGGCGCACCGCCACCAGCAGCGCGACGCCCAGGCCGTTGACCGCCACCAGCAGGGCGATGGTGACCAGGGCCAGGCGCGACTGTTGCTCACCGGCCCAGTACATCCCGGCCGCGCCCAGCAGCAGGGCGACACCGACCAGGGCCAGCAGCCGTGCCATCCGTGCCGCGACCCGCTGCGGGTCGCGCAGGCGCCGCGCATCCAGGCCGTTGAGCCAGTGCAGGTCGCCGCTGCCGACCCGGAACGCGATCGCGAACATCGGCAGGCTGCTGGTGGCGAGGATGGTAGGGATCAGGAGGTCGGTCATCTGTGGGTATCGAGTGCAGGGATACGCGATTGGTTGAGAAGGCCGCCCCGGAAGCGCGGGCTCATGTACAGGGATGCGCGATTGATTGAGAAGTCCGCACACGGACGTGCGGGTTCTCGCGCACGGATGCGCGATCAGTAAAGCGTGCCGGCATTGACGATCGGCTGGGTGCTGCGGTCGCCGCACAGGACCACCAGCAGATTGCTGACCATGGCCGCCTTGCGCTCCTCGTCGAGGTCGACCACGCCGTTCTTCTGCAACTCCTCCAGCGCCATCTCGACCATGCCGACCGCGCCGGCGACGATCCGCGTGCGTGCGGCGATCACCGCGTTGGCCTGCTGGCGCTGCAGCATCGCCTGGGCGATCTCCGGGGCGTAGGCGAGGTGGCTGATGCGCGCCTCCAGCACATCCACGCCGGCCGAGGTCAGGCGCTCGTCGAGGTGCACCTTGAGGCGGTCGGAGATCTCGTTGGGATGACTGCGCAGGGAGATCTGATCGTCCTCGTGCTGGTCGTAGGGGTAGCTGGTCGCCATCGCGCGCAACGCCGCCTCCGACTGGATATGGACGAAGCTCTCGTAGTCGTCGACGTTGAACACCGCCTCGGCCGAGTCGACCACCTTCCACACGATCACCGCGGCGATCTCGATCGGGCTGCCGTCGAGATCGTTGACCTTGAGCCGGCCGCTCTCGAAGTTGCGCACCCGCAGCGACACCTTGCGCTTGCTGTAGAAGGGGTTGTTCCAGCGCAGGCCGTTGTCGTGAACGGTGCCGACGTACTTGCCGAACAGGCTCAGCACCGCCGATTGATTGGGCTGCACGGTGTACAGGCCGGCGAGCATGAAGATCACCCCGGCGATCAGCGGGATGGTGACCAGCAGCAGGGCCGGGCTGTTGCTGGCGACCGCGCGCACCGCGCTGAAGCCGGCCAGCAGGACGATGAGCAGCAGGACCGCGAGCAGCGGAATGCCGGGCAAGGAGCGGATCGGGTTTTCCTTCATGGCGGTGTCCTCGAGTGGATGCCTGATAATTTGATATCAAATTGATATCAAGTCAATAAGAATTGGACAAGCGCTGCCGCCCGGCACCTCCGCTACACCAGACTTCTCTGTGTTTTTATTTTGAAATCAGTCGCTTGCTGGCTCGTCGCCACCGTCGCGGGACGGCGCGCGGATCAGGTAGAGCGGTGCCGGGATGAACTCGCCGGTCGCGAACACACCGCTGCCGTCGCGGTTCCAGCCCATCGCCTCGGCCTGCGGCAGCCATGGCAGGGCCACCAGCGTCGGTGCGCGCGACACCGCCTGGCCCCAGCCTTCGGCGCCGATGCGCGGGTACAGCAGGAGGTCCTTGTAGGTCATCACCGCGAGCGTGCGGCCGTCCGTAGCGACATCGGCGGCGGTGACCTGGTGCTCGACCCGGAGGCGCCGCGAGGCGTTTTCCGGCAGGTCCGTCGCCGGCGTCGGCACCCCGGCCAGCTCGCCGATTGGACTGGCGGTCTGCAGGCCGGTGCCGTACGGCCGCAGCGGCAGCGAGAACAGCTCCGGCGGGGTGCGCTTCTTCGACACCAGCAGGACCTGGCCGGCCTCGGCGTCGACCGCGACCGCCTCGCAGTCGCGTGCGCCGTCGGGCCAGCGGAACGCGATCGACCAGGCCGGGGTCAGGCGCGCGTTCTCCAGCGTCTCCGGCTCCTCGAACACGTGCAGTTGCAGGCTGCGGCGCAGGCCGCCGTTGTCGCCGGTGTCGGCGACCAGCAGATAGGCGGTGCCGTCCAGCTCGAAGCTGGCCATGTCTTCCCAGTCGGTCTTGGTCACGCCCTCGACCCCGAAGGTCGCCAGCCGGCTGCCGCTCTCGTCGGTGGCGAACAGGCGTTCGGGATTGCCGCCGTCGTCGTGCATCCAGATCACCCCGGGATGGCGGCGCGACACGGCGAGGCCGCTGATCTCGTTCATCTGCGGGTCCAGCAGCATGCCCATCCAGCGATGGCCGGGGGCGTCGGCGTCGCTGCCGCGATCGCCGCAGCCGGCCAGCGCCACCGCCAGTCCCAGTGCGATCGCGGCCATGCGCGGGCCGCGTCCGCCGGGCGGGGCGCTCCTGCGATGCGGCGATGGCGGCATTGGCGACATGGCCGAAGGATGGCATGGCCCCGCCGGGCACCCAAGCGGGTCGGGCCGGCGGGCCGTGGAAGTTAGACTAATGCCCCAATTCCCGCCATCGAGGCCCCCGGCATGACCACCCTTGGAACTCCGCTCTCGCCCCACGCCTTCCGGGTCCTGCTGCTGGGCTCGGGCGAGCTCGGCAAGGAGGTCGCGATCGAGCTGCAGCGCTTCGGGGTCGAGGTGGTCGCCGCCGACCGCTACGCCGACGCGCCGGCGATGCAGGTCGCCCATCGCAGCCACGTGCTGGACATGCTCGACGGCCAGGCGGTGCGCGACCTGGTCGCCAGCGAGCGGCCGGCGCTGATCGTGCCGGAGATCGAGGCGATCCACACCCAGACCCTGGTCGAGCTGGAGCGCGAGTTTGCCGAGCGCGGCTCGGACATCCGGGTGATCCCGACCGCGCGCGCCGCGCGCCTGACCATGGATCGCGAAGGCATCCGCCGGCTCGCCGCCGAAACCCTGGGGCTGCCGACCTCGCCGTACCGCTTCGTCGACAGTGTCGAGGACTACCGCACCGCGGTCGCCGAGGTCGGGCTGCCGTGCGTGGTCAAGCCGGTGATGTCGTCCTCCGGCAAGGGCCAGAGCACCCTGCGCGGCGAGGCCGATATCGAGACCGCCTGGGACTACGCGCAGACCGGCGGCCGCGCCGGCGCCGGTCGCTGCATCGTCGAGGGCTTCATCGACTTCGACTACGAGATCACCCTGCTGACCGTGCGCCACGCCGGCGGCACCGCGTTCTGCGCGCCGGTCGGCCACCTGCAGCGCGACGGCGACTACCGCGAGAGCTGGCAGCCGCAGCCGATGTCGGCGCGCGCGCTGGAACGCGCGCAGCGGATCGCCCGCGCGATCACCGACGATCTCGGCGGTTGGGGCCTGTTCGGGGTCGAGCTGTTCGTCAAGGGCGACGAGGTCTGGTTCAGCGAGGTCTCGCCGCGTCCGCACGATACCGGCCTGGTCACCCTGGCCTCGCAGGTGCTCAGTGAGTTCGCCCTGCATGCGCGCGCGATTCTCGGTCTGCCGATCCATGCCGATGGCGACGGCTGGATTGCCCATGTCGGCCCGACCGCGTCCTGCGCGGTGCTGGCCCAGGGACATGGGGTGCCGGTGTTCTCGCACGTCGACGCCGCCCTGGCCGCGCCGGGCACCCAGCTGCGCCTGTTCGGCAAGCCCAGGGTGGAGGGGCAGCGCCGGGTCGCGGTCACCCTCGCGCACGGCGCCGACGTCGACGCGGCCCGCGCCGTTGCGCGCGAGGCGGCCGAGCGGCTGAAGGTCGAGCTGCGCTGATGCCATGCCGGCAGGCTGGCCGGCGACTACCGAGTACTGTTCGAACCGATCAAGGAGATCCGATGAACGACACCCGCGGGTATGCCGTGTTCCTGTTTCCCCAGGCCGTCGAAGCGCTTGGAGGCGCGATCAAGCCCTATCTGCAGGGCGAGGTCGGCGGCGAGCACGTGATGTGCCGCGAAATCGACACTGGTGGCGCCTTCATCAAGATGATTCTCGACGGCCGCACCGAGAAGGGCGAGATGGTCGAGCTGGAGCTGATGGTGCCGGCCAGCATGGTGCGGATGGTGGTGTCGGCGCGCAACGAGGAATCCTTCGGCTTCGGGCCGCGCTCGGCGCACTGAGCCGCCGGGCGCCCGCCGTCGGCACTCAGCGCCCGCTCGCGCCGTCGCTGCTCCACTCGACATCGACCCACACCAGGCGGTGGTCGCTGGCGCCGACGAGCTCGGCGCCGGGCTGGTCGGGCTGCGGCCAGTACACGCCGCTGTCGCGCACCGCCATGCCGGTCGACGGCAGCACGTAGTCCAGTCGCAGCGTGCCCACGCGCTCGCCGTAGTCGCCGGTCGCGTGCGCGGGGGCGCCATGCCGGGAGATGCTGCGATAGCGCGCGGCCGCCGCGACCGCGCCGTCGCTGCGCGGGGTCGGCATCCGCGCCACCCGCGGATGCTCGAGCAGCTCAAGGATCGCGCCATGGTCGCCGTCGCCATCGGACGGGTCGTTGTTGAGGTCGCCGACGATCACGAAGCGGGCGTCGGCACCGAGGCCGCCGCAGCGCCCGGCGTCGTCGCACAGCCAGGGCGCGTCGGAGCCGTCGATGTATTCGCGCCAGAGCCGGATTTCGTCGGCGTTGCGCGCGCCGTTGCGGTCCTCGGGGCCGTCGAACACCGGTGGTGTCGGGTGCGCGGCGAGCACGTGCAGGGTGCCGCCGGGCAGCTTCACCGGCACGTCCCAGTGCGACTTCGACGACAGCCGCAGCTGCGACCAGATCGACGGCGGATAGTGCGCCGCGCCGGTGGCCGGATCGTGCGGCTGGCGCGCATTGGGCATCGCGCTCCACTTCAGTGCTTGGAAGGTGCGCGCCGCGTCGGCATCGATCGGGTGCTTCGACAGCACCAGCATGCCGTACTGGCCGGGATGCAGGCCGTAGCCCCATGCATCGTTGCCGCGCGCGCGGCCGTCGCCGCCGACCTCGCCGTTGCCGTCCAGGTCCAGTCCGCTCGGCACCCCGGTGTTGACCGGGGCGAGGTAGCGGTACGGATAGCGCAGCGGCTCGCCGCCGCCGGGCTGGGCGAGCTCCAGATAGCGGCGCTGGAACAACTCCGCGGCGCGGTGGCCGTCGTCGTAGTCGAACTCGTTGAGCAGGACGATGTCCGGGCGCACGCGCTGCAGCACCGCGGCGATCCGCCCGGCATCGGCGTCGCCGCGTTCGAGCCGGGCGATCAGGCCGCCGGTGGCTTCGTCGTAGAGCGAGGTGTTGTAGGTGGCGAGGCGGAGCGGAGTCGTCGGTCGGGCGGTCATCGGTTCTGCGGGGGCCGGGGCGCGGTGCGCCTGCACCCGCAGGCAACCGGCCAGCGCCAGCATGGCGAGACCGGTGGCGAGGGTTGCGATGGCAGAGGCGGTGCGCTGGGGCGTCAGGAAGCGGCTGTGGATGCGGGTCATGCGGTGCCGGAGTCGTTGTCGTTGGGAGTGCCGCCGACCGGCGCGGTGCCGTCGTCGAGCCGCTTGTTAGGTGCGCCGTCGGCTTCCTCGAAGGCGTGCCAGCCGCGTCCGTCGAAGCTTTCCAGCGGATGGAACCGGCGCTTGTAGTCCATCTTGGCGTGGCCGGCGATCCAATAGCCGAGGTAGAGGTGCCTGCGGCGCTCGCGGCGGGCCCACTCGATCTGCCTGAGGATCGCCAGCGTGCCGAGGCCGCGTTGCGTGAAGTCGGGGTCGAAGAAGGTATACACCGCCGACAGCGCATTTTCGGTGACATCGGTGACCGCGACCGCGAGCAGTCGGCCCGGACGCGGCGGGCCGGCCTCGCGCAGTTCCATGAAGCGGCCATCGCTCCAGCTGCCGACCAGGAACTGGTCGAACTCGACCGCGCCGTGTCCGTCCATGCCGCCGCCGGCGTGGCGCGCGGCCAGGTAGCGCCGGTACAGCGCCAGTTGCTCGTCGGTGCGCACCGGCTGGCAGATCCGCATCTCGATGTCGCGGTTGTGCTTCAGGCAGCGGCGCTGGCTGCGGCTTGGCCGGAAGCGGTCGACCGGGATGCGTACCGCCACGCAGGCGCGGCAGCCGTGGCAGTGCGGCCGGTAGACGATGTCGCCGGAGCGGCGGAAGCCCCATTCCAGCGCCAGCGGATAGCGTTGCGCCAGGCGCGGGTCGCGCGGATCGAGCACCAGGTCGCGCGCGGCGCGCTCGGGCCAGTAGCCGCAGGCATGCTCGCCGGTGTGGAACAGGCGCAGGTCGTTGTCGTCGGGGGCGGGTGTCTTGCCCATGGGCTCAGTCTAGGGCCTGCGGGGGCCGTTGGTGCGGATCGGGCGGTCGTCCGCTGTCCATTGCCTGAATCTGCCTGAATCGTTCCGGCGCGCCATCGAATCCTCGTTGTCAACGCAAACGGTGCGCGGACGTTGATGGGGACAACGGCGCATGCAGTGCAGTCCGAATACGCCCTCATCCGACGCGCCGAGAACCGGAGATCACCCGATGAAATCTTACAAGCACGTCCGTTCCATCCCCGTGGTCGCGACCCTGGCCGTCGCCACCCTGGTCGCCATCGCCGGCACCGCATTCGCCGCGGGCGCCGAGGACGACATCGTGGCCGGCTGGCGCGGCCCGCAGCAGCGCATGGCCCGGCTCGATACCAACGGCGATGGCGCGATCGACCGCAGCGAGGCGGCCGCCGCGCCGCGTCTGGCCGAGCACTTCGACAAGCTCGACCGCAACGGCGACGGTCGCATCGACGCCGGCGAGCGGCCGGCGCGCCGTGGCCACCACCGCGGTCGCGGCGGCCGTGGCGGACACGGCGGCATGCAGCGCATCGTCGCGCTCGACAGCAACCAGGACGGCCGCATCAGCAAGGCCGAGGCCGCCGACATGCCGCGATTGGCCGAGCATTTCGACGACATCGACGGCAACCGCGACGGTTACATCGTCCGCAGCGAGTTGCGCACCCACCACGAACGCAAGCGCGCCGAGCGCACGGCCAAGGCCGCCGAGCGTCGCGAGGCCAGGTTCAAGGAGATCGACAGCAATGGCGATGGTCGCCTGAGCCGTTCCGAAGTCGAGGCCGGCATGCCGCGCATGGCCAAGGCTTTCGCCTTCATGGACGAGAACCGCGACGGCTACCTGAGCCGCGAAGAGTTGCACCCGAAGCGTTGAGGCCCGGGCCCGGCGCCGGCCGCGGAGGCGGCGCCGGAACATAAAAAGACGCCGGCCGGGCATCGTGCCCGGCCGGCGTCGTCATGATGGTGCCGCGGTCGCGGCGGCCGTGCCCGGATCAGGCCGACTGGTAGAGCGGGTACAGGTTGCTCTCCTCGCGCTCGATGCGCTGGGCGAGCAGGGCGCCGACCGCGCCGTAGTCGGCGACGAACTGTTCCCGGACCGTCGCGTCGAACGCGGCGAACTGGTACTTCTTGACGAAGTCGACGACGCCGCGCGCGATGGTGTTCATCTCGCGGCGGAAGTCGCGCATCAGGTCCATGTCGTGCGCGTCCGGGAGGTTCTGTTCCAGGTACACGTAGAACCGCACGTTCTCGGTCAGGATGTGGGCCTCGAAGCGGGTCTTGAAGTTGACCAGCTCGCTGCGGATATCGCCGAACTGGCCGGCTTCCAGCAGGGTGCCGATGCGCTGGTAGAGCGCGACGAGTTCTTCGTGATCACCCTTGAGCCGCTCGATCAGCGTCGGGTCGTAGCTGATGCCGCGTGGCGTCCCGGCATGATGCGTCGCTACGGGCGCCGGCTGGGACTCCTTCTTGCCGAACAGCCTGTCAAAAAAACCCATGGTGGTGCTCCCCTGTTAGGTTGGCGCTGAATAGACAGCCCAGTATCGACACTGTCGGCCGCAGGTGCTGCGACCAACAGGTGGATATGTGATCAATAGCGCAGTTTGCCGTCGTCCGGACCGGCCTCGATGCACGATCGCACCCCCCAGATTCCCGCAGAGTCGCCGCTGCGTCGTGAAGGCGTCGTCAACTCCGCATCATCGACATCGCCGATCCCGTGCGACGACGCGATGGTTCAAGCGTTGAAGCCACCGCTTCTACATATCGCCCAGGCCATTCCCGCGATGGCGATCAGACTGGCGACGGCCATCGCCTTCCGGCCCAGCATGTACGGATACCAGCGGAGCAGGCGGCGGTTGGCCGGATCCTGCAGCATCGGTGCCATCAACCGCTGCATCGGTACCAGCCACTGATAGTTGATCACCGCCAGCCCCGCCAGCGTGACCGCGCTCAGCGGCGCCCAGCCGCGCGCCGACTGGCTGGTCAGCATCATGGCGACCGCCCACACCGCGGCGGTGCTGGTATGCATCCAGAAGAAGCGGTGGATGCGGCGGCGGTCGTCGGTGTTGCGCGCGAAGCGCAGCATGTACCACAGGGTGAACGCCCAGCCGGCGAGGCCGCCGATCGCGCCGCCAATGAAGGCGCCGCTCGCCGACGCGCCGTGGAACAGGGTCTTCAACGTCATTGCCAGCGATCCTCCGGCAACGCCCCCGGACATGCCCGAGCCGACCACGGCGCCGCTGCCCAGCTTGCCGACACCTCCGCCGAGCAGGCCGGAACCGATCGCAGCGGCCGCGCTGACCGCCGGCGAGGCCAGTGCCAGTCCGCCGATCACGGTGGCGGTGAAGGCCGCGCCGGGCGCGCTGCTGCGGGCGAACTCGCCGAACCGCGCCAGCATCTGTTCGCGCACCTGTGCCCGCGCCCGCGACAGGCGCTTGCGCACGGCGGCGTCGCTCAGGCCGAGCAGGGCGGCGACCTGCTTCGAGCGCTGACCTTCGCGGTAGTACAGCAGCAGGGTTTCGCGGCTGTCTTCCGGCAGCGCCGAGATGATGTCGGCGGCGGCCCGCTCTTCCTCGGTCTGCAGCATCCGTTGGGCGGGCGAGGGCGACGGGTCGGCGGCGATGTTGATCGCCACCTCGGCGCCTTCGCCGGTCATCGGCCGGTGTCGTGCCGCGCGCAGGTAGTCGCGGGCGAGATTGCGGGTGATCTGGCGCAGCCAGGGCAGGAAGCTGGCGTGGTTCTTCAGTGTGTCCAGGCCCTGCCAGGCCTTCAGGAACGCCTCCTGGGCGATGTCCTCGCTGGTGGGCACATCGCGCACGATCGCCAGGGCGATCGCGGTGACCGGGCTCTGGCAGGCGACGACGATCCGTGCGTAGGCGTCGCGGTCGCCGCGGCGCGCGGCGGGCAGGTGGGTTGCGATCAGGCGGTCGATCGGGGCGTCGGAGTAGAGGGCCGGATGGGCGCTCATG
Source organism: Marilutibacter maris (assembly GCF_006546735.2). Lineage (GTDB taxonomy): Bacteria > Pseudomonadota > Gammaproteobacteria > Xanthomonadales > Xanthomonadaceae > Marilutibacter > Marilutibacter maris. The sequence goes on along the minus strand of NZ_VICD02000007.1, from coordinate 4,440 downwards.
GCGGGCTCGTGGGGCGTGCGGCATGCACGGTCGCAACCAGGACGGGCCGGCGCGGCGAATGTGACCGCCGGCGACGCCGGCCCCGGTCGCACCCCCGCGGCAATGGATCAGATCGCGACGTCGCGCGGCACCGCGGTCACCTGCCAGCGGTCGTCGATCCGGCGCACTTCCAGGGTGCGGTAGTTGGCGAACATCCGGTGGTGATAGGCGCTGAAGTCGGCGACGCCGGCATCGGCGGCGGAAGGGCGGAAGTAGCTGACGTCGACGATCAGTGCCGGCTGGCCGCTGGCGGCATGGGTGCTGCCCTCGGTTTCCTCGGCATTGCGCACGCAGGCGGAGGCGGAAACCAGTCGCAGCGCACTGCCGGCCGGCAGCGCCGCCTGCAGCGACTCGATCATCGGCGCCGGCGCATCGCGGCCGTCGATCGACAGGCAGGCGATGTCCAGGCGCGACCGCGGCAGTTCGCGGGCGAAGATCGCCTCGGCGACCGCGGGCGGGGTGGCTCGGGCGCTGCCGTCGAACGGCGGTTCCAGTGCCTGCGAGGGGGCTTGCGGCGTGTCCGGCGAGGTCTCGGGCGCCGGCGCCGCCGCTTCCGTTTCCGCCGCCGCCTGCGGCTGCGGCCGGTTGCGGATCATCGATACCGTCATCACCCCGGCGGAGACCAGCAGCACGGCCAGCAGGCCGTACTTGATCCGCACGACCCGGCGTCGGCGCGCATCGGCCTGGGCGACCTGCGCATCATCGCCGCGGAAGGTCGCGACGAAGCTGTCGCGATGGCGGGTGGAATCGATCAGGCCGGCCTCGCGCAGGATCTCGCGGGCGCGGACCTGGTCGTCGGACTTGACCACCCAGACCGCCGGCTTGGGCACATCGGCGTCGCGATAGCTGAAGGTGCCGCGACGGTTGCCGCGATAGGACCGGCCGTCGGTGATCCGCACCTCGATGCAGGCGTCCTCGAGCAGACGGGCGACGCCTTCGACGTTCTCCAGACGCGGGCTGCTGAATACCTGGCGCATGCGGGCCTCAGCCCTTGGCCGGAACGTGGCGCGCGGCGTCGGCGTCGGCGACCACCCGGATCAGACCTTCCTGGGCGGTGCTGGCCACCAGCCGGCCCTCGCGGTCGAAGATCTGTCCGCGCGCCAGGCCGCGACCGGCCTGTGCGCTGGGGCTGTCGATCGAATACAGCAGCCAGTCGTCGGCGCGGAACGCTCGGTGGAACCACAGCGCGTGGTCGAGCGAGGCCATCTGCACGTTCGGCTGGTAGTAGCTGATGCCGTGCGGGAAGGTCGCGGTACCGAGCAGATGGAAGTCGGAGGCGTAGGCGAGCAGGGCGCGATGCAGTTCGGGCGCATCGCCAACCCTCTCCGCGAGCTTGAACCAGACCTGCTGGAACGGCGGACGCTTGGGCGGATTGAGCTCGTCGCGCGGATACACGTGGCGGAACTCGAACGGGCCGCCGCGCGACAGCCAGCGCTGGATCTTGGTCGGCAGCTTGGCCATCACCGCGTCGGGCACCGGCGGTGCCGGGGCGATGTCCTCGGGCATCGGCACCTCGGGCATCGACAACTGGTGCTCGGCGCCGGATTCCTCCTTCTGGAACGAGGCTGCGAGGAAGAAGATCGGTTGGCCGTGCTGGATCGCGGTGACCCGGCGCACCGAGAAACTGCCGCCGTCGCGGGTGCGATCGACCTGGTAGACGATCGGCGCCTCGATATCGCCGGCCTTGAGGAAGTAGGCGTGCAGCGAATGCGCCGCGCGCGGCTCCTTCATCGTCGCCTGCGCGGCCGACAGCGCCTGGCCCAGCACCTGGCCGCCGAACACGTACTTGGTGCCGATGTCGCGGCTCTGGCCGCGGAACAGGTTGTCCTCCAGGCGTTCGAGCGACAGCAGCTCGACGAGCTCGTGGACGACGGGTTCGGGGGCGGCGGAAGTCATGCGCGGGCATCGACGGCAGGGCGGGCCAGTATAGCGGCCGCCCCGGCGGGGCCGGCCGCCTCAGGGGGACGGCAGGCGCCGCAGCGGCAGCGCGGCCAACACCCGCGCCCACGGGAACATCGGCCCGGGGTCGCGCTTGCGGCGCACGAGCAGCGAGGGATCGTCGCGGGCCTCGATCTCGTCGGTGTCCAGGTCCTCGTGGCCGGCGATCAGTTGCAGCGAGGGCAGTTGCATGCGCAATTGCCCGATCAGGCCGGTCAGGCTCGCGATCTGGGCATCGCCGTAGGGCTCGTCCATCGCCTGGTGGGCGGCGTCGTGCCAGTGCGGCCAGCGTCCCCGGTTGACCAGCTCGATGCCGATCGAGCGGGCGTTGTAGCCGCGCACGTGGTGGGCGATGCGGGCGATGTCGACCCATTGCTGCACGCTGCCGTCGCGGTCGACGTAGAAATGCCCGCTGTTGCCGGTGCCGCTGCCGGGGTAGTGGATGCGCTCGCCGAACTCGCGGGCGATCGCCAGATCGGGCAGCTCGGTGCAATGGATCACCACCAGATCGATCGTGGCGGTGTCGCGTGCCTGCAGGCGGTCCTGGTAGGGCAGGGGCGCATGAACAATGGAGGGAGCCGGCATGGCCGGATGCTACCATCCGCTCCCGGCTTTGCCGTGCCCCGGGCACGCCGCCGCGCCTACCGGAATCCGCCATGTCCCAGCCCCCCGCCGACTCCGCACTCGGCAAACTGATGGCCAACCTGCCCCGCGCCGGGCGGGTCGAATGGATCGGCCTGCGTCCCGCCCGCGACGTGCCGATGCAGGTCGTCGACCGGGTCGAGGCCTGCGCCGGTGGCGGCCTGGCCGGCGACCGCTATGGCGGTGGCAGCGGCAAGCGCGGGGTGACCCTGATCCAGGCCGAGCACCTGCCGGCGATCGCCGCGCTGGCCGGCCACCTTGTGGTCGAGCCGATGACGCTGCGTCGCAACCTGGTGGTCTCGGGCATTCCGCTGGTCGCGCTGAAGGGGCGCCGCTTCCGCATCGGTGGGGTGGTCCTGGAAGGCACCGACCCCTGCGACCCGTGCTCGCGGATGGAAGACGCGCTCGGTCCCGGCGGCTACAACGCGATGCGCGGCATGGGCGGTTTGTGCGCGCGGATCGTCGAGGGCGGCGCGTTCGGGCTCGGCGATACGGTGGAGGCGCTGCCGGCCAGCGCCGACGGTGGCGGGAACGATTGAACATGCGCGGGCACTGCATTCTTTCCCACGGTTTCGAGAGCGGCCCCGACGCGACCAAGGTCACCGCCCTGGCCGAGGTCGCCGAACGGTCGGGCTGGAGCCACGAGCGACCGGACTACAGCGACCTGGATGCCCGCCGCGAGGTCAGCGAGCTGGGCGACGTGCCGGCGCGGCTGCAGCGCCTGCTCGCGCTGGCGGATGCCGCCGCGGCGCGCGGGCCGCTGTTGCTGGCCGGCTCCAGCCTGGGGGCGTGGATATCCGGGCAGGTGTCGCTGCGGGTCCCGGTGGTGGGCCTGTTCCTGATGGCGCCGCCGGTGCGGATGGGCGAGGCGCCGCGCCTGGATGGCGCCGCCGTGCCGACCTCGATCGTCCACGGCTGGCACGATGAGCTGATCCCGGCCGCGGAGGTCGTTGGCTGGGCGCAGTCGCGCGATGCCCGCCTGCTGCTGGTCGACGACAGCCACCGTCTTTCCGGTCACGTCGAGGCCAGTGCCGAGGCCTTCGCCGCGCTGTTGCGTTCGCTGGACGGAGCCGCCCGCGCATGAACGCCGATATCGCGAACATGGGCGCCGACCAGCGCTTCTTCGCCAGTTGCGGCAAGGGCCTGGAATACCTGCTCGCCGACGAGCTGCTCGCGCTGGGCTGCGCGTCGGCGAAGGCGACCATTGCCGGCGTCAACGCCGTGGGTTCGCTGGCCGATGCCCAGCGGGCGGTGCTGTGGTCGCGGCTGGCCAGCCGGGTGCTGTGGCCGTTGACCGAGTTCGAATGTCCGGACGAGGCGGCGCTGTACGCCGGCGCGCGCGCGATCGACTGGGCTGCGCATCTGGAACCGCGCCACGCGATCGCGATCGATGCGCACGTTTCCGGCACCGCGATCACCCATGCGCGCTACGCCGCCCAACGGGTCAAGGACGCGGTCGTCGACGCGATGCGCGATACCACCGGCACGCGTCCGGACGTCGATCTGGAGATGCCCGATCTGCGCCTGAATCTGGTCGTGCGCAAGGGCCGCGCGATCCTGTCGGTCGACCTGGGCGGCGGACCGCTGCACCGGCGCGGCTGGCGTCGCCAGCAGGGCGAGGCGCCCTTGAAGGAGACCCTGGCCGCGGCGGTGCTGCTGCGCGGACAGTGGCCGAAAGTCCAGGCGGCCGGTGGCGCGCTGCTGGATCCGATGTGCGGCAGCGGCACCCTGGTGATCGAGGCCGCGCTGATCGCGGCCGACGCCGCGCCCGGGCTGTCCCGCTACGAGGGGCTGGCGCCGACGCGCTGGCGCGGGTTCGAC
>NZ_VICD02000082.1 GCF_006546735.2 Marilutibacter maris | reverse complement strand
GCGCGGTTCCGGCCGGCACGTACAGCCCGACCTGCCCGATCGGCCGCAGGATGCGCTCGCAGCGCACGCCGTCGGCGGTGTCGACCGCATAGGGCGTGCCCATGCCGTCGCGGTGGAAGCGCTCGATCCGCGCGGCCGCCTCGTCGATCGCATCGCGCAGCGCCGCGGGCAAACCGGCGGCGGCCTCGGCGAACTCGTCCGCACCGACCCGGAAGCGGCCCGGGCCGGCGCCGTCGACATCCGCACCGTCGACATCCGCGCCATCGAAGTCCGCGCCGTCGAAGCGGCGCGTGTACTCGCGCACCGCCTCGCCGCCGCGGGCGCGCACGTCGGCCAACATCGCCGCCACCGTCCGCGTCACCTCCGGCGCCTGCGCCGCCAATGGGCGGGTCAGCACCGCCTCGCGCTGCGCGGCGTCTAGGCCGTTCCAGTCGACCCGGTTCATGCCAGCATGCCCTCCACCGGCAGCACCAGCAGGCCGCGCGCGCCGGCGCGCTTGAGCTCCTCCAGCCGCTGCCAGGTCACTGCGCCATGGCATAGCGCCTGCAACGCCAGAGCATCGCCACCGTCGACCTGCATCACCGTCGGCGCCTCGGCATCGGGCAGCAACGGCAGCAGCGAGGGAATCGCCTCGCGCGAGGCCTGGAACATCAACAATTTGCTGTGCCGCATCCGCAGCACACCGTCGAGCCGGCGCAGCAACAGCTCGGCCAGCTCGCCGCGGGCGTCGTCCCAGAGTTGGCCGAAGTTCTCCGCCGCCGGCCCGGCCAGCACCGCCTCGCTCTCCAGCAGGGTCATCACCGGCTTGAGCTGGTTGGCGGCCAGGGTCGCACCGCTGGAGACCAGGTCGCAGATCGCATCGGCCTGGCCCAGTCGCGGCGCGATCTCGACCGAGCCGGACAACTCGACCACCTCGGCGGCGATGCCCTGCTCGTCCAGCCACTGCCGCAGGATCGCCGGATAGCTGGTCGCGATGCGGGTCGAGCCCAACTGCGCCGGCGACTGCCAGGCCCAGCCCTCCGGCACCGCCAGCGCCAGCCGGCAACCGCCGAAACCCAACGCCCGCCATTCGCGGAAGGCCGTGGTCCCGCCCTCGGTCCTGAGCGCGATGTCCTGCTCCAGCAACACGTTGCGGCCGACCACGCCGAGGTCGCAGACGCCGTCGCGGATCAGCCCGGGGATGTCGTCGTCGCGAACCAGCAGCAGATCGACCGGCAGGCTTTCGCCATAGCAGAACAGGCGATCGCGGCTCTCGCGCCAGCTCAGCCCGCAGGCGTTCAGCAGCGCGCGGGCCGGCTCGGCCAGGCGCCCGGATTTCTGGATCGCGATGCGCAGGCGATCGCGCGCGCCGTTGGCGCTTTTCGGGTTCATGCTCATCGTGTCCTCAACGGGTTGCCGGGCGCAGCCGCGCCAGTGCTTCGCCATAGCCGCCGGCGCCGCGTTCCATCGTCCGGGCGACGCGGCCGATCGTGGTGACGCTGACCTGGGTCAGGTCGTGGATCTCGCGATACGGCACCCCCCGGGCCAGCAGCGGCACCACCCGCCAGCGGTCGGTCATGGCCTCCAGCTCGGCCGGCGTGCACAGGTCCTCCAGGAACGCACGCACCTGTTCGGCCGTGCGCAACCCGACCAGGGCCTCGGCCAGCTCAGCCACGGCATCCCCGGTTTCTTCATCGTGTTGGCGTCGTTTCATCGTGGCGCGCGGGCGTCCGGCATCGGACGCATAATGTATTAACGTGCTAATACATTATGCAAGCTGTGACATCCGGTCAACCCCTGTCTTCGGAGTCACCCTCTTTCGCCAGTCCCCCGCCGAAGTACACTCGGGGTGCAACAGGGGGCTGTACAACTGTCATTCAAGGATTTGCGGATGCGGATCGGAGGCTTCTGGCCCGGCGTCGTGCTCGGACTGCTGCTGTCGCCCGGACTTCTCGCCCACCCGGCCCCTGCCGCCGGCCACACCACCGACACGGCGCCAACGCGGCTGCCCGAGGATTCGTCCGAGTTCCTGCTCACCCCCCATGTGAGCTACCTGCACGACGGCGACGGCGGAATGCGACTGGAAGACGCGGTCGCCGCCCTGGAGGACGCCGCCTTCGCGCCGATGCCCGAGGGCAGCAACTCGTTCGGCTTCCAGGACGGCGCGTTCTGGTTCCATGCCCGCATCGTCAACCAGGCCCCCGACGAACCGCAGTGGCTGCTGGTCCAGCAGTACCCGCTCAGCGACAGCATCGATCTCCACGTCCTGCACCCGGACGGCCGCAGCGAGCATCTGCGCGGCGGCGACCACCGCCCGTTCTCGGCGCGCAGCGTCCGCTACCGGCATCCGAACTTCTGGCTCGACCTGCCACCCGGGGAGCCGGTGGACGTGTTCATCCGCATCCAGAGCGAGAGCTCGATGCAGGTTCCGCTGCGGCTGTACACCCCGACCGCCTTCGCCGAGATGTCGCGCGACATCCAGTTCGGCATCGGCCTGTACTACGGCATCCTGCTGTCGCTGTTCTTCTACAACCTGGTGTTGTGGCTGACCACCCGCGACTCCAGCTACTTCTGGTACGTGTTCCACCTGACCGCGTTCGGGCTGGTCCTGTTCACGCTCAACGGGCTGGGCTTCGAATACCTGTGGCCGGACTCGCCATGGCTGGCCGACAAGTCGGTGCCGCTGTCGATCTGCCTGGCCCAGGTCGGGGTGCAGCAGTTCGCGCGCAGGTTCCTCGACCTGCGCAACCGCTGGCGGACCGGCGACCAGGTCGGGCTCGCCCTGATCGTGTTCTTCCTGTTGCTGGGCTTGGCCTCGGCATTCCTGCCCTACCGGATATCGACCCCGTTCGCTTCGGCGAGCGTGTTCATCAGCATCGGCTGGGTGGCGGTGGAGGCGATCGTCGCGATCCGCCGCGGCTATGCGCCGGCGCGGATATTCCTGCTGGCCTGGGCGGCCTTCCTGGTCGGCACCGCGATGTTCGTGTCGGTCGCGTTCGCGCTGCTGCCGAAAACCTTCGTCACCGAGTACGGCGTGCAGATCGGCTCGGCGCTGGAAATGCTGCTGCTTTCGATCGCGCTCGGCCACCGCTACGCCGCGCTGCGCAACGAGAACGAGCACATCGTGCGCAATGCCAAGCATCAACTCGAACACCAGGTCGAAGCCCGTACCCGCGAACTGAGCGACGCGCTGGGGCAGCTTGGCGACGCCCACGCCCGACTGCGCGAATCGAGCCAGCGCGACGCCCTGACCGGCCTGCACACCCGGCGGCACTTCCATGAGCAGCTTGCGCCGATGCTGGAGGAGGCAAGGACCAGCGGGCGACCGCTGTCACTGCTGATGATCGACCTCGACCATTTCAAGCAGATCAACGATCGCCACGGCCACCTCGCCGGCGACGCCTGCCTGCGCTGGGCCGCGCATGCGATCGGCGACACCCTGCGCCGGCATCACGCCCTGGTCGCGCGCTTCGGCGGCGAGGAGTTCGTCGCCGCCCTGCCCGATCACGACCTGGACGCCGCCGAGGCGGCCGCCGAGAACATCCGCAGACAACTCGACTCGGCGCCCTGCGAGGCGCTCAACCGCAAGACCGTGGTGACCACCAGCATCGGCGTGCACCAGATCGATACCGGGCTGCCGGGCGGCATCGACGCCGCCCTGGAACTGGCCGATCGCGCGCTCTACCGCGCCAAGTCGGAGGGCCGCAACTGTGTGCGGACCTCCGCCGTCACCAGCTGAGCTCAGTCGACGCCGAGCACCGAACGGGCCGCGGCGATCACCCCCCCGTCCTCGACCAGGCGCACCGCGGTGGCGACCTCGGCATCGAGTGCACGGTCGCGTTCCAGGAACGGGATCGCCTCGCGGATCGCCGCATGCGCCGCGGCCACCGCGGTCCCGGGGCCGTACTCGCCGGACTGCGCAAGCTCCTCGCGCAGGCCTTCGACCTCGGCCATGAACTTATCGCGCCCGGCCGCGTCGTCGCCCGGGGTGCCGGCGACCTTGGCCGCCAGTGCCGCGGCGTCGGCGTGCCGCGACAGATCGCGGGCGGCGTTGATCATGTCGCGGCGCAGATCCAGCGCCTGCGCCGCGGTGTACAGCTCCAGCGCCAGCACCTTGCCCAGGTCGGCGACCATCGCCAGCACGTGGCGCGTCTCGTTCGCGCCCATCGACACGTGGTCCTCGGCGTTGGCGCTGGTCGGGATCGAATAGACCGAAGCCGGCATCGCGCGGCTGGACAGGTCGTTGACGATCGCCGCGGCGGTGTACTGCACGATCATGTGGCCGGACTCGGTCGAGTCCTCGTTGCCGATCAGGAACGCCGGCAGGCCGTCGTTGGTGGCCGGATCGACGAGCTTGTTGAGACGGCGCTCGGAAATGCTCGCCAGCACCGGGATCGCCGCCTTGACGTAGCTCATCGCCAGCGCCAGCGGCATGCCGTGGAAGTGGCCGGCGGAAATGACCTGCTCCTCGACGTGCGGCTTGTCGGCGTCGGGGAACACGATCGGATTGTCGGTCAGCGCATTGAGCTCGACCTCCAGCACCCGCGCCGCCTGCGCGGCGGCGTCGCGCACCGCGCCGTGCACCTGCGGGATGCAACGCAGCGAGTAGCTGTCCTGCGGCTGATGCTTCTTGCCGCCGCGGAACGGACGGAAGCGGGTGTAGAACTTCTCGCGGCCGTGGCGCTGGTCCAGCGGCACCCAGTCCCAGCCGATGTCGAAGCGCAGCGCCTGCGCCTCGGGCATGCGCGTCCAGCTCTGCGGCAACCACGGCCGGAAACGCGGCACCAGGTGGTAGGGAATGTCCGACAGGGTCGAGCCGGCGAGCAGGCGACGCAGGTTGGCCGCGACCTGGACCTGGCCCGGATGCGGACGCAGCGCGTGCACTTCCTCGGCGAACGCGCCAAGGCGGCCGGCGAAGGCGTCGATGGTCATCGCCGCGGCCAGGTCGGCGGTGTCGAGCAGTTCCTCCAGCCGGTGCAGCGCGAGCACGCCGCAGGCGAGCATCTGCGCGGTGCCGTTGTTCAGCGCCAGGCCTTCCTTGTAGGACAGCGTCACCGGCGTCAGACCCGCGCGCGCCAGCGCCTCGCCGCCGGGCATCCGCTCGCCCTGATGGAAGGCCTCGCCACCGCCCAGCAACACGATCGCCAGATGCGACAACGGCGCCAGGTCGCCGGACGCGCCGACCGAGCCCAGTTGCGGCACCACCGGCACCACGCCGGCGTTGAGCATCGCGGTCAGCGCCTGCAGGGTCTCCACCCGCACGCCCGAATGCCCGCGCAACAGGGTATTGATGCGGATGCACAGCATCGCCCGCACCACCTCGGGGGCGAACGGTTCGCCCACGCAGACCGCATGGGTGACGATCAGGTTGCGCTGCAGCTCCTCGTGCAGGGTCTCCTCGCTGGTCTCGGCGCCGGGCAGCGATTCGCGCAGGCGGTGCGCGCCGAGCAGGCGGTCGGCGTTGCTGCCGAAGCCGGTGGAGACGCCGTAGATCGGCTCTTCACGACGCACCTGTTCGGCCAGGAACTCGGCCGCGCGCGCCACCGCCGGCAGTTGCGCCTGCGACAGTTCGACATGCGCGCCGTAGGCGACATCCACCAGTTGCGCCCGGGTCAGCGAGCGGCCGTCGAGCAGGATCGGTTTCATTCCAGATTGTCCTCGGACTTGATGTCACCCGGGCCGGCGATGCGCGCATGCGCCCGCTGGCCCGGACTTCCACCGCGCCACCTCGGCGCGGCCATTCGAATCGCGGCCGGGCACGCAGCCCGGCGACGGGCGGATCAGCGCCCTTCCAGCGCCTGCGACTGCGCCAGCTCGACCCTGAGCGTGCTGGCCAACTCCTCGCGGGCGACCTCGAACTGCATCTCGCGCTTGAGGTCCTTGACCGCGACCACGCCGCGGGCGCGCTCGTCCTCGCCGGCCAGCACCACGAAGCGGATGCCGGCGCGCGACGCGTACTGGAACTGTTTGCCAAGCTTGCGCGGCTCCATCTGCACCTCGGTGTTGATGCCGCCGGCACGCAGGCGCCGGGCGATGTCCAGCGCGTCGGCCAGGCCGTCGGCCTCCATCAGCGCGACCATCGCCTGCACGGTGCTGTCGGCGACGTCGATCACGCCGGCGTCGCGCAGCTGCCAGAACAGGCGGGTCAGGCCGATCGAGATGCCCACGCCCGGCAGCTTCGACTTGGTGTAGTGGCTGGCCAGGTTCTCGTAGCGGCCGCCGGAGCAGATCGAACCGATCTGCGGGAACGCGTCCAGCGTGGTCTCGTAGACCGTGCCGGTGTAGTAGTCCAGGCCGCGCGCGATCGAGAAGTTCAGCGCGTAGTGATCCTCGGGCACACCCAGCGCGCGCACCAGCTCCAGCACCTCGCGCAACTCGGCGACGCCCTCGCGCAGGACCGGGTTCGCATCGGCGCTATCCAGCGCGTCGAGTCGGGCGATCGCGTCGGCGTGCGAGTCCGAGCGCACCTTCACGAACTCCAGGATCCGCGCGACCGCCTCGGCCGGCATGCCGAAGGCTTCGCCGGTCAGGGTCTCGCGCACATGGTCCTCGCCGCGCTTGTCGAGCTTGTCGACCTCGCGCAGCACCAGCGCCTGGCGCTCGGGATCGACGACGCCCTGGGCCTCGAAGAAGCCGCGCATCAGCTTGCGGTTGTTCATCTGGATGGTGAACTTGCCGATCGCCATCTCCGAGAACACCGCGTGGATCGCCGCCGGCATCTCGGCGTCGAAGCGCACGCTCAGGCTGTCCTTGCCGATCACGTCGATGTCGCACTGGTAGAACTCGCGGAAGCGGCCGCGCTGGGCGCGCTCGCCGCGATACACGCGCTGCATCTGGTAGCGGCGGAACGGGAACGCCAGTTCGTGTTCGTGCTCGGCCACGTAGCGCGCCAGCGGCACGGTCAGGTCGAAGCGCAGGGCCAGCTCCGGCAGCGAGTCGCCGCCGCTGGACTGGGCCTTTTCCAGCGCGCCGGTCGACTGCACGAAGTAGACCTGACGCTCGGTCTCGCCGCCGGACTTGGTCAGCAGCACCTCGGACAACTCCATGACCGGGGTCTCGACCGGCAGGAAACCGAAGCGCTCGAAATTGCGGCGGATCGTGTCGAGCAGACGCTGGAAAGCGATCTGTTCGGGCGGCAGCAGTTCCATCACTCCGGCCGGGGTGCGTGGCTTGATCGGAGACGTGGACGAAGACGAACTGGACAAGAAAAGGCACTCCTGTCGGAACGGGCCGTACGCGGCGGGTCCGCCCCGGTCGCGCGGCAAGGGCATGCAAGCCCGACAGTCTACAAGCCCGGCCGTCGCCTGCGGCATTGCCGACGTGGGCGATGCGGAAAATTCTTCACCGGCTATTGCCAGCTCCGGAACACCTCACTACAATGCCGGGCTCGGCACATCGGGGTGTAGCTCAGCCTGGTAGAGCGCTACGTTCGGGACGTAGAAGTCGCAGGTTCAAATCCTGTCTCCCCGACCACTTGCCGAAACGCATCAAGGGCTCTGAAAGCTGCAGATAATGCAGGACTTCAGGGCCTTTTTGCCGTCCGGCGTCCGGCGCCGCCCCAACCTGCCGGAAGCGGGGGACGAGACGATCGGCCCTGCCCGGTCCGATCGCTGCACGGACACGCTGCGCGCCGCCCCGGTTCGTTGCCGGCCCCGGACACACCGGCATCCGGAACGCCCCGGCCCAGCACCCCGCCCGCCTCCGCACTTGAGGATGGCCGCGGCAAGCCGATCGTCCGCCATTGATGCCCGCGCCCGGCACAGCCGACTCGACGACTCGACGACTCGCCGCTCGCGCCCCCGCCGGCACCCGGTGCGAAGCCGCGTACCTGTCGGTACCGACAGGCGACTTGCGGACCGATGCCGTCGGCATTCGGCCATCGGTCACACCGGCCCGGGCACCCCGCCTGCTAGGGTCGCCCCATGCTGCGGTTTAGATCGCATAGCTACCGGCATTCACGTAGATGAAGATTTCGTAAATCCACCCCACCCCGAACCACCGAACCGGGGAGAGTGGCACGGTGCTTGCGTCACAATATCCAGAAATGAGATGCAAGTCACATTATGGAATGTCTATCACGGACCGAGCATGCACCGATCTATTTCCAGTAATTTCAAACCCTTAGCCGTTTCCGTGGCGCTAGCCGCCCTGACCTGGCCCCTCTCGACATTCGCATCGACCCCTGAGACGCCGCTGACCGAGATCCAGCAGCTGCGCGATCAGGGCCGCTGGCTGGACGCCCTGTCCGCTATCGGTCGCGCCCAGGACGATCGCCCCGACGACCCCGCGCTGTACCGGCTGCAGACCCTGACCCTGCTGGACCTGGGCAGCAGCTACCGGGCCTGGAGCCTGTACCAGGCGCGGCCGGAACTGTTCGACGCCGACGAGGCGCGGCGGCTGCGCGGCGCCGGCACCGCGCGACTGATCAACTGGGGACGCCTGTACGCGGAGTCCGAGCAGGCCCGCGACGAGGAGCTGGCGCTGGCCGGACAGGCGCTGCGGACCCTGCAGGAATCGGGACAGGAACCGGGCTCGGCCGACCTGCGCACCCGTTTCGACGAGATCGCCCTGCTCAACCTGCTGGAGCGGCACGCCGAGGTGATCGAGCGCTACCGCGCCCTGCAGGACGAGGGCGTGGAGCCGCCGCCCTACGTGCTGGCCTCGATCGCCGGTTCGCTGCTGGCCGAACGCCATCCGGCCGAGGCGATCCCGCTCTACCGGCAGGTCGAACGCGCGATGCCCGACGCCTGGGACCCGCGCCTGCAATTGGGTTACGCCTATTCGGAAAGCGAGGATTTCGACGCCGCCTACGCCCACCTGGAGCAGCTCAAGGCCGCCGAGCCGGCCTGGCTGTACGCCCCGGGCGCGCGCCGGCCGCATTCCAACCCGCGCCACTACGACGCCGATCGCAACCTCGCCCTGATGCACCTGTACGGGCAGGACACCGCCGGCGCGCAGCAGCGGCTGGAGTCGCTGGCCGCGATCGGTCCCAACAATGCCAGCCTGCAAACCGCGGTCGGCGAGGTCTACCGCCAGCGCGGCTGGAGCGAGCGGGCGCTGGAGCGCTTCCGCATGGCCGGCACCCAGGACCCGGAGCACATCGGTGCCCGCATCGGCCAGGTCGGCGCCCTGCTCGACCTCGACCGGGTCGACCTGGCCCGTCCGCTGCACGACCAGTTGCTCGCCGGCCACCCGCGCAACGTGCAGGTGAAGCAGATGGCCCGCGACTGGGACAACCGCCTGGGCTGGCAGTGGCAGATCAATGCCTCCGCGGGCCGCAGCGACAGCCGCGACGGCGCCCCGGGCGTCTCGCCACTGGGCAGCCGCGACGGCGGCCACTCGTT
>NZ_VICD02000081.1 GCF_006546735.2 Marilutibacter maris | reverse complement strand
CCGCGATGCGATCGCCGTCGCGCGCGGCGACCCAGGCCGCGATCGCGCCCGCGCGCGCCGCCTGCACCGACTTGAATCGGGTCCGGGTGCCGAAGTACAGCGACGGCGCGGTGTCGCCGACGATCAGGGTCAAGCGCTCGCGCTCGGCCTGGAACAACTTGGTATGCGCGCGCCCTGTCCGCGCGGTGAGCCGCCAGTCGATATGGCGCGCATCGTCGCCGGCCACGTACTCGCGCGACTCCGCGTAGTCCATGCCACGCCCGCGCAGCGGCGACAGTGCGGGCCCGCTGACGCCGTAGCGGCCCTTGCGTGGCGGCCGCCGCGCCCCCGCCAGCCGGCGCAGGGCGACCAGCTCCTCCAGCGACGGGACGATGCCCGATGCCCCCTCGGTTGCGACCTTGTCACTCATCGGCGCCGCGCGATCAGGGCAACGGCACCTGTTGCAGCAGCGCCTCGACCAGGCGGCCGCCGTCCCAGCCTTCGGCGGTGGCCTCGTAGCTGGGCAGCACCCGATGCCGCAATACGTCCGGGGCCACCGCGCGCACGTCGTCCGGCGTCACGTAATCGCGCCCCGCCAGCCAGGCGTGCGCCCGCGCGCATCGCTCCAACGCAATCGAGCCGCGGGGACTGGCGCCCCAGGCAATACGCCGGCCCAGGTCCGCGTCGTAACGGCCGGCATTGCGCGAAGCCAGCACCAGCTCGATCAGATAGCGTTCCACCGCCGGCGCGACATGCAGTTCGAGCACCGCCGCGCGCGCGGCGAACACGTCCTCGAGCGGGATCCGCGCCGGCGCCGCGGCCGGCGCCGTCATCGCCTCGCGCGCCCGTTCCCGCGCCAGCCGCAGGATCTCGGCTTCGGCCTCGGCCTCGGGATAGCCGATGTGGACGTGCATCAGGAAACGGTCGAGCTGCGCTTCCGGCAGCGGGAAGGTCCCTTCCTGTTCGATCGGGTTCTGGGTCGCCATCACCAGGAACAACTTGGGCAACGGATAGGTCGCCCGGCCCACGGTCACCTGGCGCTCGCCCATCGCCTCCAGCAGGGCCGATTGCACCTTGGCCGGCGCGCGGTTGATCTCGTCGGCGAGCAGCACCGGGTGGAAGATCGGACCGGCCTGGAATTCGAAGCGTCCCTCCTGCGGCCGCCAGACCTCGGTACCGGTCAGATCGGCCGGCAGCAGGTCGGGGGTGAACTGGACGCGGGCGAAGTCCGCCTCCAGGCGCGAGGACAGCGCGCGGATCGCGGTGGTCTTGGCCAGTCCGGGGGCTCCCTCGACCAGCAGGTGGCCATCGGCCAGCAGCGCGATCAGCAGCCGCTCGATCAGCTGCGCCTGGCCGACGATCTCCGCCGCCAGTCCCTCGCGCAGCGACTTGAAGGTGTCGTGCAGTCGGTTCGATTCTTCGGAAACCGGGGGGGCCGGGATCACCATGCTGTCCATTCCGTGCTTTACCTGGGACGCGGGAGAGTCCCAGTTTGACTCCATTTTGCCGCGCGGGTTCCGCGGGCTTCATCTTCGATTCAAGCCCGCCAACGCGATGGCCACGAAAAAAGGGCCCGCAGGCCCTTTTTTCGGTGGTCGGACTTTCGCCGTCAGCCGCGCTGTTCGACGCGCATCACCTTCGGCGTGACCATGATCAGCAGCTCGGCCTTGTTCTTGTTGCGGCCTTTCTTCTTGAACAGGTTGCCCAGGAACGGGATATCGCCCAGGAACGGCACCTTGCTGATGTCCTCACGCTCCTGGAACTCGTAGACGCCGCCGATCACCACGGTCTGGCCGTCCTCGATCAGCACCGCGGTGTTGACCTCGCGCTTGGCGATCTGCGGCACCCGGCCGATACCCGAGTCGATAAAGTCCTCGATCTCGTCCTTCTTCACGTTCATGTTCAGGAACACGCGGCCGTCGTGGGTGATCGTCGGGGTCACCTTGAGCTCGAGCAGGACATCCTTGAACTGGACGTTCGGGATCGGAATGTTGTTGCCGCCCTGCTGCGGCGAGATCGTCACGTAGCCGACCTCCTGGCCCTGACGGATCACCGCTTCGCGCTGGTTGCTGGTGACCACGCGCGGGTTGGAGATCACCTCGCCACGCCCCTCTTCCTGCATCGCCGACAGCTCGATGTCGAGCGCGTAGCCGGCATTGAGGATCTGCAGAGCCAGCGACCCGGCCGGATCGAGCACGCCCAGGTTGCTCATCGGGCCCTTGAACAGCTCATAGGTCGGCTCGTTGTTGGCGATCGAGTCCACCAACGATCCACGCGTCTTGTCGTTGTTGTCGATCGTGTCGTTGAAGAAGTACTTGCCGTCCTTGTGGCCGGCGATGCCGAAGCGGGCACCCAGCTCGCGGGCGAAGGTGTCGGTGGCGATCACCACCCGCGCCTCGATCAGGACCTGGTCGACCGGGCGGTCGATCACCCGGATCAGCTCGCGCATCTGCGCGACCTTCTTCGGGATGTCGCTGATCATCAACGTATTGGTGCGCTCGTCCGCGACCAGGCGACCACGCGGCGACAGGAAGCCATTGTCGCCCTGGCTACCGCCCTGACCGCCCTGGCCACCACTCTGCCCACCGATGCCCTTGGCCTCGGTCAGCGCCTTGAAGATCTGCGCGGCGTTGTGGTAGTTGATCTGGATGTACTCGGTGATCAGGTCGACGCGGTTGTCGAGCGCGATGCGCGCATCTTCCTTGTCCTGCTCGTACTTGGCGATCTCCGCCTGCGGAGCGACCCAGACCACGTTGCCATTGCGACGCTTGTCCAGGCCCTTGGCCTGCAGCACGATGTCCAGCGCCTGGTCCCACGGCACGTTCACCAGGCGCAGGGTCACATTGCCCTGCACGGTGTCCGCGGCGACCACGTTGAGTCCCGATTCCTCGGCGATCAACTGCAGCACGGTGCGCACCGGCACGTCCTGGAAGTTGAAGGTGACCGGGCGTCCGGAGTAGGCGCGCGAGCTGCTGGCCGAGCGGGTCGCGCCGACCGCGGTGCCGGCACTGGCCGAGCGTGCGGCCGGATCGGCCGCGCGCGGCACGATCTCGACGATGTACTCGGCACCAGACTGGTAGGCCATCGACTCGTAGTTGCCCCGGGTGCTCAGGGTCAGCGTCGCGCCGCCGCCGGAGCTGCGGGCCTCGATGCGCTGGACCGGGGTCGCGAAGTCGGTGACGTTCAGCGGACGCTGCAGGCTGGCCGGCAGTTCGGCGTTGGCGACGTTGATCGTCACCGTCGAACCGACCGTGCGCAGGTCGGGGGCCGCGCCCTCGCCGCTGAAGCCCAGGATCAGACGCCCCGCGCCGCCATCGCCGCGCTTGAAGTCGATCTTGGAGACCTCGATCGCCCCCGGCAGCCGCTTGGACGGGTCGGCACTGGTCGTCGGCGCGGTCTGACCGGCCGCCAGTGGCGCGACCGCGACGGTGTCGGTGTGCTGTGCATGGGCGGCGCTGAACGCCGCAAACGCGCCTACGGCGATGCCAAGGCCGGCACTGCGCATCAGCGTTGAGCGCCGGGCCGGCCGCAGGCTTTTGGCGTTGAATACGGTCATCGTGCTATCCCCCAAACTCATTGATCTTCCAACGCGACGGACGCCGGGCGTTCCAGCCAGCCCCCCGCGCCATCCGGCACCAGTTCCACCAGCTCGATGCGATCTTCATGGACAGCGGTCACGCGACCGTCGCTCTGTCCCATGTACGCGCCGGGCCGTACCCGATACGTCACCCTGTCGGGCGCCATCACCAGCGCCACGATGCCGCTGCCGGCCCCGAGGGTGCCCACCATGTCCAGACTGTCGAGCGGGAACTGCTCGAGCGTCTGCTTGCGACGGGTCGAATCCGGACGCGGGCCACTGCCGCCCTGGTCGCGGAATGCACGACTGAACGGATCACGCAGGGCATGAGCCGCGTACTCGAAACTCTCGAACTGCTGCATCACCGGCAGCGGCGGCAACGGCGGCGCCGGTCGCGCCTTCACTTCGGCGATCCACTTCTCGAGATTCGGCGCCTCGCCCGGCGTGCTGGTGATGCCCCGGCCGCAGCCGGCCAGCGCCAGGGCGACGCAGGCGGCCAGTAGCAGCCGTGGCATCGTCCGCGTGGCCTGGATACGGGAACCGGGCATGTTCAGGCTTTCCCCATTCATTTCTTGCCGCCCTCCGCCGCGGGTGTATCGCCGCTCTCGCTGGCCTCGCCCTCGTCCAGGTAACGGTAGGTCTTGACCGTACCGACCAGCTCCAGCGGGCTGTTGGGCCCGATCACGGCACCCTTGTCCTTGCCGGCCGGCTGCAACGAGATGTCATGCATGGTCATGATGACCACGCGCGGCAGCGAAGCCACGCCGCTGACAAACGCGCCGAACTGGTGGTAGCTGCCCACCATGCGCAGTGCGATCGGCTTCTCGGCGTAGATCTCCTTGATTTCTTCCGGCCGCGGCTCGAACAGCTCGTTGCTGATGCCGGTCGCCAGCGCGGTCTGCGAGATGTCGACGATCAGGTCCGGCATCTCGGTCTTGCTCGGCAGCTGGCGCAGCATCTGCTGCAACTGCTGCTCCATTTGCACGAGCTGCTGCTTCAGCGGCTCGAGGTTGGCGGCCTTGCCCTGCTCGTCGACGAACTCGTCGCGCAGTTCGGACTCGGTCTTCTCCAGCCGCTGCAGCTGCTCGCGCTTGTCGGTGACGACCAGGTACCAGGTCAGACCGACGATGATCAGGCCCAGCAGCACGCAGAAGCCGATCTTGGCCTGCTGCGGCCAGGACCCCATGTTGTTGAAGTCGAGCTCCCGCAGGGACATCTTCTTCTGGCTCATGACGCGGCTCCGGTTGCGGGCTCAGAGGCGGCGGGCGCGGCTTCCGGCTCGGTCGCCGGAGCGGACTCCTCGGCCGGCGCTTCAGCGGCGGGCTCGGCAGACTCGGCAGCGCCGGCGGGCTCGGCCGCGGCATCGGTCGCCGGCGCGGCTTCCGCCTCGCCTTCGGCCGCCATCGCCGGCTGCTCGACCGGTGCGTCCGGAATGCCGTCGCCGTCCTCGTCCTTGGGCGCGTTCGGGTTGTCCAGGGTCACGCTCAGGCTGAACTCGTACGGCAACCCCTTGTCCTCACCCTTGGCCTCGATGATCGACAGGTCGGGCTTGGTCATCCAGCCGGAGCCTTCCAGGTTGCGCATATAGGTACTGACGCGGGAATTGGACTGCGAGCGGCCAGTCAGGCTCAGCGTCTTGTCGTCCTGCTTGATCGAGGTCAGGATCACGCCGTCGGGAATGGTCCTCACCAGCGAGTCGAACAGGTGGACCATCTGCGAGCGGTTGGCCTGCAGACCCTCGATGGCTTCCTTTCGCGCCAGCAGCTTGGCCTTGGTGGCCTCCAGCACGTCGATCTCCTCGTTGATCTTCTTGACCTCGGCGATCCGGTCCTGGAGATACTTGTTGCGGAGATTCTGGCCGCTGATCTGGCTGTTGTAGTAGCTGACGATCAAGAAAGACAGCGCGATCGCGGCCAGCGCCGACAGCGCGACCATCACGCCGAATTCCTTCTGACGCTGCTTGCGCCGCTCGGCGCGCCACGGGAGCAGATTGATTCTTGCCATCAGTCGAAGCTCCTCAGTGCGAGGCCGCAGGCGATCATCAGCGCCGGCGCGTCCTGCGCCAGAGCGTGGGCCTGGACGCGTTGGCCGAGGGTCATGTTCGCGAGCGGGTTGGCGACCATCGTCGGCACACCCAGCTGCTCTTCGACCATCTGGGCGATGCCCTGGATCGACGCGCAGCCGCCGGCCAGCACGATCTGGTCGACGCGGTTGAACTCGCTGCCGGCATAGAAGAACTGCAGCAGACGGCTGACCTGCTGGGCCATCGCCTCCTTGAACGGCTCAAGGACCTCGACCTCGTAGCTCTCCGGCAGCCCGCCCTGGCGCTTGGCCAGGCCGGCCTCCTCGTAGCTCAGGCCGTAGCGGCGCATGACCTCGTCGGTCAGCTGCTTGCCGCCGAACACCTGCTCGCGGTTGTAGATGCTGCGTCCGTTGCGCAGCACGTTGAGCGTGGTCATGGTCGCGCCGGCGTCGATCAGCGCCACCAGGCCGTCGCGCGGCCCGCTGAGCTGCTCGGCGATCAGGGCGAACGCGTTCTCGACCGCGAACGCCTCCACGTCCATGACCTTCGGAATCAGCCCGCCCAGCTCCAGCGCGGACGCGCGGACCTCGACGTTCTCGGCACGCGACGCCGCCAGCAGCACCTGCACGGTCTCGTTGTTGCCCGGCACCGGCCCGAGGACCTCGAAGTCGAGGTTCACCTCCTCGATCGGATACGGCACGTAGTTGACCGCCTCCAGCTCGATGGCCGACTCCATCTCGTCGTCGTCCAGGTCGGACTGCATCGGGATCACCTTGGTGATCACCGACGAGCCCGCGACCGCGGCGGCGGCATGACGGGCCCGGGTCCCGGATCTGGACACCGCGCGTTTGATCGCCTCGCCGACGGCCTCGACCTCGACAAGGTTCTTCTCGATCACCGCATTCGGCGGCAACGGCTCGACCGCATAGTGGTCGACCCGATAGCGATTACCCGACCGCGACAGCTGCAGCAGCTTGACGGCAGTCGAACTGATGTCCACGCCGACGAGCGCCGGCTGGCTTTTTGTGATGACTCCCACGATCTTCTCCCCATGCCACAAGCGCTTACGCGCACTTCGTGTGGCCCCGTCTTAGATAACGGACTTTTCAGGAGCTGGCAACCACTTCGTGCACAAATTGCCCCCCTTCGTCACTTTAAACCCCTCATCGACCAGCTGAACCGCCAACCCGTCCCATCCCCCTTCCGGCCCGGGGAACCCCCGGGCGACTCCTCTATACTGCCCGGCCATTACATCCGCAACTCGGAAACGGACCCCGATGCCACGACTTCGACGCTTGCTGCGATGGGCGCTTCTGGCCCTGGTCGGCGTAGCGGTGCTGGGCGCAATCGCGATCGGCACCTTGTACTACGTAATTGTCCCCAATCTTCCGGACGTGGAGACCCTGCGCACGGTCGAGCTGCAGGAACCGATGCATGTCTATGCCCGCGACGGGCGGCTGATCGCACAGTTCGGCGAGATGCGCCGCTACCCGGTCAAGATCGACGAGGTGCCCGAGCGCCTGAAGCAGTCCTTCATCGCGATCGAGGACGCCCGCTTCTACGAGCACCACGGCGTCGACTACAAGGGCGTGGCGCGCGCGGTCTGGCTGCTGGCGACCACCAGCGACAAGCGCGTACCGGGCGGCTCGACCATCACCCAGCAGGTGGCCCGCCAGTTCTTCCTCGACTCCGAGTACAGCTACATGCGCAAGCTGCGCGAGATGTTGCTGGCGATGCGGATGGAGCGCGAGCTGAGCAAGGACGAAATCCTCGAGCTGTACCTGAACAAGAGCTTCTTCGGCCACCGCTCCTACGGGATCGGCGCGGCCGCGCAGTTCTACTACGGCAAGCCCCTGGACCAGCTGGACCTGGACGAGATGGCCTCGCTGGCCGGGATTCCGAAGTTCCCGTCCAGCGGCAACCCGCTGAGCAACCCCGAGCGCGCCCGCGAGCGCCGCGACTACATCCTGCAGCGGATGGAGGAACTCGGGTTCGTGTCCGCGGCCGAGGCCGCCGCCGCCCGTGCGGTGCCGATGCACGCGGCGGCGCACGAGCCGCCGATCGAGGTGTACGTGCCCTACGTGGCCGAGATGGTCCGCCAGGAAATGGTCGCCCGCTACGGCGCCGAAGCGCTGACCCAGGGCTACAAGGTCACCACCACCATCGATCCGGTCCTGCAGGCGGCGGCCGACAAGGCGATCCGCGACGGGCTCTCCACCTATGACCGCCGCCATGGCTGGCATGGGGTCGAGCAGCACTTCGAGCTGGCCGCGGACGAGGACGCGAAGGCCGCCGGCAAGCGCCTGCGCAGCGTTCCGGCCCAGGCCGATCTGCTGCCGGCGGTGGTACTGAGTGCCGGCGCGGGCCGGGCGACCCTGGCCCTGCGCAGTGGCGAGGTGGTCGAGATCACCGCCCAGAACACCTACGGCAAGAGCGATCCGGGCAGCCTGCTCAAGCGCGGCGATCTGGTCCGGGTCCGGCAGACGCCGGTCGAGACCGAGCCCGCCGAGGTCCCCGAGGGCCTGCCGCAACCGCCGCCGAGCTACACCTACGCGCTCGACCAGCTGCCGCGCGCCCAGGCCGCCCTGGTCTCGCTGGAACCGATCGACGGCGCCCTGCGGGCGCTGTCGGGCGGCTTCAGCTTCGCCGGCAACGAGTTCAACCGCGCCACCCAGGCCCGCCGCCAGCCCGGCTCCAGCTTCAAGCCGTTCGTCTACGCGGCGGCCATGGACAAGGGCTTCAACCCCGCCTCGATCGTGCTCGACGCCCCGGTGGTGTTCAAGCAGCGCAACGGCAAGGTCTGGCGCCCGCAGAACGACTCCGGCAACTTCGCCGGCCCGATGCGCCTGCGCGAGGCGATCGTGCAATCGCGCAACCTGGTGTCGGTGCGCCTGCTGGACGCGATCGGCGTCGACTATGCGCGCCGCTACATCTCCAACTTCGGCTTCGAGGAGTCGCAGCTGCCGCCCAACCTGTCGATGTCGCTGGGCAGCGCCTCGCTGACCCCGCTGTCGGTCGCCCGCGGCTACGCGGTGTTCGCCAATGGCGGCTACCGCATCACGCCGTGGTTCATCGACGAGATCCGCGACCGCAACGACGCGGTGGTGTTCAAGGAGCAGCCCGCCCGCGCCTGCCCCAGCTGCGGCATCGGCGGCAACGCGGCGTCGGTCAGCCAGGTGGTCGACGGCTTCAATCTCGGCCCGGCGACACCGTCGGCGCCGAAACCCGAGGCCGCACCGGCCGACGACGACACCGCCGACGTCGACCCCGACGCACCGCGGGCGCCACGGGCGATCGACAACCGCGTCGCCTACCAGATCATCTCGATGCTGCGCGACGTGGTCCGCCGCGGCACCGGCACCGCGGCCCGGGTGCTCGGTCGCGAGGATGTCGGCGGCAAGACCGGATCGACCAACGACCACCGCGACGCCTGGTTCTCAGGCGTCGGCGGCCCGTACGTGACCACGGTCTGGGTCGGCCGCGACAACTTCCAGTCCCTGGGGCGCCGCGAGTACGGCGGCAAGGCGGCCCTGCCGATCTGGATCGACTACATGCGGGTCGCCCTGGAGGGTCAGCCGATCGCGCAGAACACCCCGCCCGACGGCATGATCAGGGTGTCGGTCTCGGCGACCGGACAACTGCTGCCCGACGGCAGCGGCGGACAGACCGAGTGGATCAAGGCCGAGGACCTGGACCGGATGCAGACCTTCGTCGACTACGGCGCCGACGAGGAGCCGGCCGAGGAGTCCTTCGACATCTTCTGACCGATGGCGGCTTGCCGTCCCGGCGCCCGCAACCGGCGCCGGGACCTGTCCGCCGGACCCGGCCTGAACCGCCATCGCGGCCGCGCCCGGCCCCGGTTCACGCTGTCGCCGATGACGTGCTAGCGTTGCCCTGCCGGCCGCTCGGACCGGCCACGGCGATCAGGTCGCCGTTGTCGTGCCAGCCGCGGAGGTTGCCATGCCCCACGCCCGTCAGCACGCCCACGTCCACGCACAGACCCGCACCCGCGAACGCCGGCGTCGGCTCGCCCACGAGGCGGCCCGGTTGATGGCAGAGGGCGGGATGCGCGACTACCACCAGGCCAAGCTCAAGGCGGCGCAGCGCCTGGGCATCTTCGACGATGCCTCGCTGCCGCGGAATCGCGAGATCGAGGAAGCCCTGCGCGAGTACCAGCGACTGTTCTCGGGAGCGAACCACGGTGAGGCGCTGAGGGTCCGCCGCGAAGCGGCGCTGCGCGCGCTCGGATTCCTGGAGCCGTTCTCGCCGCGTCTGGTCGGCCCGGTACTGGAGGGCACCGCCGACGCCAACTCGGCGGTCCAGTTGCACGCCTACAGCGACGATGCCGAAGCGGTGATGCGCTTTCTCGACGAGCACGGGATTCCGGCGGAATCGCGGATGCGCCGCCTGCGCCTGGATCCCGAGCGCTCGGCCGATCTTCCGGTCTGGGTGTTCGGCGCCGAGGATCTGAGCTTCGACGTGACCGTGCTGCCGCTGGACGCCCTGCGCCAGGCCCCCTTGTCGAATGTCGACGGTCGGCCGATGAAGCGCGCCTCGGCAACCCAGCTGCAGCAACTGCTGGCCAATGAGGAGATCTCGAGCTACGAGGCCGGTCTGGGGCGCTGACGCGACGCGGCTACGCCCTCCGTCCTGGCGGCCGGCGGCGGCGATCGCCGGCCGACACGACGCAAGGCCCGCCACCGGCACCGCGATGGCGGGCC
>NZ_VICD02000080.1 GCF_006546735.2 Marilutibacter maris | reverse complement strand
TCGGCACCCCGCGCGCGGTGATCGAACCCCAGCGCGACGTCGCGGTCTGGACCTGGGACATCGCCAGCGAAGCCTTCGGCAACAGCGCCCCCAACGCCGACCCCGACGGCGACAGCACCGCCTTCGTGCTGGATATGCGCTTCCCCGGTCAGCGTTACGATGCCGCGAGCGGGTTGAACTACAACTACTTCCGGGACTATGAGGCGGGGGTGGGGCGGTACTCGCAGTCGGATCCGATTGGGTTGGCGGGTGGGGTTAGCACCTATGTATATGTTCAAAGTAGCCCGCTCATGAGTGCAGACCGCCTTGGTTTGAGAGGGGAGGGGGCGGCGATAGGTTGCGCTGTTGGCGGAGGTGTGGGATCCACAGTGGGAGCCAGCGCAGGAGGTTTAGCTGGAGGTTCGGCTGGGCTCACTTGCGGTCCAGGAGCTGTAGCGTGTTCACCAGCGGCTGCCGCAGCCGCAGGTACAGCTGGCTGGGCGTTCGGGGGTGCTGTTGGTTGCGCTGTCGGCGGATATGTTGGAAATGCCATACAGAATCTATGGAGTTCCTCGAAAAGGAAGCCGAGCAGAGAGCAAAAGCCTGAAGATTGTCCAGCAGGCACCAAACCAATTGACCAAGTGCCTGGATTAAGCAGCGAGGACATTCACAGAATTAAGGACGGAGTATCCGCCGGCCCTAGAGACTGGGTGGGTATAAGCCCGGATGGAAATGTTTGGATAAATGAGGGAGGGGAAGCTAGTGATCAAGGTCATTTTGGAGACTATCTCCCGTGAATGAATTACTTCGCTATCAACTATCGCTTCGAATTAGCCATCCAAGCATCGCTGCAGACATGATCGGTCAAGAGTTGGGGCTGGTGCCCCTGCATGCGTACACCGCCGGGGATGAGAAGCGGACGCCCAAGGGCACAGCGATACGTGGCAAGCCGAGAAAGATGACGTTCTGGGTATCCAAGATTGCCGATACGGATGCCAGTACGTCACTGGAGGATGCGTTGTTGACACTGACGAGAAAGCTCGCGACCCGACAAGCGTTTCTGGCGGAGCTGGTCGCGAGCGGGGGACGTGTCGAGTACTTTGTCGGCTTGTTTGTCGATAGATGTGCCGGGGTCGAGATCTCATCGGCACTGATGGTGCAGCTAGTGAAGCTAGGGATCGACCTATCCTTCGACGTCTATGGAGTGGATGATCTGGCAGGCGTTGGCGTGAAAGATGGCGGCGTCGATCGAGGGTGACCGGACCACGGTGGACTCGCCGGAACCTGGCGCTATCGAGATAGCTGGGGTGATCAAAGCGCTGCGATCCTTGGTTTCCAACGTTTTCGTGTGCCAGGGCCGTCCGATCGGCAGTGACTGTGGGTGGTGATCGCGGGCACTCCAACCACCGCGATACCGACTCCGGCGCCGCTCGTTGGCTGTGGTCGGCTACGAGCACCCATAAGCTCTACTTACCATGTGCGTTGGTGGCGAGTGCTGATCCGACGAAGGCAGCCTGTGTTGGCTTGCAGGCCAAATAGGACCGGGTAGATTTTCCGGGAAAAGGGTCAGGTTCATTTATTGACCGGGCATGAGGATTTACTTGCAGTGCCGCCAATCGGTTGAGCGCGGTCAAGCAGGGTGGTGCGGTGACGATGCACTACGGCTACAACGGCCGCGGCGAGCGCGTGCGTCCGCACCAGGATTGCGGCACTACTCGCAGCGTTCACGTGGATCTTGGACAGGAGGGTGGTGAGATGCCTTTAGTTGAATCAATGCTGGTGTCGGCACTGATGATCGCTTGCCCATCGGCAATTCGAGATAACCAAGGTGTGTCGAAGATAGAGGGCTGGAATGTTCGGGTCGCTGGAGGAGACAGAAAACTCGACTATATGGAGGTGTTTATTGGTCATCCTTCAAGGCGCAGGGCGTTGAGGCCAATTGAAGAGAATGGCTCTTTTGTATGGAGTTTGGGTGAAGATGATGTTTGGGTGGAGTGTCGATATAGAAACTCTGCTGTCATACTCTTCCGGAGCGTGGGTAAGGTCGAGTCTTGTGTGTTTACTAGGGCGGATCCGGGGCGCAGGATCGCCGCCAAAGGAGAATGCAATAGTTAGGCTTGTCGGCCTTTGTGGCATGCACCTGAGTCCTTGATACGGATGTGAACGTCATCATGAAAATGCTGAAGTTGATGATGCTATGCATATTGATTTCAGCGTGCGCCGAGCCTGGCGAGGGTCGCGCCTATGACAGCGCTAAGGAACAGGCCGAGACCATCGTGGCGGCGATTGAATCGTTTCAAGTCAGGCACAACGCCTATCCAAGAGCATTGGAGGATCTTGTTCCAGACTATCTCAGTGCTACGTTTCTAAAGGATCATGCTCCTGGGAGCTCTGTAAGTTTTCATTACGATTCTAATGGTTCAGACGAGTACAAGTTTGAGTTTAGTTATTCGGGGCCAGGTCGAAATTCATGTTTTCGAGATCAGACTTACAAGCAGAAACGGTGGGAATGCAAAGGGCATTATTGAGATGCTAATCATTAAATCAATTTAACTTGCCAGAAATAAACATCACTGCCCAAATTCAATGAGTGCGTCCGCAGTGCCAACCGCCTGAGCGCGGTCAAGCAGGGCGGCGCGGTGACGATGAACTATGGCTACAACTGGGTCGGCGACTACGACGCCAGCGGCGCACCGAAGCAGCAGGCGATCTGGCTCGACGACCTGCCGGTAGGCCTGCTCAACGGAGCAGCGTCAACCGCCAACCGCCTGCACTACATCGAACCCGACCACCGCGGCACCCCGCGCGCGGTGATCGAACCCCAGCGCGACGTCGCGGTCTGGGCCTGGGACATCGCCAGCGAAGCCTTCGACAACAGCGCCCCCAACCCCGACCCCGACGGCGACAGCACCGCCTTCACACTCGACATGCGCTTCCCGGGCCAGCGCTACGACGCCGTGAGTGGGCTCAACTACAACTACTTCCGGGATTATGAGGCGGGGACGGGCAGATACAGCACGCCCGATCCCATCGGCTTGCTTGGCGGCGTGAGTTTGTATGGTTACGTTGGCGGAAATCCGTTAACACGGGTCGATCAGTTTGGTCTTGCGACCGCGGTAATTTTCGGAGGGCCTGTCGGCGATAACCCTTTTGGTCACGTCGCGATTGCGGTTTCTGGCTCTGATGTTTACAGCTTCGGTACTGCTACGCCGTTTGGCTCAAGCATCTCTTCATATCTGCTGGATCAAGCGGAAAGGCGCGATTCAACTGTATTTATTATCAATACTACGCCGGAAGAGGAGGCCAAAATTATGGATTACCTGCGGTCGAGAGTGGGCGATCCACTCCCTGCTGTGCCTGGTCCAGACAGCGATGACACATGTGCGACGCGAACCAACGAGGCATCAAGAGTTGCTGGGATGCATGATCCATCAAACCCATACTCTACTTTTTTGTCGATTGCTTTCGGGGTAACGAGCCCGCTTCCTGAGAGTTCAGCCTACACGGCAGCTTTCTATTCGAATTTAACGGGTGGCACTACAGGCAGTACAGTCAGCGTCCCCAGAGGTTCAACGTCAATTCCTGCAGCGCTCAATCAGTTTAATGGAAAGCCGTGATGAAGCGCATCGTCCAAGTTGCTTGCCTGATCCTATTTTTTTTCTTGCTTACTGGTTGCGAGGACACTGGAAAGAAGCACGAATGGTCGATTCTGCAGGCTTATGAGTATCAGAATCGAGATTTAGATCTCTCGTCAGGCACTATCGTCAAAATCCATGAAGACTACTGTCTTCTGGGGGTTGTCTCGTCGAGCAACAGACCGCAACGGATTTGGGTTTTAATGAATCCGAAATTTGAGCCATTTCTAAAGCGAGTACCAGACGAACCAGTTGCGATCACTCGAGCCGAATACGATGGTCTTCCTAAAAGATGCCGATCCAACAAGCGCGTAGAGTCGGTAATTGTGCGTTGATATCCGGAAAGACAAGGACACCCACTTTTGATGTTCGACGACAAGTCCGCGCCCAACCCGGGCTTGTTCGCTCAACTTCCGCTCTTGTCGACGTCCCCCCACCTTTGAGTAGCGGGAAAAGGGTCAGGTTCATTTTCTGATCGCCACTTGCGGGCGTGAGTGCGAAGTGCTCGCCTGCACATTCGGAGGCAGGAGGCGGTGTCGACTTTCGCAGATGAAGGTGGTCGACTTCGGCGGGGTTCATGCCATTGCCTTGGGGCGGATCACCGAAGCAACAGGCGATCTGGCTCGACGACCTGCCGGTGGGCCTGCTCAACGCCATCGCGACAGCCGCCAACCGTCTGCTCTGCATTGAATATGATCGCTGCCTTTCCAAAGGCTGGCGTCGTGACTGCCGATCAACCAGTAGGAGAAGCATCAAACATGAGCCGTCCGACCTGGGGAGACACCGTAAGGATAAAGAGAGACGCGCCGTCGGAGATGCGCGCCGGAAGCTTGGCGGCCGTCTGCGGCATCAGGGTGGTGGAAACCACCGAGCAGGCCAAAAGGTTCGACAGCATGATCGGATCGACCTTGTATCTCATCGAGCTAGGCGATGGCAGTGCGATCGAAGTCCCAGAAGCCTTCGTGGAGGTTGTCAATGAAGTCGGGACAGTCCTTGAGCCGTAGCTCTTTTCGCCAACCACTCACTCCAACAACAGATCCAGCTGCCGCTTGGGGTTGGCCAGGAACGCCTTCGTGACCTGGTAGTGCTCGGTCTGCTCGTAGTCGATCCGGTCCAGGCCGCCGTCGCCGATCTGGTAGATGCAGGCGTCGGGGTAGGCCATCAGGATCGGCGAGTGGGTCGCGATCACGAACTGGGAGTTCGTTTGCACCAGCTGGTGCAGGCGCGCGAGCATTGCCAGTTGCCGCTGCGGCGACAGCGCCGCCTCCGGTTCGTCGAGCAGGTACAGGCCGTTGCCGCCGAAGCGGTGCACCATCAGCGCGAAGAACGATTCGCCGTGCGATTGCTGGTGCAGCGAGACGCCGCCGTAGGAGTTGATGACCGGTGTGCCTAGGGGCGGGCCCTGGTCCAGCCGTTCGATCTCGGTGGCGACATTGAAGAAACTCTCCGCGCGCAGGAAGAAGCCGTCGCGGGCGCGGCGCACGCCCTTGACCAGGGTCAGGTACTCGTTGAGCTCCGAGTGCGAGGCGCGGGTATTGAAGTTGAAGTTGCGGGTGCCGCCCTCGGGGTTGAAGCCCCAGGCCACCGCCATCGCTTCGAGCAGGGTCGATTTGCCGCTGCCGTTCTCGCCGATGATGAAGGTGACCTTCGGGTGCAGCTCCAGCGTGTGCAGGTGGCGCACCACCGGCAGCGAGAACGGGTAGCGCTCGAACGAGTCGACCTTGTCGCGCTTGAGCCGGAGTTCCAACAGGTAGTGTTCGGCGTCGATGGCACGCATCGCGGCTATTCGGGCCTCCGCCCGCTCAGACCCCGCCGAAGCTGCTCGGCAGCAGCGGACCGCCCAGCCACAGCCAGCGCGCCATCCAGGCGCTGGCGAAGGCCAGCATCATCGTCAGCGGCAGGCCGATGCGGATGAAGTCGCTGAAGCGGTACTGGCCGGGGCCGAGGATCAGCAGGTTGCCGTGGTGGCCGATCGGGACCAGGAACGAGGCCACCGCGCCCAGCGCGGTGCAGACCACGAACGGGGTCGGCGGCAGCCCCAGCGACTGCGCCAGCGATATCGCGATCGGGCCCAGCAGCACCGTGGTGGCGGCGTCGGACAGGATCTGGGTCAGCAGGCCGGCGGCGGTGAACACCACCAGCAGCACCGCCAGCGGCGACCAGTCCGAGACCACGTGCAGCAGGCCGCGCGCCATCAGCGAGGCGGTGCCGGTCTGCTCCATCGCGATGCCGAGCGGGATCACGCCGGCGATCATCACGAAGATGCGCACGTCGATCTCGCGGTAGGCCTGTTCGATGTCGACGCAGCGGGTCGCGACCATCGCCACCGCGCCGAGCAGGAACGCCAGCGGCACCGGCAGCCACTCGGTCGCCGCGGCCAGCACGGTCGCCGCCATCACCATCAGCGCCAGCGGCGCGCGGACCCGGCGCTTGGCCTCGCCGGCAAACGGCACCAGCATCAGGAAGCCGTGGTGCGAGGCCAGCTCGGCGAAGCGCGCCGGCTTGCCCCACAGCACCAGCAGGTCGCCCTCGCGCAGGCGTGCGTCGGCGATCCGCGGGGCGATGCTGCCGTCGCGCCGCCACAGCCCGGCGATCACCGCGTGGAAGCGCCGCGAGAAGTCCAGCTCGCGCACCGAGTGGCCGATGAACTCCGAGCCCGGCGCGACCACCGCCTGCACCAGCTGGGCCTCGCCGTCGCCGGTGACCGTATCGCCGAAGCGGGCGACGGCGTTGAGGTCCAGGCCCGGGTCGTCGTGCAGCGAGGCCAGCGCGTCGGCCGAGGCCTCGACCAGCAGCACGTCGCCGCTGATCAGCGGGCTGGTCGGGCCCAGGTCCTTGCGCAGCTTGCCGTCGCGCATCCAGCCGACCAGGCGGAAGCGGTCGCCCAGCGCCTTCTGCAGGTCGGCCAGCGGCCGCGTGCTCCAGCGCGAGCCCTCGATCACCAGCAGCTCGGTGCGGTAGCGGTCCAGCCGCATGTACTCGTCGTCGCCGGTGTCGCCGCCGCGCTTGGGCAGCAGCCAGTGGGTCAGCAGCATGTAGACCATGCCGATCAGCACCAGGGCGATGCCGATCGGGGTGATCGAGAAGATCCCCAGGCCCTCGGCGCCGGTGCGCTGGATCAGGTTGTTGGCCAGCAGGAAGGCCGGCGCGCTGACCAGGGTCAGGGTGGTGCCCAGCGAGGCGGCGAACGACATCGGCATCAGCAGGCGCGAGGCCGACAGCCCGCGCGCGCGCGCGAAGCGGGTCAGGATCGGCAGCATCATCGCCGTCACCATCACGTGGTGAGTGAACGACGATAGCGCCGCCACCACGGGCATCACCACCGCGATCGCCCGGCTTTCGGTGCGCCCGCTGACCCGGCCGATCCACTGGCCGATGCGCTCGGTGATGCCGGTCGCGGCCAGGCCGCCGGAGATCACGAACACCGCCGCGACGATGATGGCCGGCTCGCTGGCGAAGCCCGACAGCGCCTGCCGGGAGTCCAGCACCCCGGTCACCACCAGCGCCAGCAGGGTCAGCATCGCGGTGACGTCGACCCGCAGGCGCTCGCTGACGAACAGGTACAGCGCGCCGGCCAGGATCAGCAGGAACGTGACCTGCTGCCAGGAGACCTGGGACATGACGAGCTGGATGAAGCCGGGCGAAGGAACGTCCATGGGCGCCATTGTGCGGCAAAAGCCACGACCCGCATTCACATGGCCCGAACGAACCGGTCCGGCCCTGCCATCGAGCCTGCACCGGCCCATCACGGCGGCCCGGTACACTGCGGCCCCGACGTATAGCGACCTGCCGTATCGATGTCTGCCCTCCTCTCGCGCCTGCCGGGTGACGACGCGCTCCGCCTGGTGATGGCGGCCTCGGCGACCGGCATGGCCCTGGCCGACCTGGACGGACGCCTGCAGGAGGTCAATCCGGCGTTCTGCCGGATGCTGGGCTACGACGCGCAGTGGCTGATCGGGCGTCCCTACCTGGAAATCGTCCATCCGGACGAGGCCGAGGCCTGCATCGCCTTCGTCCAGCAGCTGCTGCGGCAGCCCGACGACATGCTCGACGAGCAACGCCGCTACGTCTGCGGCGACGGTTCGGTCCTGCAGGCGCATATCAATGTCGCGGTGCTGCGCGATCGCGACGGCCAGCCGCTGTGCCTGCTGGCGCAGATCCGCGACATCGGCGACGAGCTGGCGCGCGAGGCCCGCCTGCGCGCGCGCGCCGAGCACCGCGGCGCAGAACTGGAAGTCTCGCACCGCCAGCTGCAGCTGTTCGCCGACGCGGTCACCCACGACCTGCGCGCGCCGCTGCGGGCGATCGAGAGTTTCTCCGAGCGCCTGGCGCGGAACCTCGAAGGCCAGCTCGACGACGTCTCCCGCGACCACCTGGAGCGGATCCGCCTGGCGGCGACCCGGATGTCCGGCCTGCTGGCCGCGCTGGGACGGTTGTCGCAGGCGACCCGCGCCGAGCTGCGCGTGCGCCCGGTCGACCTGAGCCTGCTGGCCGACTGGGCCTATGCCGAGCGCCAGGACGCCGACCCGGCGCGGATCGTGCAGATGCGGATCCAGCCCGGACTGGAGCTGGAGGGCGACGAGCGGCTGCTGAAGATGCTGCTCGACGAGGTCATCGACAACGCCTGGAAGTTCACCCGCGAGCGCGGCCAGGCGCTGATCGAGGTAGAGGGCGAGGTCGTTGCCGGCACCCCGGCGGACGACGGGCGGCTGCGATTGCGTATCCGTGACAACGGCAGCGGCTTCGACATGCGCTATGCGCACAAACTGTACGAACCGTTCCAGCGCCTGCACGGTCCCGACCAGGGCGGCGGCCACGGCCTGGGCCTGGCGATCGCCCAGCGCATCGCCGAACGCCACGGCGGCCGCATCGACGCCCGCTCCACCCCGGAGGTCGGCAGCATCGTCACCATCGAGCTGCCGCTGCGACCGTCCCGCGCATCGATGGCATCATCGGGGACCGCGCCCGTCGCGGAGGAGCCCGCTCATGGAGAAACGCATTGATGGAGAAAGTGATCCTGCTGGTCGAGGACAATCCTGACGACGCCGAGCTCGCGCGCATCGCGTTCGACGAAGCCAAGGTCGCGAACCGGCTGGTGGTGGCCAAGGACGGCGTGGAGGCGCTCGACTACCTGTTCGCACGCGGCGCCCACGCCGACCGCGACCCGCACAACCTGCCCTCGATCGTCCTGCTCGACCTCAACCTGCCCAAGGTCGACGGCCGCGAGGTGCTGCAGGCGATCCGCGAGAACGAGATCACCCGCGCGCTGCCGGTGGTGGTGCTGACCACCAGCGCCGAACCGCTCGACGTCGACACCAGCTACGCGCTGGGGGTGAACAGCTACATCCAGAAGCCGGTCGACTTCGAACAGTTCGTCTGGGCGGTCAAGCAGGTCGGCCTGTACTGGCTGGTGCTGAACCAGCCGCAGCACGGCGGCTGATAATCTCGCCTGTAGGCAGGAGCCCCAGCGCGGAGAGCGGCTATCGCGGGTCCCCGCGTTCGCGCTCGTCAAAAAGCCCAGCCTTTGTTGCCGCATCAACGAGCTTCTGGCCTTGGTCATCGCTAGGCCAACCCACTACTTTGTCGATGAGAATTCCGTCCTTCATGAAATAGAAGGTCGGGGTGGACCATGAATCCAGATACGGCCACTCGTTTCGCGAATGTGCGAGAACATGGGCGGAGTCGGGGTGGGACTTGTTCCAGCCCTGCAACACGTCGAAGTTGATGTTTCTGTCTACGGGAGCGACCCATAAGGCGTTGCGTGCAAACACCGCGTCGAGAACTGGGGCGCCCTTGATGAACTCCATCGCATTTCTGGAGAAATGGCACAACGGATGTGAGATTACAATGATCTTGGCCCCGTGATCCACGTCGATGGAAGTCCTTGTCAGCCTTCTGCCTGAGGGCGAAACCAGGTAGACGGTTGGCGTGCCGTCTGCTGCACTCAATCCATCCGTCATGTCAGGGAGAGGCTCAGGAGGGTCGAACTCGTAGGCGTTCGCGAGTTCCCGCGCCTCATCGAATCTGCGCAGGCTCAAGAGAGCGCCATATACGTCCATGACGTCATGATCGGTTGCTTCGCCGCGTTTCCAAAGCTCATTTAGGACGAGTTTGAATCGGCGGACGTCCTTGGCGCGCGCTTCATAGAAAGTCACGACATTTGTTGCGCGAAACAGGAGCCTGAGCTCCATGGATTCCAAGCCAGAAACTCCCTGATCGAAGAGGCCGCCGAACAGATGCTCATATTTTTGAGCAATGACCTTTCCCCGCGTGGCCGTCGGGGTCCCGGCGGAGGCCTGTTCGGTGGCCGAGAATTCGTCGAATGCCTCGGGAACGCCTTTGAGGCCTGTGGCGCCACCCAAGGCCGGAGGTGATGCGATGAAAGACGCGACAATAACCAGTGCAAGAATAATGGATGCGTTGCTTCTCATGAGCGCAAGTGTCCAAAACGGGAGCGATCCACTTGCAGCAAGTGGATCGCTCTTGAGTTGCGGCATGCGGAGGATCCGTCAGCAGTTTCTGGTGCAGATCTTATTGATGCTCATTGCGCAGGTGCCGGGATTCTCGCACTCGTATCCATCATAGTCACAAGGTTGTGACGGGCATAGCGGGCCATCAAAGGACTCAGTCGGCATTAAGAGCTCAGAATCCATACGGCTATCGATTCGAACACCTCGCAGCATACTGGTCGTATGCTGAACTCCGAAAAGGCTAAGCAATCTATATGCTTCAGAAGCTGAAAGCTCTGCCTCCAAGTCGTCCTTTCGGAATCCAGTTATGCCTTTTCGATGTGCCTCTCCTGCCAAGCATCAGAAGCGTCAAGACAACATCACGTCTCTTGTGAAATAACAGTGAGCATTGCGATGAGGACTTGTTCTTCTTCGTGTCTCGTTAAAACTGCCTGCCTGGCGGCTGCAGAAAAATATGGGGGCTTGTCTTGCGTTCGTGCCCCGCCTTGCGCGGTTCAGCCGCTGGCGCCCTGACCGCCGCCGAACAGCGCCTGCGCGCGCTGGAACAGCACCCAACTGGTGGCGATGAACTTGTCCCCGCCCTGCGGACGATTGCCGCGGTGGGTGTGGGTGAACGCCGCCGGCGCGATCAACAGGCTGCCGGCCTTCGGCGCGATCTTGCGCTGCTGGTAGAGGAACTCGGTCTCGCCCTCGTCGAAGCCGTCGTTGAGGTAGATCGTCCACAGCAGGTGGCGGTGCAGGGTCTCGCCGCCGGCGTCGCGCGGAAACAGTTCGCAATGCCAGTACGGGTAGCCGCCGCGGCCGCCGGTGTAGCGCTGCAGATTGATCGAGCCCGGTCGCAGCACGGTCTGCACGACCCCGGCCAGGGCCGCGTCGTCCATCGCCTGCAGGCGGTCGGCGGTCAGCCGGTGGCGGCCGCCGTCGTCGCCGGCGACCTCCAGCATCAGCGGCGCGATCAGGGTGTACGGATAACGCCGCAGGTAGGCCATCAGGCCCTTGAACACCGCGGTGTTGAGCAGGCCCTCGACGTCGCGCCACTCCTGCTTGCCGGTCAGGGTGATGTCGCGGCTGTCCTTGAGATCGGGCCGGTGGCCGCCGCCGACCAGGCCCGGACCGTCGGCACCGCTGCGGGTGAAGCGCTCCACCACCGCGGCGCATTGCTCGCGGCTGAGCGCGTCGGGATAGACCTCGATGAAGTCGGTGATGGCGGTAGAAGCGTCGGCCATGAGCGTGCGGCAGCGGAGCGTGCGCGATCGGACGATCGGGACCGGCATCCTCGCACGGGCGGACCGCCCCGCGTCAAATGAAGGTGATCCCCCAAACATCCGTAGGAGCGGCGTGGCCGCGATCCCCGGGCGACGCCCGGGAGTCCCCAAAGTTGGCTTCGCAAACCCTGGGCCCCGCCGTTGCGCTTCCACACCCCCATTCGTGCCTACGGCACGAATCGCCCCCTGACTCAGGGGGGAACGATATCCGGCTGCGCCCGGATATCTCCCAAAATTTGCTGCGCAAACCCTGGGCCCCGCCGTTGCGCCTCCACACCCCCATTCGCGCTGCGCGCGAATCGCCCCCTGACTCAGGGGGGAACGATATCCGGCTGCGCGCGGATATCTCCCAAAGTGTGCTTCGCAAACCTTGGGCCCCGCCGTTGCGCTTCCACACCCCCATTCGCGCTGCGCGCGAATCGCCCCCTGACTCAGGGGGCTGGGGCCGTGCTGCATCGCTTTTCGTAGGAGCGGCGTAAGCCGCGATGGGGCTTTCGTGGGGTGCCCGGGCGATCAGGTTCAGCCGTCGCCTTGCTCCTGGCTGTCGTGTTCGTGGTGGTAGCGCACCGCCGCTTCGACCTCGGCCCGGGAGCCGAGGAACACCGGCACGCGCTGGTGCAGGCCGGTCGGCCGCACCTCCAGCATGCGCTGGCGGCCGGTGCTGGCGGCACCGCCGGCCTGTTCGACCAGCAGGCTCATCGGGTTGGCTTCGTACATCAGCCGCAACTTGCCGCCCTTGGCCGCGCACTTGCTGTCCAGTGGATAGCTGAAGATGCCGCCGCGGGTCAGGATTCGGTGCACGTCGGCGACCATGCTGGCGACCCAGCGCATGTTGAAGTCCTTGCCGCGCGGCCCTTCCCTGCCCTGCAGCAGGTCGCCGACATAGGCCTGCATCGGCGCTTCCCAGAAGCGCTGGTTCGACATGTTGACCGCGAACTCCCTGGTCTCCTCCGGGATCGTCATCCCGCGCTGGGTCAGCACGAAGCTGCCGATCTCGCGGTCGAGGGTGAAGGCGTGGGTGCCGTGGCCGATGGTCAGCACCAGCATCGTGCTCGGCCCGTAGGTGCAGTAGCCGGCGGCGACCTGCGCGGTGCCCGGCTGCAGGAAGTGCTCGTCGCCCGGCGTGGTGACGCCGTCGGGGCAGCGCAGCACCGAGAAGATCGTGCCGACCGAGATGTTGACGTCGATGTTGGAGCTGCCGTCCAGCGGATCGAACAGCAACAGGTAGTTGCCGCGCGGCTGGGCATCGGAGATCGGGACCGAGTGGTCCATTTCCTCCGAGGCCAGGCCGGCCAGGTGGCCGCCCCAGGCATTGGCCTCCATCAGGATCTCGTTGCTGAGCACGTCGAGCTTCTTCTGCGCCTCGCCCTGCACGTTGATGCTGGCCTCGCCGTCGCTGCCGGCGTCGCCGAGCACGCCGCCCAGCGCGCCCTTGCCGACCGCGATCGAGATGCTCTTGCAGGCGCGGGCGACGACCTCGATCAGCAGCCGCAGGTCGGCGTTGATGCGGCCGGCGCGCTGCTCCTCGAGCAGATGGCGGGTCAACGAGACGGGGGACGGGGACGCCTGGGGCGAGAGGCTGGACATGGACGGTACCGCGGCGGAAGGGGCCGCCATTGTCGCCGATGACGGCGCCGGACTCTAAGGCCGGCGGCCCGCGTTCGTGCGGCGACTCAGGGCGTACCGGGCGCGGTCCGCGCGGAGACGGGGCCGCCGGCGCGACCGGGGGCCTGCCACCAGGCCGGTCCCGCCTGCGGCTGCCGGATCGCCAGCGCCTGGCCGAACATCGGTGTCGCCAGATCGACCCGGTGCTCGCCGGCCAGCGCCGAGATCCGCTCCAGCGGATCGGTCCAGCCGTGCAGGGCGAGGTCGAAGGTGCCGTTGTGGATCGGCAGCAGCCAGCGTCCGCGCAGGTCGAGGTGGGCCTGCAGGGTCTGCTCCGGATGCATGTGCACGCCGCTCCAGGAAGCGTCGTAGGCGCCGCATTCGAGCAGGGTGATGTCGAACGGCCCGTAGCGCTCGCCGATCGTGGCGAAGCCGTCGAAGTAACCGCTGTCGCCGCTGAAGAACAGGCGCAGCCCCTCGCTCTCGGACACGATCACCCACGATGCCCACAGGGTCGGATTCTCGGTGAACGGGCGGCGTCCGGAGAAGTGCTGGGCCGGGGTCGCCGCCAGTCGCAGGCCGCCGAGGCGGACCTCGTCCCACCAGTCCAGCTGGACGACCTTGTCGGCGTCGACGCCCCATTCGATCAGCAGGTCGCCGACCCCGAGCGGGGTCACGAAGCGCTCGGTGCGCCCGGCCAGGGCCAGGACCGCGGCGCGGTCGAGGTGGTCGTAGTGGTCGTGCGAAAGGATCACCCCGCGCAGCGGCGGCAGCTCGGCGATGCCGATCGGCGGCGGGTGGAAGCGCCTGGGGCCGGCCCACTGCACCGGCGAGGCGCGCTCGGAGAACACCGGATCGGTCAGCCAGAAGCCGCCGTCGAGCTTCAACAGCACGGTCGAGTGGCCGAACCGGAACAGCGAGCCGTCGGCGGCCGCCAGCAGACGCGCGCGGCTCAACGGCAGCACCGGCGGCGGCTGCGAGGGGGCCGCATCGGCGGGCTTGTCGAACATGAAGCGGCGGATCGTCGCCAGCGTCTCGCGCCAGCCCTGCGGCTGGGCCGGCGCCACCGGATTGCGGAACGCGCCGTCGCGGTACTGCGGCGACTGCGGATAGGGGAGGGTGCTGCAGGCACTCAGGCTCATAGGGGTCATCAGGATCGTCACGATGAAGGTCGGCGCCAGCAGCCAGCGCCGGCGTGGGCGACGGCGCCACCGCGGCACGGAGGCGGCGTCCACGCGCTCAGTCCGGCGCCAGCGCCAGCACGTAGTGCTCGCCGTCGACCCGGATCGCATGGCGCGGCGGGCCCGGGCGGGCCGCCTCGCACCACCACGGCGCCGCCCGCCACTGCAGGTTCACGCAGTCCAGCTGCCGCGCCATCGCCCGGGCCTGCGCGAACAGCGCATCGGCGACCTGGTCCGGCCGCCAGGGCGCGCGCACGTACAACGCGTCGAGCTGGAACACGTAGCCGCGCTCGAGTATCGAGAAGCCGACGGTGGCGGCGATGTAGCCGATCGCCTCGCCGTCGTGCCGGGCCAGCCAGGCCCAGGCCCGCAGCGGCGGCTCGAACAGCGCCTCCAGCAGTTCCAGGGTGGAGTCGCGCGCGCTGCCGAACGGCAGCCGCTGGGCGGCGACGCGGCGATGGTGTTCCGCGCTCAGCCGCAGCAGGGCCGCGCTGTCGTCGCGGGTGACCGGGTCGACCCGGATGTCGGCCAGCGCCAGCGGTTCGGCGGCGCTCATGGTCGCGCTCCGGTGGCGCGGGCGGACGGCGGCGGGGGTAGGATCGGTACGCTCGCGACGGGACGAAGCGGCAGGGACATCGTGGCGACTCCACGGCGTTGGGGGCACGGTCAGGGTGCGGAACGGGTTTTAAGAACTCTTTAATCGCGCTGCGACACAGTGCGCACGATGCGAACAGGTGCCGAGAACGTGGAAACCAACCTGCTGCTGGTGGAAGACGACGCGATGCTGGCCGAGGCGCTGCGCGCCGGCCTGGCCCAGCAGGGGTTCGAGGTCGACTGGGTGGTCGATGCCGCCCAGGCCAGGACCGTGCTGGTCGACCACGGCTATCACGCGGTGCTGCTGGACCTGGGCCTGCCCGGCGGCTCCGGGCTGGGCGTGCTGCAGGCGATGCGTGGCCGCTACGACACCACTCCGGTGCTGATCGTGACCGCGCGCGACCAGCTGAGCGACCGCATCAGCGGGCTCGACGCCGGCGCCGACGACTACATCGTCAAACCGTTCCAGCCCGACGAGCTGTACGCGCGGCTGCGCGCGGTGGTCCGTCGCAGCCAGGGGCGGGTGTCGCCGGTGCTCAGCTGCGATGGGGTGACCCTCGATCCGGCGCGGCGCGAGGTCACCCGCGACGGCGAGGCGGTCGCGGTCAGCATGCACGAGTTCCGCACCCTGATGCTGCTGATGGAACGCGCCGGCCGGGTGGTCAGCCGCGAGCAGCTGGAGGAGGCGGTATACGGCAGCTCCGGAACGATCGAGAGCAATACCATCGCGGTCTACGTGCACCAGCTGCGGCGCAAGCTCGGCGAATCGCTGATCGCCACCGTGCACGGCTACGGCTACCGCATCGGCGGCGGAGCATGAAGACCCGTTCGCTGCGCTGGCGGCTGACCTTCGTCGCGGTCAAATGCGTGCTGGTCGCCTGGCTGATCTGGCTGGGCTGCCTGACCTGGCAGCTGACCCGCTCGCACTCGGGTTTCTGGGACGCCTCGCTGCGCGAGATCGCCGCGCAGATCCTCGGTTCGATGCCGGACGGGCTGGAGCGGCTGCCGTCGCGCCCCCACGACGCCGATGCCGCCGCCCGCCCTCCGGTCGACCACAAGATGAGCTTCCAGGTCTGGTTGCACGGTCGCAACGTGGTCTATTCGGCCGCGGCGCCGTTCGAGCCGTTGAAGCCGGACTTCATCGACGGCTTCGCCCGGCGCCGGATCGACGGCGAGACCTGGCATGTCTACAGCCTGCACGACCCGGCGCGCGGCCTGATCGTCCAGGTCGGCCGCTCCAAGCAGATGATCGCCACCGAGCTGTGGGGCCTGATGATGCAGACCCTGGCGGCGGCGACGTTGATCTTCGCGTTGTTCGTATTGATGGTGTGGATCGTGCTCGGGCGCTCGCTGCGGCCGATCACCGCTCTGCGCAACACCCTGCAATCGCGGCCACCGCTGGACCTGACCCCACTGCAGGCGCCGGACCTGCCGCGCGAGTTCCATCCGCTGGTGGCCGCCTTCAACGAACAGCTGACCCGGGTCGACCAGGCGGTCCAGAACGAGCGTCGCTTCATCGCCGATGCCGCCCACGAGCTGCGCACACCGCTGGCCGTGCTCAGCGCGCATGCCGACGTCGCCCGCCGGGCCGGCAGCGAGGCGGAACGCGACCTGGCCCTGCGCCGGCTCAGCGCCGGGGTCCAGCGCAGCACCCGGTTGTCGGAGCAGCTGCTCGACCTGGCCCGGCTCGACGCCGCCACCGGCGCCAACGCGCTGGCGCCGGTCGAGCTGGCCGGCCTGGTGGTGATCGTGGTCCGCGATTTCGAAGCGCTCGCCCGCGAACGCGGCCAGCGGATCAGCCTGCGCACCGAGCCGGGCACGATCCGCGGCGACATCGACCAGCTCGGCATCCTGCTGCGCAACCTGGTCGACAACGCGGTCCGCCATGCCGGCGATGGCGGCCAGATCGCGGTCGCCTGCCGGGGCGAGGTGCGCGACGGGGTTTCCGGGTTGGCGCTGTGCGTGGCCGACGACGGTCCCGGGGTGCCGGACCCGGACGAGCGCGAACGCATCTTCGACCGCTTCTACCGGGTCCAGAGCGGCGCCGGCAACGGCGGCAGCGGGATTGGGCTGTCGCTGGTCGCACGGATCGCGCGCACCCACGGCGCGACGATCGCCGTCGGCGACGGCCTCGACGGTCGCGGCCTGTCGGTGACGGTGTTCTTCCCGGGCGACTGAGCGCGCGCCGCCGCCGGCTCAGGCCGCCTTGCGCGCGCCGCTGGCGAGGCGGC
>NZ_VICD02000079.1 GCF_006546735.2 Marilutibacter maris | reverse complement strand
TGCTCACGCGCGGCCTCCTGCTCGGCGGCGAGCTGGCGCGCGGCCTCCTGCTGCTGGCGCTGCTGGTCGGCCAGACGCTGGCGCTCCAGCTCCTCCTGCCGCCGCGCCTGCTCCTCGGCGGTGATCTTCTCCTGCTCGGCGCGCCGTGCGACCGCCTCCTGTTGGCTGCCGATGCTGGTCTTCAGGCGCGCCAGCGCCGGGTGCTGGGGCTCGGCCCGCTCCAGCAGCGCCGACAGCCGCTGCGCCTCGCTGAAGTCCTCGCGCTGCACGCTCTGCTCGATCGCGATCACCGTCATCGGCAACAGGTCGGTCAGCGCGCTGGACACCGCGGCGTCGGCCGGGGCCTTCTCGCGCAGGGCCAGGTAGTACTCGACCGCATTGTCCTCGGCCGGCGCGTACAGGCGGTTCTCGGCGTAGGCCTTGCGGGCGGCCTGGCGCAGCTCGTCGGCGCTCAGCGCGTTGACCTTGTCCGAAACCGCGGTTTCAGCGGTGACCGCCGGCTCGGCCGGCGCCTCGGCCGCCGGTGCCGGCGCGGTCGTGGTGGGTGTCGGCTCGTCCTTGCCGCAGGCCGCGAGGGCCAGACCGAGGGCGACCAGCAGCACGGTGCGGCCGACGACCTCGCGCCTAGAGCGCGCCTGATCATGGATACGGTATGACGTCATTGCTGAAACTCTCCCCTGATTTGCTCATGTGCGAGCCGCGCCCTTCATCGCCCCTTCACAGGGCTTTGTCAAGCACATACGCATGACAAGGACATGATACGCGGCACATTCGTGATGGCTGTAGGGCACAAGTTGAACATTGGTAGACATCGCCCCGGAAACTGAACAGGGGCAGTGCGCACCCTGACGGTCACTTGCCGATGCAGAAGCTGGAGAAGATATGGCCGAGCAGGTCGTCGGCATGGACCCGGCCGGTGATCTCGCCGAGGCGGTCGTGGGCCTGCCGCAGCGCCTCGGCGGCCAGCTCCAGCACCTCGTGGTCGAGTTGCAGGCGGGCCTCGGCCAGCTCGGTCGCCGCCGCCTGCAGGGCCTCGACGTGGCGGGTGCGGGCACTGAACGCGCCGGCCTCGCCGGCCCCGGCATAGCGGGCGGCGCGCGTACCCAGCGCCGCGTGCAGGGCGTCCAGGCCGGCGCCGGTCTGCGCCGACACATATAGTGTGTCGGTGCCGGCATCGGCACTGTCGCTGCCGGCATCGCCACTCAGGTCGATCTTGTTGTGGACCCACAGCCGCTCGGGCACCCCGGCGATCGCCCCGGCGACCGCGCGGCGACCGCCCTCGGGGTCGCGCGCATCCAGCACCACGATCGCCAGGTCGGCGCGGCCCAGCTCGGTGCCGGCGCGGCGCATGCCTTCGCGCTCGATCGCGTCGCCGCCCTCGCGCAGGCCGGCGGTGTCGACCAGGGTCATTTCCACCCCGTCGACCCTGAGCGTCTCGTGCAGCAGGTCGCGGGTGGTGCCGGCGATGTCGGTGACGATCGCGCGCTCGCTGCCGGCCAGCGCATTGAGCAGGGAGCTCTTGCCGGCGTTGGGCGGACCGACGATCACCGCGTGCAGACCGTCGCGCAGACGGCGGCCACGCTCGGCCGCC
Organism: Marilutibacter maris; assembly: GCF_006546735.2. Taxonomy (GTDB): domain Bacteria; phylum Pseudomonadota; class Gammaproteobacteria; order Xanthomonadales; family Xanthomonadaceae; genus Marilutibacter; species Marilutibacter maris. The sequence goes on along the minus strand of NZ_VICD02000079.1, from coordinate 244 downwards.
CGCAGCAGCGCATCGAGGTCGGCGTCGATCCGCGCCAGCCTGGCCTTCAGCGCGGCGCCACCGAGGGTGTCGATCGGCTCGTCGACGAAGTCGATCGCCGCTTCCACGTGCACCCGCACCGCCAGCAACTCGGCGGCCAGCGCTTCGACCCGGCGCGAGAACTCGCCGTCCAGCGCCCGCCGCGCCGCCCGCGCCGCCTGCAGGTCGGCGGCCGCGATCAGGTCGGCGATCGCCTCGGCCTGGG
>NZ_VICD02000078.1 GCF_006546735.2 Marilutibacter maris | reverse complement strand
TCTCCGGCAGGTACAGCACCCGCCAGTTGCCGTAGTCGGGCTCGGCCATGTTGCCGTAGTCGGCGGCGAAGTCGGCAAACGGGAGCCAGTCTTCGTAGCCGCCGTTGGGCGGATTGAAGGCGACCGGATCGCCATCGAACGCGACCCGGGTATCCCAGGGATTGAGCACCTTGACCTCGGTCGCGGCCGGGTCGGTCAGGTCGCCGCGAATGCCGGCGACCACGACCGCGTGCGGCGCGCCCACGATCACCACCCACAACGGGCCGTGCAGGCTGAGCCAGCGCGCCCACTCCTGCGGGCTGTGATAGAGGCTGGCGTTGGAGGGCTGCGGGATCACACTGAAGCCGTAGCGATCGCGCACGTTCTCCAGCAGGTCCCAGTCGTAGGAGGTGGACAGCGAAGCGTCGACTTCCTGCGCCAGCGTTTCCGGCGAAATCGACTGGCTGCGCCGGTACGACAGCAGCATCGCCATCGACGCCGCCCAGCAGGCGTTCTTGTCCGGCTGCGGGATCAACGCGACCGGATAGTCCGAAGGCCCCTCGTCCTGCAACGCGCGTACCCGGGTGCGCGGCGAGTCGGCGGCGCGCAGCGCCCGGGTCGACAACGCCAGAGCGATGCCCAGCAGCTCGTCGCGCGCCTTCAGATGGCCGACGTAACCCAGGCTGCCGTGACGCAGCTGGACCAGGTCGTCGGGCGTGCCCGGGTCGCCGGAAGCGGTGTCCAACGGGATGCCGGCGGCTTCGAACGCCGCGTACACCAGCTCCGAGCAGTAGAACGAGCGCGCGGTATCGTCGTCGACGCCGGCGATATCGCGGATCGCGTCGAGCACGCGGCTGGAGAACGGGAACAGGATTCGGTAACCGGCGCGGGCGACGCCGCCGTAGTTGTAGGGACGGCCGACCTGGGCGCGGGCGAAGTCGACGATCGCCTGGGCACGGCTCGCATCGACCCGCGGATCGCGGTAGGCGACCGCGAGGATCGCCGGCTCGATCGCCGTCGCCAGCGGGACCTCGCGCACGCCGTCGCCGACCGCCTCGACCACGTTGCCGTCGCCGACGTAGACCATCGCGTGGCTGATCGCCGACAGGGTGCCGGCACGGATCGCGTAGGAGACCGCGTGCCGTGCGGTGGAGACGATGATGTCGCCGGGCGCGAGCGCGTCGGGGCCGATCGACTGTCCCCCGATGCCCGGGTCGAGCGGAATCTCCAGCGACTGCGACAAGGCCTGCGCACCCGAGCCGATGCGGACCGGACCGACGATCCGGTACTCGCTGGCCGGACCGCAGTCGACATAGTCGGAGTCGGCCTCGACGTCCCAGTTGCCGTCGCCGAGCAGGCCCAGCGGCGTGCCGCCGTGATCGAGCGGGTTGTAGGCGTAGATCCGTTCGCCGTTGGCATAGAGCTCGTAGGCGGGGAACTCGTCGTGGCCGCCGACCACGCGCGCCTGTACCCGGCCGTTGTTGACCCGCACGTGCACGGCCAGGTTGGCGTCGATGTCCGGCGACAGCGCAACCAGCGGCAGCGCGCCCTCGACGTGGAAGCTGACCACGATCGAGCCTTCGGCCATGCTGATGATGCCGTTGTGCGAGCTGCCGCCCAGCCGCACGCTCAGGTTGTCGTCACTGGTCGCCAGGGTCTCGCGCGCGCTCGGGCGCGCGCCGGACTTCAGATTGCGGTACCAGTCCGGCTTGCCGGCCGCCGCTTCGGTGTCGGCGACCGCGTACTCGGTCGATTCGCCCCAATGGCGGTCGAGCACATCCAGGCGGGCGCGGGTCTCGCCGTCGCCGAAGTGCAGCCGCGCGCTGATTTCAGCGCGACTGCTGCCGCCATCGTGCTGGAAGCCACGGCCGTCGCCGCCGAAGGCGCGATCGGAGACGACCGGCCGTTCCATCAGGATCGCCGGCGACGGAATGAACACGCGCAGCTTGAGATCGACCGGCAGCAGATCGGTCACGCCCTGCGCCCGCGCGCGTGGCGCCGGTACGCGAGCCGGCGCGCCGCCGCGCGCACGGGTGCCGCTGTCCAGCGAGAAGCTGGTGGCGCGCCCCTCGATCCAGTCGATCTTGCGCGGGGTGATGAAGCAGCCGCGGTTGAGGCCGCGATCGACCGGCTCGCCGCTGACATGCACCGCGCAGATCAACGCCTGCAGCTGACCGCCGGCATCGCTGACGGTGTAGACCGGCGATCCGCTGGCGCCCATCAACGACAGGATCGGATAGTCGATGGTGTCCGCGGTCGGCGCCTCGCTGACGAAGCCGCCGTGCAGGTGCTGCTTGTCGCCGTCGATGGCGTAGTCCAGCTCGGGCACCTTGCGCGAACCGGCCGAGTAGCCGCACACGGCCACCGGCAGCTGGGTCGACGGGGAGGCGTTGAGGAAGCGGAAGAACCGGCCGTGCGGGGCTGCAATCGGCACGTTGTCGATCACCGCCAGGTCGTTGTCCCAATCGCCCGAGCCGCCGTAGCCCGGCGCCACCCGCCACGACGAGGCATCGACGGTGGCGTCGCCGAACGGACGCCCGCCGGCGCCGTTGCGGCCGGGAATGATCTGGCAGCTGGCCATCCCCTGCAGGTTGTGGGCGCAGGTCAGGATCCGGTTGCGGCCGATGTAGAAGCCGGTGCCGCTGTAGCGCGCACCGTCCGGCGCGGTCATCTTCAACTGGCAGATCGCCGAGTGCGGGAACTGGCGGGTATCGTCCACGCCGGCGAACCATTCCTCGCGGGCCTGGCTGAACGCGTCGAGCGTGCATTGCAGCGCGGTCGCCGGATCGCTGGGGTCGTAGAACGGCGCGATGATCTCCTGCGCCCGCGAGTAGGCGCGGCGGCCACCGCGCACCGCCAGCCCCTGCGCGGTCGGCGCCGGGGCCGCATCGGGCTCGTAGCAGGTCCGAGAGGTGACCATGCCCATGTAGTAGTCCCAGTCCCAGACCGCGTTCGGACAGCCGGTATGGGTGGTGCGGGTGTCGGCCTCGGAATGGCCGAGGATGTGGGTGCGGTCCATCGGGATGCCGTACTGGTCGCACAGCCAGGTGACCAGCGCCGCAGACGCGCACAGCTGCGCCGGGGTCGGGTTCAGGCCGCGGGTGTTGGCGACATGCTCGATGCCGATGCTGGTGCCGTTGGCCGAGCGCGCATGCCAGGCGACGTCGTCGTGGCGCACCATCTGCACCACCTCGCCGTCCTGGCCGATCACGTAGTGGGCGCTGACCTCGGCGTCGGGATTCTGGAACCAGCCGATGGTGCCGTTGATGTTGGCGCCGCCGTCGGTGATGTGGATCACCACCCGTTCGATCGTGCGCCCGCCCGAGGTCGCCCGGTAGTTGCCGCTGTGGGCGGCGACGAAGCGGTCGGCCTGCGGGTATTCCGGCGTCGGCGCGTTCAGCGCGCGGGCGCGGCGGGCCAGCGCCTGGGCGGTGACGA
>NZ_VICD02000077.1 GCF_006546735.2 Marilutibacter maris | reverse complement strand
ATCGTGAGTGGTGAGCGTCCCAGGATTTTTCGACTCGCCATCCTGGCTCGACCGAAAAACGGCGCGCGTCCGTGCGCGCCGCCCTCCGGGTCTGCGATCAGTGCGGGCTGTCCGAGTGCCAGCAAGTTCAAGAGCGCCCATTGCTGTCGGCTGTTGACCTTGACCTTCAGCGACTTAAAGCCCGCCGCGCACCGGAGGGGGCGGCGGCCGTAGAGGCGCCCATGTTTGAGCGCAGCGAGTTTGGGCGCCGTGCCGCCGGCCTCGAGGCGCACAGGGGACCGGGACGGCGTAGCCGTTCCGGCGGGCGTCAGGAGCAGGCGGTTTTGGTTCCTTTTGCCAAGACAAAAGGAACCCGCCGAAGGCGGAAGCCTTTGCTCGTGATCTGGAAGATCTCCGGTCAGGAATGGGGGGCTTGGCCTGCTCCGGATGGGTGGTTGGATCGCGAAGATCAAGATCAACGGCTTCCGCCCCCAAGGCGGCGGGTTACTTTTCTTTGCTGGCCCAAAGAAAAGTCACCAAAAGAAAGGGCCGCCCCGGCAAGGCTCAATCGTGAGTGGTGAGCGTCCCAGGATTTTTCGACTCGCCATTCATGGCTCGACCGAAAAACGGCGCGCGTCCGTGCGCGCCGCCCTCCGGGTCTGCAGACGATGTGGGCTGTCCAGCTTTCAGGAAGATCAAAAGCAGGGCTGTTGCGTTGTCGTTGACCTTCAGCGACTTGAAGCCCGCCGCGCACCGCAGGGGGCGGCGGCCGTAGAGGCGCCCATGTTTGAGCGCAGCGAGTTTGGGCGCCGTGCCGCCGGCCTCGAGGCGCACAGGGGACCGGGGCGGCGCAGCCGGCCCGGCGGGCGTCAGGAGCAGGCGGTTTTGGTTCCTTTTGCCAAGACAAAAGGAACCCGCCGAAGGCGGAAGCCTTTGATCGTGATCGACAATGACCTCCGGTCAGGAATGGAGGCACTGGCCTGCTCTGGATAAGCGGCCGGATCGCCAAGATCAAGATCAACGGCTTCCGCCACCCAGGGCGGCGGGTCACTTTTCTTTGCTGGCCCAAAGAAAAGTCACCAAAAGAAAGGGCCGTCCCGACGAAGCTCAATCGTGAACGGTAAGTCTTCCGGGATTTTTCGACACGACATCCTGTCGTGACCGAAAAACGGCGCGCGTCCGTGCGCGCCGCCCTCCGGGTCTGCAGACGATGTGGGCTGTCCAGTTTTCAGGAAGATCAAAAGCAAGGCTGTTGCCGTTGCCGTTGACCTTCAGCGACTTAAAGCCCGCCGCGCACCGCAGGGGGCGGCGGCCGTAGAGGCGCCCATGTCTGAGCGCAGCGAGTTTGGGC
>NZ_VICD02000076.1 GCF_006546735.2 Marilutibacter maris | reverse complement strand
GCGCGATCCCGACTTCGCGGTCGATGCCGACGCGCTGCGGCGCCTGCCCGCGGTGGCCGCGCTGGACACGATCGCACGCTGGCTGGAGGACGCCCCCGAGTTGCGTCGCTTCGCCGACGAGCGCCGCGTTCGCGAAGCGCGGCTGCAACTGGCCCGCAGCGAGGCGGTCGCCGACATCGGCTGGCAGATCGGCGCGCGCCGGCTCGGCGATGGCGACGACATCGGCCTGGTCGCCGGAATCTCGGTGCCGTTCGGCAGCCGCCGCCGCGCCGCGCCCACGATCCGCGCGGCCCAGTCCGAACTGGCCGCGCTCGAGATCGAACGCGAGGCCGACCGCCTGTCGCTGTACGCGACCCTGGTCGATGCGCACGGTCGCTACCAGGGCGCGCGCCTGGAGGCCGACCGCCTGGACGAGGAGATCGTGCCCGCGCTGACGCGCGCCGCCGAGGCCACCGCCACCGCCTACCGCGCCGGCGCGGCCAGCTATCTGGAGTGGAGCCAGGTCCAGGCCGAGGCCGTCGCCGCACGCCGGCAACGGCTCGACGCCGCGGTCGACGCACTGCGCGCGCTGATCGAGATCCAGCGCCTGACCGCCCGCTCCTTCCTCGACGACACCGATACCCGCACGCCGCCCGCCGACCGCGACGCCGCCGTCGCGCCGGGCCGCCCGCAAGGAGACGCATGATGAGCCCGACATACCGCCGCAGCGCCGCAGCACTCGCGATCGCCCTGCTGACCCTCGCCCTCGCCGCCTGCGGCGGCTCCGGCGACACCGCCAGTGCCGCCACGCCCGACGGCCACGACCACGAAGAGAACGCGGAACACGCGCCCTCCCCGCAGGCCGCGGGACACGACGATGACGGCCGGGACGAGAACGGCCGGGACGAGGACGGCCAGGACGGGGAAGCCCATGACGAAACCGGCGGCGAGCGCACGCGCATCCCGGCCGATATCGCCGAGGCCTCCGGCATCCGCGTCGCCGCGGTCGCGGCCGGCGAGATCGCCGACGCCCACGAGGTCCAGGGCCTGCTGACCCCGGTCGACGGCCGCGTCGCCGAGGTGATGGCGCGCTATCCCGGGCCGATCCGCGCCCTGCACGCGCGTGCCGGCGACCGCGTGCGCGCCGGCCAGACCCTGGCGGTGATCGAGAGCAACCTCAGCCTGTCCAGCTACGGCGTGACCTCGCCGCTGGACGGCACCGTGCTGTCGCGCTCGGCCACGGTCGGCACCGTCGCCGGCGAGGGCCAGGCCTTGTTCGAGGTCGCCGATCTGTCCGAGTTGTGGGTCGACCTGCACGTGTTCGGCGCCGACGCCGGCCACATCGCCGCCGGATCGCCGGTGACGGTGACCCGGATGAGCGATGGCGTGCAGGCGCAGACGGTGCTGGAGCGGGTGCTGCCGGCGACCGCGACCGCCAGCCAGAGCACCGTCGCGCGTGCGCTGATCGCCAACGAGGACGGACTCTGGCGGCCCGGCTCGGCGGTGCGCGCACGGGTCACCGTCGAACGTTTCCAGGCCGAACGGGTGGTGCCGCTGGGCGCACTGCAACGCGACGGCGAGACCGACGTGGTGTACGTGCGCGAGGGCGAGGACTACCTCGCCCGTCCGGTCCGCATCGGCCGCCGCGATGCCGAGCGCGCCGAGATCCTCGACGGCGTCGCCATCGGCGAGCAGGTCGTGGTCGAGCAGAGCTTCCTGGTCAAGGCGGACATCGGCAAGGCCGCCGCCGAGCACAGCCACTAGGGGGAACGCCATGCTCGAGAAGATCATCCGATTCGCGATCGCGCACCGCTGGCTGATGCTGGTGCTGACCCTCGCGCTGGCCGCGCTGGGCGCCTGGAACTTCAGCCGCCTGCCGATCGACGCCACCCCCGACATCACCAACGTGCAGGTGCAGGTGAACACCGAGGCGCCCGGCTACTCGCCGCTGGAGGCCGAGCAGCGCGTCACCTTCCCGATCGAGACCGCGCTGGCCGGGCTGCCGGCGCTGGACCACACCCGCTCGCTGTCGCGCTACGGCCTGTCCCAGGTCACCGTGGTGTTCGAGGACGGCACCGACATCTACTTCGCCCGCCAGCAGGTCGCAGAACGCCTGCAGCAGGTCAAATCGCAGCTGCCATCGGGACTGGAGCCGCAGATGGGGCCGATCGCGACCGGCATGGGCGAGATCCTGATGTACACGGTCGAGGCCGCCGCGGACGCGCGCAAGGACGACGGCAGCGCGTACACGCCGACCGACCTGCGCACCCTGCAGGACTGGGTGATCCGGCCGCAGCTGCGCACCGTGCCCGGGGTCACCGAGGTCAACACCATCGGCGGCTTCGAGCGCGAGATCCACATCACCCCCGATCCGGCGCGGCTGGTCGCATTGGGCTTCACCCTCGCCGATGTCGTCGATGCGCTGGCGGCCAACAACCGCAACGTCGGCGCCGGCTACATCGAGCGCAACGGCGAACAGTACCTGGTGCGGGTGCCGGGCCAGGTCGAAGGCCTGGAGGCGATCCGCGACATCGTGCTCGACCGTCGCGAGGGCGTGCCGATCCGGATCCGCGACGTCGCCGGCGTGGCGGAGGGCCGCGAACTGCGCACCGGCGCCGCCACCCAGAACGGCCACGAGGTGGTGATCGGCACCGTGGTGATGCTGGTCGGCGCCAACAGCCGCGAGGTGTCGCGCGCCGCCGCCGACAAGCTCGCGGCCGCCAACGCCAGCCTCCCCGAGGGCATCCGCGCCGAACCGGTCTACGACCGCACCGCCCTGGTCGACCGCACCATCGGCACCGTCGCCAAGAACCTGATCGAGGGCGCCTTGCTGGTGATCGTGGTGCTGTTCCTGCTGCTGGGCAACGTGCGCGCGGCCCTGGTCACCGCGGCGGTGATCCCGCTGGCGATGCTGTTCACCATCACCGGCATGGTCCGCGGCGGCGTGTCCGGCAACCTGATGAGTCTGGGCGCGCTGGACTTCGGCCTGATCGTCGACGGCGCGGTGATCATCATCGAGAACTGCCTGCGCCGCTTCGGCGAGGCCCAGCAGACACTGGGCCGAGCGATGAACGAGCGCGAACGGCTGGACACCGCCGCCAGTGCCACCGTCGAGGTGATCCGCCCCAGCCTGTTCGGAGTCGGCATCATCACCGCAGTGTACCTGCCGATCTTCGCCCTGGACGGAGTCGAGGGAAAGATGTTCCACCCGATGGCGATCACCGTGGTGCTGGCGCTGACCGGCGCGATGCTGCTGTCGCTGACCTTCGTGCCGGCCTCGGTCGCCGCCTTCCTCGGCGGCCGTGTCGACGAACACGAGAACCGCTTGATGCGCTGGGCGCGGCGCGGCTATGCGCCGCTGTTGGCGCGGGCGTTGCGCTGGCGCCTGCCGGTGATCGCCGGCGCCGCGGTGCTGGTGCTGGGCTGCGGATTGCTGGCGACCCGGCTCGGCGCCGAATTCGTGCCGACCCTCGACGAGGGCGATCTGACGGTGCAGGCGATGCGCATTCCCGGCACCGGCCTGTCGCAGTCGGTGGCGATGCAGGAAACCCTGGAGCGCACCCTGGCGAGCTTCCCCGAGGTCGAACGGGTATTCGCCAAGATCGGCACCGCCGAGATCGCCAGCGATCCGATGCCGCCGTCGATCGCCGACACCTTCGTGATGCTCAAGCCGCGCGACGCCTGGCCCGACCCGCGCAAGCCCAAGGACGCGCTGGTCGAGGAGATCGCGGAGAAGATCGCGACCCTGCCCGGCAACAACTACGAGCTGACCCAGCCGATCCAGATGCGCACCAACGAGCTGATCTCGGGCGTGCGCGCCGACGTCGCGGTGAAGATCTACGGCGACGATCTCGACACCCTCGCCGCGACCGCCGCGCGGGTGCGCGACGCGATGGCCAAGGTGCCCGGCGCCAGCGACGTGCGGGCGGAGCCGATCGGCGGCCTGCCACTGCTCACGGTGACCCCGGACCGTGCCGCACTGGCGCAGTACGGCCTCAATCCGGTCGACGTGCAGGACGCGGTCGCGACCGCGGTCGGCGGCAGCGTCGCCGGTCAGCTGTTCGAGGGCGATCGCCGCTTCGACATGGTCGTGCGCCTGCCCGAGGCGATGCGGCAGGATCCGGCCGCGCTGCACGATCTGCCCATTCCGTTGCGCGCCGACGGTGGCAGCCGTGCCGACGAGTCCAGCCGCGGCGCCGACTGGCGGACGGGTACGCCGCGCACGGTGCCGCTGCGCGAGGTCGCGCGGATCGAATCCCGGCTCGGCCCGAACCAGGTCAACCGCGAGAACGGCAAGCGCCGGATCGTGGTCACCGCCAACGTGCGCGAGCGCGACCTGGCCGGCTTCGTCGGCGAGCTGCGCGAGCGCATCGACGCCGAGGTCGCGCTGCCGACCGGCTACTGGATCGACTATGGCGGCAGCTTCGAACAGCTGATCTCGGCCAGCCGGCGGCTCGCGGTCGTGGTGCCGGTGACGCTGATGCTGATCTTCGCGCTGCTGTTCTGGGCGTTCGGCTCGGCGCGCGACGCCGCGATCGTGTTCAGCGGCGTGCCGCTGGCGCTGACCGGCGGAGTACTGGCGCTGGCGATCCGGGGAATCCCGTTGTCGATCTCGGCCGGGGTCGGCTTCATCGCCCTGTCCGGCGTCGCCGTGCTCAACGGCCTGGTGATGATCAGCTTCATCCGCCGCCTGCGCGAGCAGGGCGACCGCCTCGACGATGCCATCGTCGACGGCGCGCTGGGCCGCCTGCGACCGGTGCTGATGACCGCCCTGGTCGCCTCGCTGGGCTTCGTGCCGATGGCGCTGAACGTCGGCGCCGGTTCCGAGGTCCAGCGTCCGCTCGCCACCGTGGTGATCGGCGGCATCGTCTCCTCGACCCTGCTGACCCTGCTGGTGCTGCCGGCACTGTATCGCTGGCTGCACCGCGGGGAGGATGGCGACGCGGTGTCCGCGCGCTCGACCGCGGTCTGATCCGACGCCTGTCCGCGGGCCGGCAACCACCGGCCCGCGGATGCGTCATCGCGGCACGTCGGCCGCCCCGCTGCGCTAGGCTGGCGGGCACGGCCGTCCGTCCCCGGCCCGGAGTACCGCACGACTCATGCGTCCGATCTCGACAGGATGTCCGACACCGTCCGCGCCGCAGCGCCTGCCGGCAGGCACACGATCCCGCCGGCCTCATCGACTGGCGCTCGCGCTCCTGCTCGGCTTGGTCCTGCCGGCCTGCGCGGGCGACACCGCCGCCCCGGACCCGGCGCGTACCCAGAACGTCGAACCCGATCGCCGCACGCGCTATGACGAAAAGGTCCGCCAGTACGTGATCCACGACGCTCCCGGCATCGCGTTGACCGGCGTCGCCGTGATCGACGGCAGCGGCAGCACGGTCAAGCGCGACCAGACGGTGCTGATCGAAGCCGGCCGGATCGTCGCCATCGGCGCTTCGGACTCGGTGGCGATCTCGGAGCACGCCCGCGTCCTGGACCTGCCCGGTCGCACCGTCATCCCCGGTCTGGTCGGCATGCACGATCACACCCACATGCCGGGCATGACCTTCATGGGCCACACCGCATCGCGCCTCTGGCTCGCCAGCGGCGTCACCACGGTGCAGACCGCCGGCAGCGCCGAACCGGACACCGAGGTGGCGCTGGTACGGGTGATCGCGGCCGGCAAGGCGCCCGGGCCGACGATCTTTCCGACCGCCCAGTACCTGACCGGACCCGACGGCAATGGACCGATGGCCAAGCCCGCCAGCACGGAGGAGGCGCGCCGGCTGGTTCGCGAATGGTCCGCGCGCGGCGCGACCTGGTTCAAGCTCTATCGCCACATCCGACCCGACATCGCCGCGGCGGTGATCGATGAGGCCCACGCGCAGGGGCGCAAGGTCACCGGCCACCTGTGCTCGCTGAGCTTCCGCGAGGCGGCATTGATGGGCATCGACAGCATCGAACACGGCCTGATCTCGGCCTCCGACTTCGTCGACGGCAAACCCGAAGGCGAGTGCGTATCGAACCGCGGCGCCCTTGCCGCGCTCGAGCTGGACGATCCGCGCGTCGCCGCACTGATCGGACTGCTGGTGCGCGAGCAGGTCACCCTGACCTCGACCCTGGCGATCATCGAATCGCACTTCCCGCACCGCCCCCAGGGCGACGAACGCAGCCTGGCGCTGCTGTCGCCCGGGTGGCGGCAGGCCTACGACGAGCGCCAGGCGCGGCTGGCCGAAACCGCCGCCGACACGTCCATGACCCCGGCACTGCTGGCCAAGCTCATGGCCTTCGAGCGCATGTTCGTCGCCGCCGGCGGGCGCCTGGTGATGGGGCCCGATCCCGGCCGCCACGTATTGCCCGGCCATGGCAACCAGCGCGGCTTCGAGCTGCTGGTGGAAGCCGGGTTCACGGTCCCGGAAGCCTTGCGGATCGCCACCGCCAACGGTGCCGACGCGCTCGGCATCGGCGACCGGACCGGACGCATCGCCCCCGGCCATGCCGCGGACCTGGTGGTCCTGGGAGGCGACCTCGCCGGCGAGCCTTCCGCGATCCGCAACGTCGAGATCGTATTCAAGGACGGCACCGGCTTCGACCCCGGCAAACTCATCGCCGGGCTGGAGGGCCAGGTGGGGCTTCAGTAGCCCGGCGAGGGCGCCGTTGGAGACACTTCACATGTTGAACCTCGACAGCCCCCGTTGGAGCGAACTGCAACACGCCTACGGCAGCGCCGCCGACATTCCCGGCCGGCTGCGCGAGCTGCGCGACATGCCGGAAGCCAAGGGCGACTCCGAACCCTGGTTCGGTCTGTGGAGCGCGCTGGCGCACCAGGGCGACGTGTTTCCGGCCTCGTTCGCCGCGCTGCCCCACGTGGTGGATGCGTTGGCTGGCCAGCCGCACAAGGCGTCCGCCAGCTATTTCCAGTTCCCCGCCTGAATCGAAATCTGCCGGCAACGCGCGGGCTCGACGGTGCCCGACGACCTCGCGCCGGCCTACTTCGCCGCAATCGCGCGACTGCCTGCGCTGGCCGCGGCGGCCGCGGCCGAACCCTGGGACGAGGACATGCTGGCCTGCGTGCTTTCCGCAGTCGCCGTGGCCAAGGGCGACGCCCGCGTGGCCGAGGCGGCGTTGGAGCTGTCGGCCGAAGGCGCCGATGCCTATCTGCGCTGGCTGGAAGATCGGTAGCGCGGCGCCCGCCATGCCTGGCATCCGCCACGCTTGTCGTCCAGACTCGAAGCGGACACGGACCACACGCGGCCTCAGCGATCGCGACACCCACTGCGCATGGACCATTTCCTGATCTGGAACACGGTTTCGATGGCCTGGACCGAGATCGGTCTGGACGATGACGAGTATCCGGCGATCGCACGCGAGCTGCGGCGCAATGCCAATGTCTTATACCGCGGCGAACCTGGCAATGTGGCCGGCCGCAAAAAACCAGCGCGATTCAGCTCTCGCCATCTGTCCTGATTGCACACTACTTTTCGCATGCACTTCCTTCATCTGATTGAAGGCTGCACTTATGGGAAATGGCGCAACCAAGGACGTTCACAAGACGTCATTCGCAGTCGATCAGCGCGCGAAGCGCGTCATCGCACGCCATCCCATAGCTTTATCTCGTCATGACGATCGTCTGTCGTTACCGATGATCTATCGCCGAACTTCATGGAAACCCGACTATCAGAAGCGTAGGGGCTCCACCCCGGATTGCCGGATGTGGCGAAGTCCACCCATGCCCTGTGTATCTCGCGGCTTAGCTCCTGGGGCGGATTCTCGCCGTTTAGGCTTCGAACCCCTGGGTCATTGATATTGTCAAACACGAAGGAAATCTCGATGCCGTGGCAAGCGCCGATGGTGTTCTGGAACGCCGGCGAGCGCCAGGAAAACTCATAGACGTAAGTGCCTGGATGCGCTTCGGCCATACGCAATGCGGGAACACGATAGAACCAATCCGTGAAGATCGCGCTACATATCTCTCCGGGCGTGGCACTCGGTCGATTGTCCCGGTAACACGCGGCCTCGGTTGCCGTTAACCCATAAGCCTTCGCAATAGCATCCACCGATGCGTCCGTGGCCTTGGCAGACAGACCAGAGGGCACGAAGAACAGGTTTCCTTCTTCGGTATTGGTGCCTATGAGCAAGTCGATACCGTTTGCAGAACCTTGCTCAATGCAGTCGATCGGCCGCCCTGGAAGTATCTTGCCGTCGACCACCGGATCGAATGTCATCAGAGTAGCGGCGACATCACCCCATAGCTCGGTGCTGGGCTTGGCGAACACTTCCGCACCGATCTGGTTCTGCGCCTCGATCAACTTGTCCATCGGCACGGTCGCAATGGCCTCTCGACTAGGCTCGACGCCCAGAATAGCCGCAAGCCTGTTGCCGATCTTCCTGGCGGTATCCGGGCCGATGGTGCTGTGTCCGGCACCGGATTGGGCGATGGCGCGATGAAACAGGCCACGGGCAGCAGGCATGGCCATCAGCGTGCATACGCTCATCCCTCCAGCAGACTCGCCGAAGATGGTGACATTGTCTGGGTCTCCGCCGAAACCCCGAATGTTGTCGCGCACCCAGGACAAGGCAGCCACTTGGTCAAGCATGCCGAGATTGGGTGTGCCGTCGCCGAACCACAAGAACCCATCCGCACCGAGCCGGTAGTTGATCGTTACGAGCACGACACCGTCGCGGGCGAAGTTGCTGCCATCATAGATAGGTACGGCGCCGGATCCGCTCTTGAACGCGCCTCCGTGAATGAACACCATGACGGGTCGCTTCCCGTCTAGAGACGATGTCCATACATTGAGGTTTAGACAGTTTTCGCCATGAATGACTACATTGGGTAGAAGCGCGAGCGGGTCATTGGCCTCGTCGGCCTGGGGTGCCGTAGGACCATATTCGGAGGTATCCCGTACGTGAAGCCACTTCTCCACGGGTCGTGGCGGCTTGAACCGGTTGATGCCAACTGGCGCGGCAGCGTATGGAATGCCTTTGAAGGCAAGAATCCCGTTGTCACCAAGAGTTCCTAGAACGTCTCCGTCTTGAGTCGTGACGATCGAGTCTGTGTTCATGCTTCTTTCTCTTGCTGGCGTCCGATCACGGATGGGAAACGACCTTACACTAAAGACACTTCACTACAACCAAGGTCCGTTGACGATCCTCGCAGCGCTTTCCCACAGACAATTGCTGTTTCCGATCTTTCCTTATGCTGTAAGAGAACAGCGCAAATCTGGCATAGCGGCACTTGCGCCGCTGGCATCGGATGGCGCGATGGCGGCAGTACCTGGATCCGGTCCGCCTGCTCGGCCATCCGATCGCCTGGCTGTTCTCGCTGCCACTGCGGCGTAGATTCGAGCGGGCCTGGATGGCCTGCGCGTGAACGTCGCTCCCGAGTCGCGGCCATCGACGACCGAGGCACGTGCCCCACCCGGAACTCCCCATGGAACTGAGCTTCACCAAAGGCGCCGGCAAGTTCGACCGCATGACCGTGCGCCGCGACGGGCACGAGCAGACCCTCGACTGCCCCAAGCAGCGCATCATTCCGCACGACATGGTGCATTACGCGGTCGAGAGCCTGCTGCACAAGCGAGGCTTCCTCAGCCGCGTGCGCGACGGCGAGGCCGCCGACTTCCGCATGGCGCCGGAGCAGGAGAGCGATTCGGTCGAGCGCCTGGTCGAGGTGTTCCAGGGCGATGCCTGGTCCGGCGGCGACAGTGCGCCGGAGGAGATGATCGCGCTCTACCAGGTCACCTGCCGCGCGCGCGAGTGCCCGCCGCTGGCGGTGACGGCCGAGGAGGTCCTGGCCATCCGCGCACGCATCGTCGAGCTCGATCGCCTCTGGCAGGCCCTGCCGGTCGGGCAGTCGATGACGCTGGAGCTGTGAGCGGATGCGCCTGATCCGCATCCTGGCGGTGGTCGCCGTGCTCGCGACGGGCGTGCTGGCGGCGCTGCCTGGCATTGCCTACACGGTGGCCCTGGCGCGGGTCGACGGCCGCCCGCAACCCGCGGACCCCGATCGATATTCCGCCGCCGCGCTAGAGACCGCCTGGCGGCAATGCAGCGAGTGGATGCCGCTTGCGACCCACCGCCTCGACCCCTGGACCCTGGTGCTCGACCGCCTCGATGGCACCGTCGCTTCACGTGCCGGCGAGCTGGCCGCCTGGCAGGTCGCACGAGCGCACAACAGCAAGGGGGGAAACCGCGGAAACCTCTGGTGGCACAGTTCCGGCGCCGCGCTGACGATCTGGATCAGCCGTCATTGGTCGGCACGGCAGATCGCCGCGACTGTCGCCCGCGACGGCCTGTGCGGCTGAGCGGCCGGCCTCCGCCATCGGCGAAGGCCGGCCCTGAAAGCGCGGTTGCCGCCTTACCAGATCCTCACCCGCTCCTCCGGCGCCAGGTAGAGCTTCTCGCCCGGCTGCACGTTCCAGGCGTCGTACCAGGCGTCGACGTTGCGCACGGTCTGCGCGCGCTGGGCCGCCGGCGCGTGGCCGTCGGTCAGCAGACGCTGGCGCAGCGCGGCTTCGCGGATCTTGCTGCGCCAGGTCTGGCCGAAGGCGAGGAAGAAGCGCTGGTCGCCACTCAGGCCGTCGATCACCGGCGCCTCCTCGCCGCCCAGCGATTTGCGGTAGGCCATGTAGGCGATGGTCAGGCCGGACACGTCGGCGATGTTCTCGCCCGAGGTCAGCTCGCCGTTGACGTGCAGGCCCGGCAACGGCTCGTAGGCGCCGTACTGCGCGGCCAGCTTCTCGGTCGCGGCCTTGAAGTGCTCACTGTCCTCGGGCGTCCACCAGTTCGACAGGTTGCCCCGGGTATCGAACTCGGCGCCGGTGTCGTCGAAGCCGTGGCTGATCTCGTGCCCGATCACCGCGCCGATCGAACCGTAGTTCGCCGCCGGATCGGCGTCCGGATCGAAGAACGGCTTGTCGAGGATCGCCGCGGGGAAGTTCATCGCGTTCTGCAGCGGCAACTGCACCGCGTTGACCGTCTGCGGGGTCATCCACCACTCGCCGTTGTCGACCGGCCGGTCGAGCTTGGACAGCTGGTAGCGGTACTCGTGCAGCTCCGCGCGCAGGCGGTTGCCCAGCGCATCGTCGGCACGGATCTCCAGATCCGAATAGTCGCGCCACGTGTCCGGATAGCCGACGCTCACCCGCATCGCCCCGGCCTTCTCGCGCGCCTTGGCCTTGGTCTGCGGACTCATCCACGCCAGCGAGCCCACGCGCTCGTCGAACGCGTCGAGGATGTTGTGGACCATCTCCTCGACCATCGCCTTCGACTCCGCGGAAAAGTACTTCTCGACGTACAGGCGACCGACCGCGTCGCCCAGCGCCAGGCTGGTCGCATCCAGCGCGCGCTTGCCGCGCTCGCGCGCCACCGCGGTGCCGGACAGGGTGGTGCCGTGGAAGCCGAAGGCCAGATCGGTATAGGCGCCGGGCAGCTCGCCCGGACCGCGCGCGGCGGCGTTCCAGGCCGCATGGTCGAGGGCGTGGAAGCGCAGGTAGTCCTGCCACAGCGGCAACGGCTCGCTGCCGACCAGGGCGGCGATGCCGGCGATCGCCGCCGGCTGCCAGGCGACGATCCGCGGCTGCGCATCGAGGCCGGCGGCGGCGAAGAACGCGTTCCAGTCGATGCCGGGCGCCTTCTTGGCGAACTCGGCCATCGGCCATGGATTGTTGGACTTGTGCACGTCCTGCGAGTCGACCACCGGCGCATGCGCGCCGGCGATCGCGATCTCCAGTTCGAGGATCGACTTCGCCCTGGCGTCCGCGCCGTCGATCCCGGCGGTCTTCAGCATCGCCGCGATGTAGGCCTGGTAGGCCGCGCGTGCCTCGACCATCTCCTTGTCGTCGGACAGGTAGTAGCCGCGATCGGGCATGCCCAGGCCGCCCTGCATCAGCGAGGCGACATGATTCGATCCCTGCAGCTGCTTGGCGACGAACACGCCAAACAGGTTGTCGGTATGGAAGTTGGTGTAGTTCAGCGGATCGGTGTCCGCGCGCACGGTCGAGCCCAGCACCCGCGACAGGTCGGCGCGCGAGGCGATCGCATCGATCGCGTCCAGCCGCGGCTGCAGCGCCTGCAGGCCGCGCTGCTCGATGCCGGCCTCGTCCATGTACGCGGCATGGAAATCGGCGATGCGACGGGCGTCGCTGCCCGGCTCGGGATTGCCGGCGGCGATGCCGGCGATCAGCTCGGCATTGCGCTTCTCGGCGGTCTCCAGCAGCACAGTGAAGGCGCCGTAGCTGGAGCGATCGGCTGGAATCTCGAAGCCGCTGCGCCAGCCACCGTTGGCGAAGGCGTCGAAGTCATCGCCCGGCTTCACGTCGCGATCGATGCCCGCCTGATCGACGCCGGACACCATCGCCGTGGGCGCGGCCGCCGCGGAACTGGAGACATCGGCGCCATCGCCGGTCGAGGGCGTGCACGCGGCGATGCCGCAGGCGAGCGCGAGGAACAACAGATTGCGATTGAGGGACATGGACCGGACCGGATTGCGGGACAGGAGCGGCGATTATGCCGGCCATCGGACTGCCCTACATCGCACGCACACTGACAACGCCGCATCCAGACGAACGAGACGCGCGGCAGGTCCGGCGGGTCGATGGTGCCTTCGTCAACTCGGGGCTGCTTGCGCCGTGCGCAGCGACCGCGGCGCTGCCGGCCTCGACCCCATCTTTAGCACGGTCGCGCGGGATGCCTGCGACTGAACCGGAACCCGCGATTGATCCCCACTCCCGATCGCAGTCGCGTGAAGCCGTTGGCCAGCCCTTGCCGGGAGGCGCGATCCCAACGCCCCTGAATCCCGCCTCAGCCCGCGGCCGGCTGCGGCTTCCAGCCCAGCAGGCGCGCCGGCAGGGTCAGCAAGGCATGCAGGAAGGCGAACAGCGCCGAGAAGGTGATGCCGATCAGCCGGAACGGCAACGAGATCAGCCACACCAGCGGCCACAACACCAGCGCCAGCAGCGCGAGCGGCCAGCACAACACCAGCAGCAGGCACCAGATCAGCAGGGCGATCAGGGTCTTCATGGTCGGCCTCCGGAACGCGGGACGGGGCGGGAACGCCGGGCGTCCGGCACGGAACAGGCTGTGATCCCCGCCTGCGGCTGGCAAGCCCGCAGGCGACCAATCGTGGAATAGGCCGACGGAATCGGGAATACCGCGACCGGGGCCGTGACCGCGCGCCGCGAGGATCGTGCGCCGGGGCCCCGGCTCCACCCGTTCGAGCCCTCTCCGACATCAACTGATACGGTTTTTTATCCGAAAACTGATTGTTACAACTTTGATCCGGTCGGCCTAGGCTGGCAGCCGTCGGCAATCCAGACCCGGGCCGCCCATGAACCCGTCGATCGAACTCAATCTCGCCCTGATCCTGTTCCTGCCCTGGTACGCGATCCTGGCCTGCCTGTACTGGCTGTTCCCGCGCCAGCCCAGGACGCTCCAGCGTTGGATGTTCGACGTGCTGGCCCTGACCGTCGCGGTCCTGGCGACCGTGATCAGCATGCACTGGGGCTACCGCAGCGCCGGCCGGGTCTACGACACGATGTGGCCGCAGATCCTGGCCACCTCGGTGTCCTACGGCGTCTTCCTCGCGGTCATGACCGCGGCCTGGTATCTGCGCCGGCGCTTCATCACCGCGCCCCATGCGGCGCGGGTCACCGCCGGCGAACTTCCGTCCACCGATTCGGCGAGCGCCCCATGAAGACCCTGCTCATCGTCGGCTTTCTCGCGCTGATCCTGTACAACCTCGGCGCCGGCCTCTACTACATGCTGGTCGACACCGGCCAGAGCAAGCGCACCGTCAACGCACTCACCAAGCGGATCGCGCTGTCGGTGATCCTGATCCTGCTGGTCGCGGCGGGCATCGCCACCGGCTACATCCAGCCGCACGGCGTCCACGTCGGCTGAACGCGGCGGCGCGGCCGCGCGCGCTCACTCGGTGCTGCGATTGCGGAACCAGGGCGACAGCGGAAGCACCTCCAGATCGCGTGCGTCGTGCCGGGCGAGCACATCGCCGAAACCGTGCCGGCTGCGCCAGCCCAGGGCCCGCTCGGCGGCTCCGGCGTCGTAGACCCGGTCGATCGTCGCCGGCAGCGTCCAGCCACGGCGCCGGAACGCCTCGACCAGGTCCGGGCAGCGCTCGGCCAGCAAGCCGCGCGGGTCGCGCGCCAGCCGCTCGGCATCGGCGGGCACGAACGGCGTGCGGCCGCTGGCGATGTAGCGCTGGAACGACGGCCCCGCCGCGCCAAGGGCGGCGGCATGGGCATCGCCGACATCGCGCGCGTCGATGCCGCGATGCAGCCGGTACACCGCCATCCGGTCGGCCGGTTCCGGGAAGCAGCGCGACATCCGGATCACCCGCACCGCCAATCGCGGTCCCGCCGCCGCCTCCAGCAATCGTTCGGCCTCCAGCTTGCTGCGGTGGTAGACCGTCCTCGGCCGTGGCGCGGTGCCCTCGTCGATCCAGGCGCAGGCGCCCGCGACCACCGCATCGCCGTACAGCGCGGTCGTGCTGGTGTACACCAGGGTGGCGGCGCCGGCCTCGCCCATCGCCGCGACCAGCGCGCCGACGCCATCGACATTGACCCGGGCGAACGCCGCCTCGTCGACGACCCCGACATGCGGCGCGTGCAGGGCCGCGGTGTGGATCACCGCGTCGACGCCATCCAGCGCCCGGCGCAACAACGGCCCGTCGGTGAAGTCGCCGACCAAGCGCGTGGTCGCGAACGGATAGCGGTCCAGACCGACCACTTCGTGTCGCTCGATCAGGGCGGCGTAGATCGCGCGCCCGATACGACCGGAACTTCCGGTCAGCAGCACTTTCATGGGGCTCGTCGCAATGGCGCCCGGGACGCACCGGGGTGAGCGGATTGTAGTGCCGACGGTCTGTATCTGGTGGGCCCACCAGGATTCGAACCTGGAACCAAAGGATTATGAGTCCTCTGCTCTAACCGTTGAGCTATAGGCCCCTGGCGGACGCCGACGAACGCGGCGGCCGGGGGCGCATCTTAGCAGCCGCGACGCGGGCCGCGCTGGCCTTCCGGCGGTATCCGTGGAGGCCCGGAATCAACGATGCGACATCGAATACGGCCGCTGCTCCGGCGCGCTCGCCCAGTCGGTGTCCGGAGTCGCCTGCATACGGAAGCGCAGCTCGCCTCCGGCCATGATCTCCTCGTGGCGGATGAAGCTGCGTGGCAGCGGTTCACCGTTGAGGGTGACCGCGCCGATGTAGCCGTGGCCCGGCTCCAGGCCTTCGGCGATCACGGTGAAGCGGCGGCCGTTGGGCAGGTTGAGGGTCGCGCGCGGCAGGAACGGGCGGCCGATCACGTACTCGTTGCTGGCCGGCGCGACCGGGTAGAAGCCCAGCGCGGTGAACAGGTACCAGGCCGACATCTGGCCGAGGTCGTCGTTGCCGGCCAGGCCGTCCGGGGTCGGCTTGTACTGGGTCGCCATGATCCGCGCCAGGCGCTCCTGGCCGCGCCACGGCTGTCCGGCATGGGCATACAGATAAGCCAGATGGTGGCTGGGTTCGTTGCCGTGCGCGTACCAGCCGATCAGGCCGGTGATGTCCTCCATGTGGGCGAACACCGAGGGATCGACCTCGGCGTCGAACACCTGGTCGATCCGCTCGACCAGCTTCGCATCGCCGCCGTGCGCGGCGATCAGCCCGGCCACGTCCTGCGGCACGTACCAGGAGTACTGCCAGGCGTTGCCCTCGGTGTAGTCGGTGCCGTAGCCGCTGGCGTCGGGGTCGAACGGCACCCGGAACCCGCCGTCGCGGTTGCGCGCGCGCATGAAGCCGGTTTCCGGGTCGAAGGCGTTGCGCCAGTTGCCGGCGCGCTTGTAGAAATCGCCCGCCACGTCCTCGCGTCCCATCGCCTCGGCCATGCGCGCGATGGTCCAGTCGTCGAAGGCGTATTCCAGTGTCTTGGAGGCGGCCTCGCCCTCCTCGTCGATCGGCACGTAGCCCAGCTCCATGTACTGGGCGAGGCCGTCGTAGGGGCCGTAGCTGGCGCTGGCCACCATCGCCTCCAGCGCGGCGTCGGCGTCGTAGCCGCGGATGCCCTTGAGGTAGGCGTCGGCGATCACCGGCACCGCGTGGTAGCCGATCATGCACCAGGTCTCGTGACCGTGGAACGACCACACCGGCAGGATGCCGTACGGACTCTGCCGCTGCGCCGCCAGCAGCGAGCGGATGAAGTCGTTGTTGCGCCGCTGCGGCTGCACCAGGGTCAGCAGCGGATGCAGCGCGCGGTAAGTGTCCCACAGCGAGAAGGTCGAGTGGTTCTGGAAGCCCTCGGCGACATGGATCGCGTTGTCGGGACCGCGGTAGCGGCCGTCGGCGTCCATGAACAGGCTCGGCGCCTGCAACGCGTGGTAGAGCGCGGTGTAGGCGGCGGTGCGGTCGGCCTCGGGGGCGTCGATCTCGATCGCCGACAACGCCTGCTTCCACTGTGCGCGCGCGTCGGCGCGGACCCGGTCGAAGTCGAAGTCCGGCACCTCGGCGTCGAGGTTGGCGATCGCACCCTGCTCGCTGACCGGGGAAATCGCGACCTTGACGACCAGCTCGCCGCCGCCGGCGTCGGCGGGCCTGCCGAAGTCGAGCGCGGCGACCAGCTGGCGGCCCTCGATCTGCGCACGCTGGCGCGGGTCCTGGTGGCCGGGCGGCGGAAAGCCCTTGTAGAGCACGTCCTGCTCGGTGTCGTGGAAGGCATGGCCGGAGGGCGCGCGCGAGAAGCGCATCGCGAAGTGCAGCTCGCGCCCCGGCGCCCAACCGCGGGTCTTGCGGTAGCCGGTCACGGTGCCGTCGGGATGCATGCGCAGCCGCGACCACAACACCTTGCCCGGGTAGTCGTACATCGAGGTGCGCAGGTCGACCAGCAGGTGGGCGGGCTTGCCGGCCGGGAACCGGTAGCGGTGCACGCCGACCCGGGCGCTGGCGGTCAGCTCGGCGCGGATGCCGGTGTTGTCGAGGGTGACCGCGTAATAGCCCGGCTCGGCGATCTCGGTCTCACGGCTGAAACTCGCGGTATAGCCGCTGCCGGGGCGGTCGGGGTCGCCGCGCTCCAGGGTGATATCGCCGCTGACCGGCAACACCAGCACGTCGCCCAGATCGGAGTGGCCGGTGCCGGAGAAGTGGGTGTGCGAGAAGCCGACGATGCTGCGGTCGTCATGGCGATAGCCGGCGGCCCAGCCGTAGGCATCCTTGCGCGCCTGGATGCGGGTGTCGGGGCTGAGCTGGACCATGCCGAACGGGACCACCGCGCCGGGAAAGGTATGGCCTTCGCCCCCGGTGCCGATGAAGGGGTCGACCGCGTCATAGGCGCGGTCGGCCTCGGTCGCCACGACCGGCGCGGTCACGAGCGCACCCGCCATCGCGCACAGCAACAACGGCAGCAACGGCAGCAACGGCAGCAACGGCAGCAACGGCATCCGGACGCGGGCACGCGGGTGGGTCGGCATCGCTTCTGGCTCCAGGGATTCAAGGGCGGAGATGGCTCGGAGAACCTATTTGTATCGTTCTAAACGACCTTAGCATCGTCCCGGCCGCGACTCACGCCGCATCGCGACAGCGCGTGTTTCCAACCACCGGCGGCCTGCTGCCACGATGCTGGCAGCAGCCGGGACTAGGCTGGTCGTCCACCCACGCAGGAGCGCACCATGAACCCATCCACCCCCACCACCCAGGCGATCGCCGACCGCCTGGTCGCGCTGTGCCGCGAAGGCAAGTACGAGCAGGCCCAGGACGAGCTGTACGCCGACGACGCGGCCAGCGTCGAGATGGCCGGCGCGGTCGGTTTCCCGGAGCGGGTCGAAGGCATCGCGGCGCTGCGCGAAAAGGGCCGCCAGTGGGCCGACAACATCGTCGAGATCCACGGCGGCAATGTCAGCGACCCGGTCGTCGCCGACGACTGGTTCAGCGTCGCGATGGGCATCGACGCGACCTACAGGGACCGGGGCCGGGTATCGAAGCAGGAGATCTGCGTGTACCGCGTGCGCGACGGCAAGATCGTCCACGAGCAGTTCTTCTACGACGCCGGCTGAGGCGGACCTCCGGCTGCGTGGCGGGGCCCCTGGTGGCGCGGGATGACAGCCGCAGCCATGGGCGCCGCCACGATCCGCTTCGGGCCCGGCGGCCCGGCGCGACGGACCGGCGACCGGAAGCGATCGCCGGCGCATTGCCTCCCCCTCGCCTCGGCGGCATATTCGGCGCCATGAATGTCATCGTCGTCGCCCACGATCCGCGCTGGGCCCGCGATTTCGAGCGCGAATCCGAGGCCCTCCACGCGGCCCTGGACACCCCGCCGGTCGCGGTTCACCACATCGGCAGCACCGCGATCGCGGGCATCCTGGCCAAGCCCGTCGTCGATCTGCTCGGGGTCGTCGTCGACCTCGACGGCATCGATCGCTGCTCGGCGACGATGCGCGGTCTCGGCTACGAGGTGATGGGGCCGTACGGCATCGACGGGCGGCGCTACTTCCGCAAGTCCGGCGCGGACGGACGCCGTACCCACCATCTGCACGTGTTCGCCGCCGGCTCGCCGCAGATCGAGCGGCACCTCGCCTTCCGCGACTATCTGCGCGAGCACCCGTCGAAGGCGGCCGAGTACTCCGCGCTCAAGACCCGGCTCGCCGCCGACGGCGCGTCGATGGACGCCTACATCGAGGCCAAGGCGCCGTTCATCGCCGCCACCGACGCACTGGCGGTCGACTGGTACCGGCGCCGCGACTGCCGCGACTGCCGCGGCTCCGCCGGCACGTCGCCCGGGTGACGCGCGAGGGGCTGACGCGCGGGCAAAAAGAAGGCCCGCTCGGGGCGGGCCTTCGTTCGCGGAGCGCGCTGCGGCTCAGTCGATGTCGAGGAAGCTGCGCAGCTGTTCCGAACGGCTCGGGTGACGCAGCTTGCGCAGCGCCTTGGCCTCGATCTGGCGGATGCGCTCGCGGGTGACGTCGAACTGCTTGCCGACCTCCTCCAGGGTGTGGTCGGTGTTCATGTCGATGCCGAAGCGCATGCGCAGGACCTTGGCCTCGCGCGGGGTCAGCCCGGCGAGCACGTCGCGGACGGTCTCGGACAGGTTGATGTTGGTGGTCGCGTCGATCGGGGACTCGGCATTGGTGTCCTCGATGAAGTCGCCCAGATGGCTGTCCTCGTCGTCGCCGATCGGGGTTTCCATCGAGATCGGCTCCTTGGCGATCTTCATCACCTTGCGGATCTTGTCCTCGGGCATGTCCATCTCCTTGGCCAATTCCTCCGGCGTGGCCTCGCGGCCGTACTGCTGGAGCATCTGGCGGGAGATGCGGTTGAGCTTGTTGATCGTCTCGATCATGTGCACCGGGATGCGGATGGTGCGCGCCTGGTCGGCGATCGAGCGGGTGATCGCCTGGCGGATCCACCAGGTCGCGTAGGTCGAGAACTTGAAGCCGCGGCGGTGCTCGAACTTGTCCACCGCCTTCATCAGGCCGATGTTGCCCTCCTGGATCAGGTCCAGGAACTGCAGGCCGCGGTTGGTGTACTTCTTGGCGATCGAGATCACCAGGCGCAGGTTGGCCTCGACCATTTCCTTCTTGGCCTTGCGCGCCTTGGCTTCGCCGTAGGCCATCGCCCGGCTGATTTCCTTGAGGTCGGCCAGGGTCAGCCGCATCGACTTCTCCAGGTCGATGGTCGCCTGCTGCTCGGCGACGATCTGGTCCTTGACCTCGCGCAGGCCCGAGGCCCACTTCTGCTTGCGCTTGAGCAGCTCGTCGACCCAGCCCAGGTTGGTCTGGTTGCCTTCCCACGCGCGGATGAAGTCCTTGCGCGGCATCTTGGCGACGCGGGTGGCCAGCTCGAGGATGCGGCGCTCGTGGCGCTTCACCTGCATGACCACGTCGCGCAGGTTGTTGACCAGCACGTCGGTCAGCGGCAGCGGCAGCTTCAGGGTGATGAAGGTGGCCGCCATGTCCTCGCGCAGCTTGATCACGGTCTTGTGGCTGGGACCGTGCTTGGCGTAGGCCTTCTCGAACTTGGCGTAGTTCTCGACGATCGAGCCCAGGCGCGCGTCGACCTCGGCCGGATCGGGGCCGGTCGGCGCGTCCTCGTTGGAGTCGCTGTCATCGTCGTCGTCGTCGCTGTCGTCGTCGCCGTCGCTGTCGTCGTCGTTGCTGTTGTCGGGCAGCTCCTCGCCGTTGCGCAGCGCCTCTTCCTGCTGCTGCTCCTCGAGCAGCTCGTCGTTGAATCCGACGACGAGCTCGGCCAGGCGCTTGCGGCTTTCCTTGTACTCGGCGTAGTCGGCGAGGATCAGCTCGATGGTCGACGGGAACAGGCCCAGCGAGGCCTGGACCTGCGACAGGCCGTCCTCGATGCGCTTGGCGATCGCGATCTCGCCCTCGCGGGTCAGCAGCTCGACCGTGCCCATCTCGCGCATGTACATGCGCACCGGGTCGGTGGTGCGGCCGCCCTCGGTGTCGAGGCCGGTCAGCGCCGCGGCCGCTTCTTCGGCGGCGGTGTCGTCGACGTCTCGATTGCTGCCTTCGCCGGTGATCAGCAGGGTCTCGGCATCGGGGGCAACCTCGTGCACCTCGATACCCATGCCGTTGATCATGCCGATGATGTCTTCGATCTGCTCCGGATCGACAATGTCGTCGGGCAGGTGATCATTGACCTCGGCATAGGTCAGGTAGCCCTGTTCCAGGCCCTTGCTGATCAGCTGCTTGATGTCGGACTGAGGGGCCTGACGTTCGTTGGCCATAGGGCTCGCCACCGCGGAAGAAGGAGAATAGGGAACGCTCCAGTATATCAGCCCGGCGCCGTCCTTGCCGGAGCAGGGTCGACGCGCAGTTACCGATCGCCACCTGGCGACCGTAATCAGGCTTTCAGCAGGAACGTGACCGGGCCGTCGTTGACCAGGCTGACCTCCATATGGGCACCGAACCGCCCGGTTTCCACCCCCCCGGGGTGTTTTTCCCGACAGATCGCCACCAACCCGCTGAATATCCGTTCAGCCTCGGCCGGCGCGGCGGCGGTCGAGAAGCCCGGGCGCAGGCCGCTGCGGGTGTCGGCGGCCAGGGTGAACTGGCTGACCAGCAACAGGCCGCCACCGGTCTGGGCCAGGCCCAGGTTCATCCGACCGTCGGCGTCGGCGAACACCCGGTAGTTCAGCAGCCGCTCGGCGATGCGGCGGACCTGGGCCTCGCCATCGTCCGGCTCGACCCCGACCAGGGCCAGCAGGCCGGGCCCGATCGCGCCGACGGTTTCGCCTTCGACCTTGACGCTGGCTTCGGTGACGCGCTGGATCAGGGCAAGCAAGGTGGAGGAGTGAGAGTGTGGAGGTGAGACGCTAGAGTACAGGCAATCGCTTCGCCCAATTGCTTCGCCAGCTCCGCGGCTTTTCTCCCGCTTCTCACTCCTCCCCACTCACTCCTGTCTCCGTGGCCAAGTTCGCCGCCCACCTGCTCTACTTCCTCGCCGCAGCGATCGGACGCCTGCCCTGGCCTTGGCTGATGCGCCTGGGCGACGGCCTGGCCGCGTTGTGGCTGCGCCTGGACGCCCGCGAAAGCCGGGTCGCCCGCCGCAACCTCGAGCTGGCCTACCCGGACCTGCTGCCGGCCGAGCGCGCGCAATGGCACCGCCAGATCCTGCGCACCACCGCGCGCCAGGCACTGGAGACCGTGCGGCTGTGGACGCGCCCGCACGCTCGCAACCTGCGCAGCATCCGCCACAGCCACGGCACCGAACTGTTCGATGCCGCGATCGCCGCCGGCAACGGGGTGATCGTCGCCGCGCCGCACCACGGCAACTGGGAATTGCTGAACCAGTGGCTGGCCCAGCGCACCGCGCTGGCGATCCTGTACCGGCCGCCGGAATCGGCGATCGGCGAGGCCTTCCTCAACCGGGTCCGCGCCGCCCACGGCGACGCCGCCGACCGGGTCACCCAGATCCGCGCCGAGGGGCCGGCGGTGCGCCAGCTGTTCAAGCGCCTGGGCGGCGGCGGCGTGGTCGGCATCCTGCCCGACCAGCAGCCCAAGGCCGGCGACGGCGAATTCGCGCCGTTCTTCGGGGTGGAGGCCTTCACCATGACCCTGCTCGGCCGGCTCGCCCAGCGTACCGGCGCAACCGTGCTGTTCGCCTGGTGCGAGCGCGTCGACACCCAGGCCGACGGCCCCGGCTTCGCCCTGCACGTCGAGGCCGCGCCGGCGGACATCGCCGCGGCCGACCCCCGGGTCGCGGTGGCCGCGCTCAACCGCTGCGTCGAGCGCATCGCCCGCCGCGATCCGGCCCAATACCAGTGGACCTACAAACGCTATACCCTCAGGCCGCCGGGTTCGGGCGAAAGGAATCCGTACAAGACCGGCTGACCCAGCGCGTGCGGGCCCGATCGCGCGCGCCGCCCGGTCGACCACGATCGAAAGGACGATCCAATCCAGGGAGGGAATCGATGCACCGCAGACACCTCGGGCCCGTCGCACTCTGGCTGGCCCTCGCCGCGTTCCCGGCATCGGCCGGCGCAGCCGCAGAGCCGGCCCCGGCGGCCACCACCGCGGCGATGGAGGCGGTCAAACAGGCCTGGGAAGTCTTTCGCGCCGGCCATGCAACACGCAACGACCGGATCGCCGACCTGGTGGCCGATTCCACGGTCCGTCACTACGCCTTCCTGCGCGATGCGGCGCGCTTCGCCTCGGCCGAACAGGTCGACCGCCTGCCTTCGGCCGACCGGTTCGTCGTCTACGGCCTGCGCAGCATGCGCGAGGAGGTCGACCTGGCCGCGCTGGACGGGCGCGACACCTATCGGCTGTGCGTCCGCAGCGGCCTGTGCAGCGCGCTCGTCAGGCACAAGGGCATCACGTTGCGGCCATTGCTCCGGGTCACCCTGATCTGGTCGGACCTGGCGATGGGCGAGCTCGCGGCGCCCGCCGAGGATCACTACAGGTTCGGCCCGTCGCTCGTCCTCGAGCGGGGCCGGTGGCGTCCGCGGCCGGAAGGGTTCGTGAACGAACTTTCGCGATTGCTCGACAAGGAAGCCGGGGCCGATGGCGGCGAGGCGAAGTTGATCGAACATCTGCTCGACCATGCGTCGGGTACCGAGAAGCGCTCCACGCCCGTTTTCAGCGACCACAAGCGGCCGCTCGTCGACGATGCCCAGGCCCGCGCCCGGCTCGACCGGGCCTGGCCGGACTACGGGTACCGCACCCGCGTGCACGCCGCGGCCACCCGCACCCTGGCCGGGTACGGCGAGGCGCGCGCGCAGTGGATATACGGCAACCTGCTCTACAGCGGCGACCAGTCGGTACAGGTGCCGCACGACCCGCAACGCGGTCTGGAAATGCTCGAAGCCGCGAGCGCCAATGGCCATGCGGAAGCGGCGATGGATGTGGTGCGGATACGACTCGCCACCGACGCGGACGACACCGCACCGACGCCGGAGGCGATACGCGACACGTTGCCCCACCTGCAACGCGCCGCGCAGGCCGGGCTTCCGCTGGCGATGGCGCTCTACGGCCAGTTCCACGCCGACGGCACGGCGGGGCTGGAACAGAATTGCACCACCGGCGCGCAGTGGATGGCCAGGGCCGAGAACGCCGGCTTCGAAGCGGCGCGCAACGACCGCATCTGGATACTGGCGACCTGCCCGATCGCCGACCAGCGCGACCCGGCCGCGGCCCTCGCACTGGCCCGGCCCATGATCGACCGCCGCGACGAACTGGAGGCCGCCAAACTCGATACCCTGGCCGCAGCCTTCGCCGCCAACGAGGACTTCCGGCAGGCCGTCGAATACCAGCGCGAGGCCCTCACCGGGCTCGACGATGACGACATACCGCCCGAGGAACGCAAGAAAATGCGGGCACGGCTGACCCTGTACCAGTCCGGCCGCGCCTACGTCGAACACGAGCCCGCCCACCCCACCGACCGATGAACACGCCCGCCGAAACCGCCTTCGATCGCGAACACGACCCCGCCCCCGTACCGGAACCCCGGGACTGGAATCCCCTGCCCGCGCGTGCGCGCCCGCTGTTCCTGCTCGGCGGCGCGATCTCGTTCGGCGGCCTGGGCCTGATCGCCGGCAGCGTGGCCGGGCTGGTGGCCGCCAGCGAGATCGACCAGTGGCCGCGCCTGTACGTGCTGATCGCGGCGATCGCCGCGATTGCGCTGCCGGCGGCGCTGTTCGGCGTCTGGTTCGGCCACAAGAACCACCGCTTCACCCGCTGGCGCCTCGACGGCCACGGACTCGCGGTGCGGCGCGGCCGGCTGTGGCAGCGCGAGACCCGGGTGCCGACCACCCGCGTGCAGCACCTGGACCTCAGGCGCGGTCCGCTGCAGCGGCGCCGCGCGCTGGCGACCCTGGTGGTGCACACCGCCGGCACCGCGCACAGCTCGGTCAGCGTCCCCAACCTCGACCTGGACGACGCCGAAGCCCTGCGCGACCACCTCGGCCGCCAGATCGACCACGATGACGACTGAGCCCGCAACCGTGCCGACGCCGATGCCGCCGGCGGCACCGGACGCGACCGCGCAGGACGCCGACCGGCGCCTGCACCCGATGTCGTGGCTGTTCGTGCTGGCCCAGCAGCTGAAGTCGTTCATCGTGCCGCTCGCCCTGATGCTGCTGTTCGGCAGGGGCGAGGGCCACATGTACCAGTTGTGGGGCCTGGTCGGCGTCGGCGTCCTGGTCGCGCTGTCGCTGTGGCAGTACTTCACCTACCGCTACGGGATCGTCGACGACGCCCTGGTGGTGCGCAGCGGGCGGCTGGAGCGCAGCCTGCGGGTGATCCCGTTCGCGCGCATCCACAACGTGGCGCTGCAGCAGACCCTGCTGCACCGGGTGTTCGGTGTCGCCGAGGTGCGGCTGGAGTCGGCCGGCGGACAGAAACCGGAGGCGGAGATGCGGGTGCTCAAGCTCGGCGACGCGCTCGCGCTGGAAGTGCTGATCCGCCAGCGCGGCCGCGCCGTCGACGGCGCGGCGGAGGAATCCCGGGAGGCCGCGCCCCGGCCGCTGCTGACGCTGCCACTGGGCGAGCTGGTGCGGCTGGGCCTGATCTCCAACCGCGGCATGGTCGTGGTCGCGGCGGCGATGGCGGCGCTGAGCCAGTTCGGGCCCGAGGACGCGGTCGAGGACTACCTGGAGAAGCAGGCCGAGCAGGACCTGCGCGTGGCCGCGGTCTGGGCCGACAACCATCACCTGGGCGCGGTCGACTACGCGATCGGCGCGGCGATGGTGCTGCTGGCGCTGATCGTGCTGGTGCGGCTGTTGTCGATCGCGTTGGCGCTGCTGCAGTTCCACGGCTTCGCCCTCAGCGAGCGTGGCCGGCGGCTGACCGTCGAACGAGGCCTGCTGGCGCGCTGGCGCACCAGCGTGCCGCGCCGTCGCATCCAGTCCTGGACCCTGCGCGAGAGCCTGCTGCACCGGCTGTTCCGCCGCCGCAGCCTGGACGTCGACACCGCGGTCTCCGCGCACAGCCAGCAACAACGCGCATTGCGCGAGCTGGCCCCGATCGCGACGCCGGACGCCTGCGACGCGCTGGTCGATCACCTGCTGCCGAAGGCAGGCTGGACCGCGCTGGCGTGGCGGGCAGTGCCGGACGTGGCCTGGTGGCGACTGTTCCTGCCCTCGCTGCCGATCACCCTGCTGCTGACGGCACTCGCCTGCTGGCGGTTCGGCTGCTGGGGCCTGCTGGTTCTGTTGTGGTTGCCGGTGGCGGCATTCAAGGCGCGCCAGCTCGCGCGGCGGATCGGCTATGCGCTGGGCGAGGAGCTGGTCGCGGTACGCGAAGGCTGGTGGAGCCGGCACTGGCGCTTCGCCGAGATCGACAAGCTGCAGGCGCTGCAACTGGTGCGGACGCCGCTGGACCGCCACTTCGGCACCGCGACGCTGAAGCTCGACACCGCCGGCGCCGGCACGATGGCGCCGCCGCTGCGGATCCGCTTCCTGCCCGAGGCCGACGCCCGCGCGCTGTGCCAGCGCCTCGCCCACGCCCTCGCGCAGCGCCCGCTGCACTGGTAGGG